>JAPLHK010000076.1:9111-17302 GCA_026389715.1 Chloroflexota bacterium
TCTGCCCAGTACGGCGGATACTTTCATGCGAAAACACCCTTACCAAAAAACAGGGTGTCTTATATTACAGGCATTTTGTACATAAAAAGGGAAATCTGACAACCTGCCTGAGTCAACAATCTCCTGTAATAGCACGTAGACCGATGATATAGATAGTGAAAATTCAGTATTAATGAGAGCTACGGCTACTTCGCCTTGGCATCATATTCAAAGGCCAGCCTGACCCTGGCCCGGTAGCTGGTGATCTTGCCGTTCTCAATATGCACGTACAACTTGCGTACATCGGCAACGTGAATGCCATGCAGGGTCTTTGCTGCCGCCTTTACAGCAGATGCAACAGCCTTTTCAAATGACTCGGGACTGGATCCAATCAGGGTTATTACCTTGCCTACAGAATCTTCCATAACAACCTCCTTTCTATAAAGCCGGTGGCTTTATAGCTACCTACTGCCGTGAATGCTATAAGCGCCAGGATATCGTTAATTATTTCTCTTCGATTGCGGCGGTGGGAGCGTTTTTCTTTACCGATTCAATGCCGGCCTTGGCGCTTTCTTTGGTCGTGTACCCTTCCCCGGAACTGGCTATGGCCTGGCCATTGGATGCCACCAGCCTCCACCTGAATTCACCTTTTCTGTCCTTGTAAAGCTCAAACTTAGCAGCCATCTCAAACCTCCTCCTTACATAAGAATATATAGATTTATTATATGCTTATTGATATAATAAATCTACAACAACGGCCTGGCACGGCACGTCTATCGTTTTTTAAATCCAAATAAGGGAATGGGAGGTTATAAGATGGCTAATACATCAAGTCCAATCGATTTAGGGAAACTATTTCAAACGGTCACGGGCACACTGGCCAAGAACAAAGAAAGCCTAAATGCAGCCGACACAAACAACCATGATCACGGGGACAATATGGTTAACACCTTCGAAGTCATCACTCAGGCTATGAAGGAGAAACAGGGGGCAGATCCCGCTGACCAGCTGGCGTATGCTGCCGAGTTATTACGTCAGCAGAAAAGCGGGTCGGCGCAGCTATATGCCAAAGGTCTTTCACAGGCTGCTCAACAATTCCAGGGCCAGCAGGTCACTTCCGGCAATGCCATGACATTGATTCAGACACTGTTGGGTGGAGGTGAGGCACCTGTGCAACAAGATCAACAACAGCAAAGTGGTGGTTTAGGCAATGTGCTTGGTTCACTCTTAGGAGGGGGCCAGCAACAACAGCAACAACCACAGCAGGATGGCGGCGTCTTAGGCAATGTGTTGGGTTCACTCTTAGGCGGAGGCGGTCAACAAACAACGTCCCAGCAGTCTTCCGGGGGCATTGATATCGGTGACATTATCAATGCAGGCATGGCCTTTATGAATACCAAGTCCAAGGGCGGCAGTAATATCGAGGCGATCGTGAACGCGGTGGTCTCCAGCAGTGCTATGGGAGGCGGTTACCGGCAGCAATCCAGCAACCTTGTGACTAGCGCACTTATGCAGGCAGTCCAGGGCATGGTTAACAAAAAGTAGCTGCGCCATTATCCGATTATTTATTATCAACATTGTGTGATCAAAATATCGAGGAGGTGTGTAGGATGAATATCTTGTTAATCATCGCAATCATTCTGCTGGTTTTGTGGCTCTTGGGTTTCCTCGCTGTACCAGGTTTGGGTTGGCTGGTGCATATAGCTCTTATCGTAGGTTTAATTCTGTTGATAATCTGGCTGCTTAAGAGATTCAAGGTATTTTAATAAGCAACGACGCAATGTAACCGCGGTTGGGATTTTCGTCTTGTCCGCGATTGCATCTATTCGTACCTGCAGCCTGGATAGCAGAAGTATAAAACCTGTGCCTCAGCTTATTTAGGTGATCGTGCTCGCAATTTTCTACACGGTTGTCTTATAGCTCGTATTGCCCTTTAAAGCCTCGTATATGCCTACCCGGCTGGTCTGCTATGCTTAGTGTGATATAGCGCTGAATCTGTACAGAGTATCAGGTCACTCTATTTCAACCAGACCAACAGCCCTGTAAGTGGAATCGGCGTGAATACCGTATAGTAATTGGAACCTGATGACGCACATTTTTCCCCCTTGAATTATAATTCTGTAACCGGACAATTTTGCACATGTTTCATCAACGGGATAACTATTAGATTGAATTTCAGGGTTTAAATGTGAAAAATATCAATGATATCACCAGCACTGAATGCGCAGGTATAAAGGGCGTGCTCTTCGATATCGATGACACCTTTACCCTCGAGGGCAAGCTTATACCTCAGGCTTTCAGTGCACTGTGGAAACTGCATGAACAGGGATTGATACTGGTTCCCATTACCGGCCGGCCGGCAGGCTGGTGCGACCACATCGCGCGCATGTGGCCTATCGATGGTATTATAGGTGAAAACGGCGCCTTCTATTACTATTACGACCATGAAAAACGTAAGCTCTGCCAGCGGTACATTTTCACTGCAGCGGAGGTTGCCAGCAAAAGAAAGGAGCTGGAGTCTATTAAAGAGGAAATACTTAAGAAGGTCCCGGGGGCCGGGGTTGCATCGGACCAGCCATTTCGCATTTTCGACCTTGCCATAGACTTCAGGGAAGATGTAAGTGAGCTCAGCGAGTCTGAAATCGAGGAGATATGCGGCATTTTCAAGCGGCATGGCGCTGAATATAAGGTAAGCTCCATCCATGTAAACGGCTGGTTCGGCGGCTATAATAAACTGTCAACCACCAGGCTTTTCCTGGAAGAGCGTCTGTCGATTCCCTGGGATGAAGCAATAAACACATTTGTATTCGTGGGGGACTCACCGAACGATGAGCCCATGTTCGAGGCCATGAATCTCACGGTCGGGGTAGCCAATATAAAGAACTTCAGCAGTAAAATGAATCACCTTCCACGCTATGTCACTAATAAAAGCGGCGGGCTGGGCTTTGCCGAAATGGCCAACAAAATCCTTGAGAGCAGGAGTAAATAAGTGAGCGAGAAATCTAAGGTTGCCATCGTTAAAGGCAGGATGCCCCCGGATCTTGCTGAGATTGACAGGATGGTGCGGGAAGCTGTAAACCTGACCGGAGGCTTAACAGGTAAAATCAAGCGCGGCGATCATGTTGCAATCAAGCCCAACCTCTTCGCACCTTACCCTCCCCCTATTTCCGTTGACCGGCGGGTCATAGCCAGCATGGTAACCATGGCAAGGGAGGCGGGGGCCAGCCGCGTGACCGTCATTGAGGGCGTCAGCGTTGGCACGCTTATGAAGCGTGTACGGCCATCCATGACTCCCTGCGGCATGTCACGCGGCTTCAAGACATCCGAAGTTATGCGTATACTTGGCATAACTAAAGCTGTCGAGGAAGCAGGCGGAGAAGTAATGGGTGTGGAGGACGCCGAAAAGGTCGAGGTCAATGTAAAAGGCGGCATGGCTCTGCACCGGGTCAACTACCCGAAGGTGGTGCTGGACGCCGACTATTTCATCAACATGCCGGCCATGAAGACCCACACCATGACCATGGTGACACTTTCCATCAAGAACCTGCAGGGATTGCTGGATGAGCGGGGCAGGTACTATTCCCACCGCGACGACCTGCAGCAGCACATGGTGGATATCAGCAAGATAAGGAAGCCGGACCTCGTGCTGCTGGACGGCCTCCTGGGCAGCTGGTGGTGAGCACCACCCGTCTGGCGGGACACGATGGCCTGGGCACGTCCAACCCGTTCTTGATCGAGGTCGCCGGAGAAAGCATAGCCTCGGTCAGAAAGCAGTTTCTCCTGCCGGCCACCTATACCCTACCGATAGACAGCTTAGTTACGGGACTATACCCCAACATCGATATCTACATCGGTGGCGCATGCTCGACTTGCTGGCTGATGGCAGCCCTGGCAGAGGGCCTGCTGGCCAAGGTACCGCAGCGGGTCTCCTTGATCGTGGGGGTCGACCCCAAGATACCACCCCAAATTAGGACCGATATGGCGCACACCTTTTTTCTGGGAGAATGCGCCCTGGCCACCGGGGGCGACCTGCTGGAATTGAGGAACGCCATGCAGCTTGCCGGTTACGACCGCTTCCTGGGCGGATGTCCGCCCTACGAGCAGAGCCTTGTGAAACTGGAGGATATCCTCATCGGTATGGGATACTTAAAGCCGGAAGAGTTGGTAGAAAAAGCCGCTAAACACAGGGAGGACTTTTTCAGTTATTACCAAAAATACGACCCCACCTGGCAACCGGAATATGAGACACCCCAACATTAATAATAAAGGAGGTTGATATGGCAGAAAAGAAGTATGTAATTGGTATCGATTCCGGTACACAGAGCGTAAGGGCGGTAATTTTCGACAGGGAAGGCAACCAGGTAGCAATTGAGCAGGCCGAGCACGAACCGTATTTTTCTTTACATCCGGGTTGGGCGGAGCAGCACCACGAAGATTTCTGGACAAAGCTTTGCTACTGCACCAGGGGCGTATTGGCTAAAGCCAAAATCCCGCCGCATGAGATCTCCGGACTGGGCATCACCACCCAACGCTCAGCATCGTTCCCGGTCGACCGGCAGGGCAACCCGCTGAGGCCTGCCATAATCTGGCTCGACCAGCGCGTTACCGAGAACCCGCCGCCTATCAGCCTGAAAGCACGCGTGCTCTTTAAGGCTCTCGGCCTGGCCGACGCCATGGATAAAGCGCACCGGGAATCAAAATTCCTCTGGATACAGCAATATGAACCCGAAATCTACAAGAACACCTATAAATTCCTGCAAATATCGGGGTGGCTGGTCAAAAAGATCACCGGTGAATTCAAGGATTCAATCGGCATGATGGTGGGCGCCTGGCCGATGGACTATCAGAACCTTAAATGGCACCCTCTGGATGTAGCCTACGAAACGTTGGCCGTAAAGAAAGAGCATTGTGTGGACCTCTATCCACCCGATACTGTGCTGGGATATGTCACTAAAGAAGCTTCAGTGGAAACCGGCCTGCCTGAAGGATTGCCGGTGGTTGTAGGAGCCGGGGATAAGCAGTCCGAGCTTTTAGGCTGCGGCGGCATCGACCCTTCCATCGGTGTGATCAGTTTCGGGACCGCCACCTGCATGCAAAGCATAACTTATAAATATATTACTGAGAAGAACATGAAGTTTTATACCTGGCCTGCCGCACTGCCCAACGCCTGGGATATCGAGATGTTCATCTACCGGGGCTTCTGGATGATAACCTGGTTCAAACAGGAGTTCGGTCACAGGGAGGCCATCGAGGCCAAACAGCGCGGCGTGGAACCCGAGGTGGTCTTTGACGAAACCATCAGGGATATACCGCCCGGCTCACTGGGATTAATGCTGCAGCCGCACTGGACGCCCATGATCTACGACAAGTACGCCAAGGGCTCCATCATCGGCTTCGGCGACGTGCATAACCGCGCCCATATGTACCGCGCCATCCTCGAGGGTATAGGCTATGAACTCAAACGCCTTTATGATATTACCGTGAAAAAAACAGGAATACCCCTCAAGGAGATCCGTGTCGGCGGAGGAGGCTCCAAGAGCGATGTAGCCGTGCAGATTGCCGCCGATATGTTCAATTTGCCTGTTTCACGGATGGGGACGGCGGAAACCTGCGCCCTCGGTGCTGCCATAGACGCTGCGGTAGGCACCGGCATGTTCCCCTCATTTAAAGAAGCCGTTGGTTCCATGGTGAAGAAGGGCCGCACCTTTACACCGGACCCGGCCAACCACCGCATCTACCAGGAGCTTTATAAGGAGGTTTACCTGCAGACTTATAAATCCCTGGAACCGCTTTACCGCAAGGTGGCCAGGATTACCGGGTATCCCGCCATGCAAAAGTAGATCGCGGCCACCTGCGAATGCGGAGCAACCTTTTATTTTCGCATACATAGTCGTATAATTCTGCTATATCACCTATAATGAGGTTGCGGAAATGGATGTTAATGCGGCTTGTTACAACCACCCGGACCGGCCGGCAACCAACGGTTGCTGGCGATGTCAGCAGTTCATTTGCAACGACTGCAGTACAACATTATTCGGAAAAACCTATTGCAAGAAGTGTGCCGGCGAGGTATCGAAAATATCACATAACCCCGATAAATCAAATTTGCTTCAACGCGAGATAAATTCACGCCCGCTGATGGTAGCCATCATCATAATTACCATACTTATTGCGGCCGTCGAAATATATATAATGACCAGGTGACCCCGCCGGAAAGGCTCCTCCCAACTGCATTGCCGCTGTATTCCCGAAAAACTTATGCAACTCATCAAAAAGAACGGCCGTGTCGATATTATCCATGAGGGGGTGGAACTGGGCGGGGTTTATTATGGCCTGCGGAGAGGGAAAACCACCCTCGAACCCAACGAAATTCTTATCGATGCCGGGAACGTCGTAAACGTTACTTTTACAGGCGCCCGGCTCAGAGACGAGTTTCTTGCCGGCAAAGATCTTATAACCATAAAAAGGCGCTGGACGATTACTGAACCTGGCAGGTGGCAACTATTATTCGGTTATCAGCCTTCAGCGGATTTAGATAACTGGCTCGTCCCATCCGTTATGTACGATAAGAATGAGATGGGTGAAGGCCGTTTCCCCAGGGGCGGAATTGAAAAAGGCTGGTCGTTCCGTGAGGACAGGATACCGGTACCTTCCTGCTCGATCCTCCACGATGGCTCACGGTGGCAGGCGGTCTTCACAAACCCTTCAGGCAAAGAAAACGAGATATCCAGCGTCAAGACTTATGCCAGGGAGGGGAGCCCTGCACTTGAGATATCTGTCCCCTATGTAGAAGAACCTTTCACATACACCGAGAAAGGCATCCTGATCGGCGGATTAACCACTAAATCCGCGGCATTTTTCGACATTCAAAAGTCCCCCTTTGAGTATTCAAGGGACTTTTTCATTGCTTTCGGCAAATGTACACATGTCAGCGAAATATTTATTAAATTGACTTCACTGGCTTTGGACCTCTTTGATGTACCTGCCGGCGACCACAAAAAAACCGATTGGTCAACGATAGCCGCCTTAAAATTCCACCACCTTAAATACCTGCTCATCGATAAGCCGGGCATCACTGCCATCAAGATGGGTAGGGGAAACGGGCTTTTCCAGTCCTTTCACAACTACGCGGCCGGGTCTTTCCTGGTGAGGGGCATGGAGGGAGCCACCATCTTTGCGCGTGCAGGTAAGGAGACCAGCGATCAAAAATACATGGACATTGCGGACAGGATCGGAAGATTTTTCCTGGCAGGCGCTCTGCCCAACGGCCTGCACAGGGACAGCTATTCGCTCAAAGACGGCAAATGGGGCGGATACATGGGCGTGGGTACGCCGGAAGAGCTCATAAACGGCGCAAATACCAGGTGCAACGGCGAGGTGATGGTCAATTACCTGCGGCTGTATAAATTGCTCAAAGACGCCGGAAAACAACGGGATGAATTTTTGAACCTTGCCAACAAGAATGCCGAATTCTATACAGGCCATCAATTACAGGGCAATGATGAGGGCAGCTTCGGCCGGTGGTGGGATGCAGATGGAAGCCCGTTGAATACCCTGGGCACCAACGGCGCTTACATCATCAGCCTTCTAATCGCGCTTGAGAGAATCAGCGGCAAAACGGATGACATTGATCAAGCACTCAAAAAGGCGGGCCGCTACTATGCCTCCCTGATAGATAACAACCGTTTTTATGCCGACACGCTTGACGCGGACTGCGTGGATAAGGAAGCCGGTTGCGCCCTGCTCAGGGCCTTCCTCGACCTCTATGAGAGGTCGCACGATGAATACTACCTGCGCTACGCCAGGCTGGCCGCGGGCTTCGTGCTGAGCTGGATGTTCACCTACAATGTCGCTTTCGATGCCGGGAGCCCGGCAGGTAAGAGGGATTTTAAAACCCGCGGCATGACGGCAGTATCCGTTGCCCATCACCACCTCGATTTCTACGGGCTTTTTATCGCCTATGATTTATTAAGGCTTTGGGAGGCGACCCAAGATGAACTATGGAAAAAGTGCGGCCTGATCATGATAGCCGCATGCAGCCAGCTCATTTCAGATAAAAAAGATCTCCTGGGCAGGGGCAAAGATTTTATCGGCTGGCAGCCGGAGCAGGTTAACCAGACAAACTGGGACTACATACTCAGGTTTTTAGGTACCAAGGGAAGGTTCCACACCTGCGTAGCATGGGTGGTGGTACTGACGCTGGGCGCCATGC
>JAPLHK010000007.1:0-351 GCA_026389715.1 Chloroflexota bacterium
TTCATCCACACGCCCGGCGCGAACCTCACGTTCGCCCCCGAAGACGTGGACCTCGACCGGCTGCTTGCGGCCGACTTCCTTCTTTACTGCGACCTCTGGTGCAAGCCGCTTCTGGACGGCCCGCCCGGCGCGGCCATCCTGCGCGAGGCCCGGCGTCGCGGCGTCGTCACGCTGCTGGACGAGTGCTTCGGCCTCGGCCCCAACCGCGGGCAGATGGAGGCGATGCTGCCGCACTGCGACTACTTCCTGCCGAGCCTCGACGATATGCGGGTCATCTACCCCGGCGCTTCAGCCGAGCAAGTGGCCGACGCCTTGCTGGCCTGCGGCGTGGCGGCGGTCTTCCTGAAGATG
>JAPLHK010000007.1:360-7905 GCA_026389715.1 Chloroflexota bacterium
CCGCCAACTTCTGCATCCAGGCCGTTGGCGGGGCCTCGGGCATTCCCGCATACGCCGCGGTGCGGGAGACGGCGGGCGGATGACGGTGGTGGACGGCTGTAGCGCGGGGGTTTATCACCGTACGTCTTTAGCGGGAGAAGCGGCAAAAGGGGCTGTACCCTTTTCTCGCTTTTGAACAGGATTAGGACACGATACCGCTTTCGTATTGACGTTCTGCCGGAGTGCTCCGCACGCACAACAAGGCCAACGAAATCCACCGGCCGCAGGCCCCCGCTACCTCGGCGGCGCGCCGGCGAAGGAGATCACGACCGCTTCCGTCATCGGCCAGTCGAACTTGAATTCCTTGCCGTCGCCGAGGTCCTTGCCGGTGAGCAGGGCCTTGATAACGCGGCGCATGATCTTGCCGCTGCGGGTCTTGGGCAGCATTTTAAGGAAGCCGATATCCTTCATGACCACGATAGCGCCCATCTCCTTGCGGACGTGGTTGATAAGCTCTTTCTTAAGCTCGTCGCTGGGCTCATACCCAGTGCGCAGAACTACGAAAGCGCTGGCTATCTCACCGCGCAGCTCGTCCGGCACACCGGTTACCGCCGCTTCCACCACGGCGGGATGCGAAACCAGCGCGTTCTCAACTTCGACCGTACCTATCCTGTGCGCGGCTATCTTCATAACCTCGTCGGCACGCCCTGCGAACCAGATGTAGCCATCGGCATCCTTCTCAGCAGCGTCGCCCGCATAGTACATACCCTTGGTGCCCGGTCGCGCTTCCCAGTAGTCTGTCTTATAGCGCTCGGGTTCACCCCAGAGGGTCGGTGTCAGGCCGGGGAAGGGTTTCTTTATGACCAGTATGCCTTTCTCCCCTACCCCCATGGAGTGACCATCCTTCTCGTCAACGATGTCCGAGATAACGCCGGGTGTGGTATAGGTCGAGGATCCTGGCTTGATAGGCGCCATGCCCAGCCCATAGGGATTGCCGATGATGGCGCCTGAAGTTTCGGTCTGCCACATGTGGTCGATCACAGGTATCCTGCCCTCGAAGACATCCTCCTGGAACCATTTCCAGGCCGACGGGTTGAGCACCTCACCGGCGCAGACCACGCGCTGGATGGAGCTCAAGTCATGCTTGCGCGCCGGTTCAACGCCGAACCTGGCCAGCGCGCGTATGCCCGTGGGGGAGGTAAACATGCCGGTCACGCGGTTGCGCTCGATTATGTCGTACCACATCTCGGTGTTGGGGTAATCGGGCGTGCCCTCGTACAGAAACGAGGTGCAGCCGTGCAGCAGCGGCCCATAAACGTTGTAACTGTGACCCACTATCCAACCGATGTCGGAGGTCGAAAACCAGACATCATTGGAGTTCAGGCCGTAAATCCACTTGCCCATTGAGTATACATATACCTGGTAGCCGCCGTGGCACTGCATACTGACCTTGGGCTTGGCCGTGGTGCCCGAGGTGGGCAGCAGGAAGAGGGGCTCATTGGACTCCATCTCCACATAGTCGCCGCTTTGTCCGGCTCCTTTGGCCAGGAAATCTTTCCAAAGCAAATCACGCCCGGCGGTCATGGGAACATTCTTGTCGTGAGCCTCATCCAGCACCACTGTATGTTTGAAGCCGAATCCATCGGGCAACCTGGTAAGCGATTCATCTACCATCTCTTTAAGTTCGACCGGCTTGCCCCGCCGTGTGCCGCGCGCCTTGCAGATTACGTATTTCGCGCCGCTCAGTTCGACGCGGTCGGCGATAGCCTTGGGCGAAAAGCCGGCGAAGATGACCACGTGCACGGCGCCTATCCTGGCGCAGGCCAGCATGGTTCCCACGGCCTCAATGCCCATGGGCATATAAACCGCCACGCGGTCTCCCTTATTTACCCCGATGCCGCGCAGGGCGGCAGCGTACTTCCTCACCAGGTTGAGAAGCTGGGTGTAGGTGACCGTCCTGGCCTCTCCCGTATCGCCGTTCTCATAGATGAGGGCGGCCTTGGCGCCCTTGCCCATCTTGACCTTGAAATCGACGGCGCTGTAGCAGATATTGGTCTTGCCGCCGACATACCATTTGAAGGTAGGATAATTATGCTCGAATACCTTGTCCCATTTCCTGAACCAGTGCAGATCGTGTTTTGCGCTTAGCGCCGCTTCCTCCCAGAAGCCCTCATGGTCTTCCTCTGCCTTCCTGTAAAAAGCCCGCACGTGCGGGGGCAGCATGCTTGCCGCTTTTCTCTCTTCAACCTGCTCGATGTTATGCTCGGTCATTATTGGTCAGCCTCCTCCGGTTTATTAAAATATCTGCAATGCCAATTTTGGGACATTCCACGTATTGTATAGAAAGAGTGGCTCTTAGCGCAAGTAGTAGCGCACAATGTTATTGCGAACGCAGTGAAGCAATCTGTGGAATCGCAGACTTAATACCGTAGGATTGCCGCGGTCTTCGGCCTGGTAATGACCCGGCAGGTTGATTTTGGCCAACTTAGATGTTATATTTCTGTCTTACTAAAGAGAGCAATCGACGATGGATAGCCAGGATAAAATCGCGCGCATCGTAAGCATCGAACTCACGCCCGTGGTCATACCTTTCCAGGAGATAGTCAGGGAGGCTATGAGCAAATCGGGTGGCCTGGGCATGGCCATCCCGGCCGAGGAGGCCTGGACCGGCATTGACTGCGCCATCTGTAAGATGACGGATGAAGCCGGCAACGTGGGATTGGGCGAATCCTACGTCTGGTGGCCCGAGACAGGTACCTCGCCTAACCAGATCATCGAGGTCATCCGCCAGGCGCTGGCCAAATATGTCCTGGGCGAGAGCCCCTTCAACGTCGAGAACATCTGCCGGCGCATGGATAACAACGTGGCGCGCTCGGAGGCGGCCAAGGGACTTCTCGATATGGCCTGCTACGACCTGATGGGCAAGGTGCGGGGCATACCGGCCTGCGAGGTTATGGGCGGGAAACCGGCGGAAATCCCCATGGCCGCTTTGATACCGCTGATGGATCCCGACGGGATGGTTACCCTGGCCAGGATGTTCGTTGACCAGGGCTACAGGTCTTTGCGTTTGAAGCTGGGGCATGGCATAGAAGAGGACGTCGCCATCATGAACGCGATGAGGAAAGAATTCGGTAAACAGGTGCGTATCCGCGTGGACTACAACCAAGCCTACTCGCCACAGGAAGCTGTAAAGGCCATCAAGGCCATTGAGCCTAATGATATCGATGTTGCGGAGCAGCCCGTTGCCGCTACCGACTATGTGGGCATGGCCTACGTTCAGAAGCGCGTGAAAACGCCTCTTATGGCGCACGAGGGCTGCTTCTCCCTAAGCGATATAGTAACGCTGGCGGAGTTGGGTGGCATCGGTGCGGTCGGTATTAATACAGAGCGTCCCGGGGGCATAACCCCGGCTCTCAAGGCCATGGATTTTGCGTCGCAGCACCGTATGGGGATTGTGATTCACAACCAATCGGCCGGCATATCGTCGGCCGTCCTGATACACCTGGCAGCGGCCCGTCATGCCGAGTTGGGACACGCCGTCGAGCTTTTTGGATATGTAATGCTGGAAGATGACCTCATAACAGTCCCCATTGATTATAGCGGCGGTATTGCCAGGGTCCCGGCCGGCGCTGGCTGGGGGGTCACGCTGGACGAGGCAGCGCTGGATAAATATTCTACAGGCGAAACGGTGAAACTCACCCTGCCTTAAATGATAATACCCGATAAAAATTAGGAGGAAGGGCCCATGGATTCGATAAGCTGGGTCGACATCGGCATCATCTTAGTGTATCTCGCGGGCATGGTCGCAGTAGGCATCTGGACCAGCCGCAAAATCAAGAACATGGAGGACTACTCCCTGGCCAGCAAATCGCTGGGATATGTGGTGATGATCGGGACACTGGTGGGCGCTGCCATCGGAGCGGCATCGACCATGGGCAAGGCAGGGAAAGCTTATGAGTTTGGGATCATATTTATAACAGCAGGCTTCGGCTATATAGCTGGTTTGATCGTCTTCGGCTTGCTTTCAGGAAAACTACGCCAGCTGGGCATCTGGACCATCCCGGAGGCGCTATATAAGCGTTATGGAAAGGGAATCAACCTGGCCTGCGGCGCTGCCATGTTCATTACGGTCATCGCTTTATTCGGCGGGCAGATCATCGGCATCGGGCTGATATTCACTGCCGTGGGACAATCATTTGGTCTCACTTATAGCACGTCCATCATCCTGGCCGGCGCCATAATGATCCTCTATACCGTGCTGGGTGGCCTTTTGGCGGTTGCCTACACCGACCTGATACAGACGGTTATCATGCTGGTGAGCATCGGTGTCATACTGCCGATATTCATCCTGGCCAGTAATTCGGGAGCGGCCCTGGCAGGCGCCTGGCAGGCTGCCGCCACGGGAACAGGGGGCAGCATATCCCCTGTTTACCTGGTGTCTATCTGGATAATAGATTTCTGCTTCTGCTTAGTCGATCCCGGGCTGTGGCAGCGGGCTAACGCGGCCGGCAGCGGAAAGATAATTAAGAACTCCATGTTTGTTACTGCCGGAGTATACATGTACTGGTCGGTTGTTGTGGTCCTGCTGGGTATCCTGGGGATCGCCCTGCTGCCGCAGATAACGTCCACTTACGGTTCCACCGATGCCGTGATACCGGTGATGATCGTGAAATTCCTGCCGCCCGGCCTGGTTGGGCTCTGCCTGGCCGGCTTGATGGCGGTCATGATGAGCACAGCCTCCGTAGCACTACTCATCTCCGGAACCACCATAGCTAATGACCTGATCAAGGCGACCCGTCCCCAGACCAGCGAGAAAAAACTGCTGTTGTGGGCTAAAGCCGTCATAGTACTGGTTGGGGCGCTGGGCATCGTCTTCGCGCTGGTGATGCGCGGCATCTTCGACATCCTCCTGCTGGCCTTTGCCGTATACGTATCCGCCGTATTTATCCCGGCCATGGCGGCCTTCTTCTGGAAGAAGGCAACGCGGCAGGGTGCGGTTGTCAGCAGCATAGTTTCCACCGCCGTCTGCGTTGGGTTGTACGTGGTCAAACAGTTCATTGAGGTGGCCTGGATGGAGCCCATTGTTATCAGCCTGGCCGTGAGCCTGCTCCTGATGTGGGCTGTCAGCAAAGCTACCTATAAACCGGAAAGCGCGACTCCGAAATTAATTTTGGCAGGGGGTAACCAATGACTGAACATTCCAGGAAACTAACCTTATTTGAAGCGGCCGCGACAGTAGCCGGGCTGGGGTTCGGAGGGGGTGTAATGGCGGTGCCCTACCTGGCTTCGCTGAACGGTATATGGGAGTTAATCTTAACAGCTGTCGTGGCCTATGCCTTCAGCCTGTTGCTGCACCTGATGGTGGTGGAGGTCGTATTGCGTGACGATAAGCCGCAGCAATTAGTGGAGCTATTCGGGAAGTACGTTTTCAAGAAGACCTGGTGGGGCAAGGCCCTGACCTGGATCATCTTCGCCATGGTACTGATTACATTCTATGCGCTGCTGGCCGGGTACATCGTCGGCTGCGCGGAGTTGTTGCGGAACCTGATCCCCGCGCTGCCGCTGTGGTTGGCGGAGGTCATCACCTATATAGTTGCAGCCGGTATCGTCTTCATGGGGCTGAAAGCGGTGGGCGTCAGCGAGAAATGGTCCATCATCAGCATAGCCATAGTGCTATTGGCTCTATCGGTCATTTCCTTCGGTTACCCTTTCAATTCCTGGCCGCTCTGGACGGGCGATTCCATGAAAATATTGGCCCTTTACGGCATGATCATGTTCTGCCTGACCTGCCTCTTCTCGGTACCCCAGGCGGCCGAGGGGTTGTCCTGGAATAAGAAGCTGGTTCCGGGCGTCGTGGTGCTCGGCATCACCATCAATTTAGTTTTCACTCTGGTAGTCTCCATCATGGCCTCCCTGGTCTCCAATCCCGTTACCGAGGTGGCCATTATCGGCTGGGGGAACGCGGTGGGCACCTGGGCGCTGATACTGGGCTCGGTCTTCGCTTTCCTGGGACTGCTGACCAGCTACTGGAGCATAGCCTATGCGCTGGCTGTGGTAATCGTCGAGAGGCTCAAATGGGGCTACCGGCTGTCCTGGCTGGTAGCCACCGTTCCCGGCTTCCTGATGGCCATCGCGGGCATGGCCGGTTTCCTCGAGTATATGCGCTATGCGGGAGGGGCGATGGCCGTCCTGATGGCGCTGCTCATACCCCCGGCATTGTTGATCAGCCGAAAGGAGAATGCCAATATCATGCCGCAGTTCAGCATGGGGAAATGGGGGAACGTATTTATCTGCGTGCTGGTATTCATTGCCTACCTGTTGATGGCAGTGGGGTCGGTAGTGCCTGTTAAATAATAAGGGGATAAGCACGTGAAAGAGCAGGGCCAGCTTTACTTCAACGGAATCGTCCGCACCATGGATGCGGCCTGCCCGGTTGCCGGGGCAGTCGCGGTGAGAGGCGGCACTATCATCGCTGCAGGAGCAAGGAGCACCTGCACGGCAGCGCTGGAAAAGGGATTTGAGCCGGTGGACATGAAGGGCGGCGCCCTGCTGCCCGGCTTCATCGATACGCACTTGCATCCCGTACTGCTGATATTTTTCGCCCTCAACTGCGACCTGGGAGTTGCTAAATCTATTGGAGACCTGCAGCATGGCATGCGGGAAGCGCTGTCAAAGAAGAAAGATGACTCGTGGCTGGTTGGCCTCAATTTCGACGAGCAGAATATGCGGGAGAAGCGCGTGCCGGACAGGCACGACCTGGATAAGGTCAGCGCAGACAGGCCGTTGATCGTGATCAAACATGATGGCCAT
Source organism: Chloroflexota bacterium (assembly GCA_026389715.1). Taxonomy (GTDB): domain Bacteria; phylum Chloroflexota; class Dehalococcoidia; order GIF9; family UBA5629; genus CAIMUM01. The sequence continues at coordinate 7,150 of JAPLHK010000007.1, forward strand.
TCAGTTTTTGCCAATACGCGGGCGATAGAAGTGGCAGCGGTAACGGCGTCCACCCCTGACCCGGAGGCAGGGGTGATTGAGCGCGAATCCGATAGTTATCCCACGGGCGTCTTCAGGGAGATGGCGGCGCAGCTTATCCTGAATGCCATGCCCATGCCTGATCTGGACACGCTCGTTGATGGAGCCCGACAGACTTTTAACCGCCTGGCATCCCTGGGCCTCACCTCGCTGGGAGTGGTGCTGCAGACGGGAGATGAAGGCCCCGCCGGGTCCGCCGGGGCATTTGATGTGCCTGCCATGCAGCTCTTTTTGGAGCATTGCCCGCAGAGCCTGTATTCGCTGCTGGTAGCATCGGATATTGAAGGGCTGAATGGATTGAAAGACGGCGCTTTGAACAGCGGTGCCCACCGTTTAGGGGGCGTCAAGATCTTCGCCGACGGCACCTTCGGGTCAAGCACGGCTTACATGTTCCAGCCTTTCTCCGACAGCCACGATAAATCGGGCATGCTGATGCACCCGCCTGAGGACCTTTACGGTCGCATGGCGGCTGCGCACAATGCCGGCTGGCAGGTCTGTATACATGCCATCGGCGACGCGGCCAATAAGCTGTGCGCCGACCTTTACGGCAGGCTGTTTAGAGAGCACCCGCGCGCGGGCTGCCGGCATCGATTGGAGCACGCCTCGATGATGGACCAAAAAACGATGGGGGAGCTGTCGCGGCTGGGCATCGTAGTCTCAACACAGCCAATGTTCATA
>JAPLHK010000107.1 GCA_026389715.1 Chloroflexota bacterium
AGGTGGCTGCCCGATCCGCTGGCCGGCGGCTTAAAGGCAGTGCTGAAGCTGCCCTTGCTGTCTGTTGTCGCACTGCTGGTGATCTTCCTGGCATCGTACATTATGGTGAGCGGCTGGCTGGCGCCGAAGCCGCTGCCGGTCAGCAGGGTATTCTCCCCAACCGCGCCGCTGGCCGGGTTGATGGCCAGTTCAGGAGTGATAACCACCGTATAGGCGCTGACATCCCCGCTTTTGGTGGCGTCGCCGGAAGCGTCCACTATATGCTCGCCTTTGCTTGAGGCCGGCACCGCGAACTGCGCGGACCATGACCCGTGGGCGTCGGCCGTTATGCTGCCGATCACCTGCATTCCGTCGAAAGTGACCCTGACATTGGGTTCATTCTCTAAGAAGCCGAACCCGTTTACAAAGAGCGTGTCCCCCACGTTGATGACGTCGCCCAGACGGCCGCTGGCCTGCTCGACCTTGATGCCCGGCGAGACCGTGAATTGCGCATCCGTCACATCATCGAGGGTGGTTGTGGCGCCGCGGGCATCCACCTTGTGTACCCCCTTGGATGACGCCGGGATGGAGAAAGAGGCCTGCCACGAGCCGCTCAGGTCGGCCGATATATTGGTATTCACCAGCAGGTCATCGTAAAGGACGGCGATATTGGTCTCGGCGCTGCCGAAGCCGCTGCCCGAGACGCTCGTTACCCTGCCCACCCAGCCGGATGCCGGGTTGATGCTTATGGAGGGCATGATAGTGAAGACCTGCTCCTTGGTTTCGCTGGCCGGTGTGGTTGCGCCGCTGGCCGTGATGGGGTGGTTGCCCTTGCTGCTGGAGGGGATTTTCAGCGTGTAAAGCCAGCTCCCGCCGGCAGTGGCTTCAATGCCGGTAGCCACCGCGTTGCCGTCGTACATTATCTTGATGCCCGTTTCGTGGGCGTCGAAGCCATAGCCCTGCACGGAAACCGGTGTGCCGGGGATGCCTTTTTTAGTGCCGATAACGATGCTGCCCAGCACAGTGAATTCCTTCTGGAACGATTTGCTGCCCACCTTGAGCGTGATTATGTGCTTGCCGCGCGGCGATTGCGGTACCTGGAAAGTGATGGGCTGGCAGCCCATCTTGGTCACGTTGCCCTGCTTGATGAGCTGGTTATCATCTCCCCAGTAGAGGAAGTAATCGCCTTCGCCGTACTGGCAGAAAGCGGGTATCTTGACATCGGAATTGACCGCGCCCTGCACGGGTTCAAGCGTGAGCGAATCCGCCTGCGCCGCCGCCGGCAAGATCAGTGCGCTGATAAACATAAGAGCAAGTAAAGCTGCAATGGCCTTTACTTTCATCTCATTATCCTCCGGGTGCTTTTGCGTTTATCATAACATAAATCAATCTCATTAAGTAAAGGTAATTAAATTCCAAATTCCAAATACCAAATACCAAACAAATTCAAAATTCCAATAAGTAAACTTAGAAATTTTCTTCTTTTCCTCAATTGTTTGGAGCTTGTAATTTGAGCATTGGAATTTCATAAACGGTTGTGTGGCCGGCAGTATAGCTTAAACATCCTTGGCCGTGAGCTTATCCAAGAACTCCATGTTGGTCTGCGATTTGGAGAGGCGCTCGATGACGCGCTCAGAGGCGTCGGTGGGGCTGTTGGAATCCTCGGCCAGCATGCTGACCATGCGGCGTAGCAGCCAGATCTTGGATACGGTGGCCTCGCCGATCAGCAACTCCTCGCGCCGCGTGCCGCTGCGTATGATGTCGATGGCCGGGAAGATGCGCTTCTCTGCCATCCTGCGGTCGAGGTGCAGTTCCATGTTGCCGGTGCCCTTGAATTCCTCGTAGATGAGGTCGTCCATGCGGCTGCCCGTATCCACCAGGCAGGTGGCCAGGATGGTCAGGCTGCCGCCCTCTTCGATATTGCGCGCTGCGCCGAAGAAGCGCTTGGGCGGGTAGAGGGCCACGGAGTCGATGCCGCCGGAGAGCGTGCGTCCGCTGGGCGGCATGGCCAGGTTGTAGGAACGGGTCAGGCGCGTGATGCCGTCTAAAAGTATCACCACGTCCTTGCCAATCTCGGCCAGCCGCTTGGCCCTCTCGAGGGCAAGTTCAGCCACGCGGGTGTGGTTCTCAACCGGTTCGTCGAAGGTGGCCGAGACCACCTCGCCCTTGACCGACCGTTTCATATCGGTGACCTCTTCAGGCCGCTCGCCGATGAGGCAGACCATCAGGTGTACCTCGGGGTAATTGGTGGATATCGCGGTGGCGATATTTTTCAGCAGCAGGGTCTTGCCGGCCTTAGGCGGCGATACGATCAGGCCGCGCTGCCCGCGCCCGATGGGCGCCACCAGGTTGATCAGACGCGCCGAGAGGTTCTTGGGATTGCCCTCCAGGTCGTACATGTCATTGGGGAAGATCGGCGTGAGCTGGCCGAAATGCGGGCGGCCCTTCGACTGGTCGGAGTCCATGCCGTTGACGGTCTCGACCCTCAGCAGGCTGCAGTATTTCTCGCCCTCCTTGGGAGGCCGCGCCTGCCCCACCACGGTGTCTCCGTTGCGCAGGCCGAAGCGCCTTATCTGGGAGTTGGAGATATATACGTCGTTGGGGCCGGGCAGCAGGCTCTCCTGCCGCAGGAAGCCGTAGCCCTCGTCCATTATCTCCAGTATGCCTCCCAGGCTCATGTAGAAGCCGGGTTGCGGCTCGGGTGGAATGGCAAGAGGCTGCAGCTTGGCCAGCAGCTCCTCGCGGGTCAGGACGTCGTAATTCTCCACGCCCTGTCCCTTGGCCAGGGCCATCAGCTCCTCAAGGGTTTTCGTTTCAAGTTCCGGTAGATTCATCATAATGACACCTCGGGTAAAAGATTTTTATCGTAGGGGCGTACCTTCAGTTGCGCCCGCTTTTCTTAAATTCCAAGTACCAAATTCCAAGCTCCAAACAATTTAGAAATTCTAATATCTAAAATTCTAATCTCTAAACAATTCCAAAATTATAATTTATATATTTGATATTGTTTGGAATTTGATTATTGGAATTTGGAATTTATTTAGAATTTAGGATCTAGTATTTATGATTCATATATTCTTGACGTCCCCCATGACCTTCTGCCAGTCCGCCGCGAAGCGGCTGATGCCGGTATCGGTCAGCGGATGTTTGGCCATCTGCAGCAGTACCGCGTAGGGTACGGTGGCGATGTGCGCCCCGGCCCTGGCCGCCGCCAGGCAGTGCTGGGGGTGGCGGATGCTGGCGGCGATGGCCTCGGTCTTTATCTCGGGGTACTCGCGGTAAACCTGTATAAGGTCCTGTATCAGCAGCATGCCGTCCTCGCCAATATCGTCCAGCCTGCCCACAAAGGGGCTCACGTAGGCCGCGCCTGCCCTGGCGGCCAGGATAGCCTGGTTGACCGAGAAGCACAGCGTGTAGTTGACCTTGATCCCCTCCCCGGCCAGAGCGGCGGTGGCCTCCGTGCCCTCCAGTCCGGCGGGTATCTTGACCACCACGTTTTTAGCCCATTTCGCTATCTCCCGCGCCTCGGCCAGCATGCCGGCCGTGTCCTGGCTGATGACCTCGGTGGAGACCGGGCCGGGCACGATCGAGCAAATCTCCTGCACCAGCTTCTTGTAGTTGACCTTGCCCTCCTTCGAAACGAGGCTGGGGTTGGTGGTCACGCCGCTGATCACGCCCAGCCTGGCGCCGTGCCTGATATGTTCTAAGTTGGCCGTATCAAGAAAGAGGCGCATATACTTCTCCTGTCAGTGATTTTATTCATATTATACGGGCCGCGCGGTCGTATCATGATATGGGGAGCGTGACCTGGGTGCCATCCACGAGTGTCTCCCGGGCGGCGCCGATGAAGCTTACGAAAAGTGGGTGCGGGCGGTTGGGGCGCGAGCGGAATTCCGGGTGGAACTGGCAGGCCACCATCCAGCGGTGATCGCGCAGCTCGGCTATCTCCACCAGCCTGCCGTCCGGGGAAAGCCCGCTGAAGGTCATGCCCTTCTGCTCGAAAACGTCGCGGTAATCGTTGTTGAATTCATAGCGGTGGCGATGGCGCTCGTAAACCACCGGCTCGGCATAGGCTTGCGCCGCTTTGGTGCCCTCCACCAGTGCGCAGGGGTAAGAGCCCAGCCGCATGGTCCCGCCCATGTCGTTGACCTTGCGCTGCTCCGGCATCAGGTCGATCACCGGGTAGGGTGTGGAGTGGTCGAACTCGGTGGAGTTGGCCCGCTTGTTGCCCAGCGCGTGCCTGCCGAACTCGATGGCCATCACCTGCATGCCCAAGCAGAGCCCCAGGTAGGGGATATTATTGAGCCTCGCGTAGGAGGCCGTGGTTATCATGCCCTCGATGCCGCGGTTGCCGAAGCCGCCCGGCACGATTATGCCGTGCACCGAGCCCAGCAGGCCCTCGTTAATGCCCTTCTCCAGGTCCTCCGACTGCACCCAGGTGATTTTTATGTTGCGGTCATGGTAAAGGCCGGCGTGGCAGAGCGATTCGCGCACCGAGAAGTAGGCGTCCTCCAGTTCCACATACTTGCCCACCAGGGCTATATTCAAGCTCTCTTTGGGTGTTTTCATGCGCGCTACCATCTGCCGCCAGTCCGTGAGGTCGGCGCGCGTGGCGGTCAGCCTCAGCCGGCTGATGATAAAATTACTGATGCCGAATTCCTCCAATATCAGGGGTACCTCGTAGATAGTCTCGGCGGTGACCATGGGTATGACCGCCTCCTTATCCACGTCGCAGAAGAGCGATATCTTGTCGCGCAGCCCCTGCGAGATGGGGTAATCGGAGCGGCAGAGTATGATGTCCGGCTGTATGCCGATGCGGCGCAGTTCGTTCACGCTGTGCTGTGTGGGCTTGGTCTTGAGCTCTTTGGTGGTGGCGATGTAGGGCAGGTAGGTAACATGGATGTAGAGCACGTTGTCACGGCCTACCTCGTTGCGCATCTGCCGGATGGCCTCTAAGAAAGGCTGGCTCTCGATATCGCCCACCGTGCCGCCCACCTCAACGATGATTACCTGCGCCTTGGATATCTGCGCCACCTCGCGTATGCGGCGCTTTATCTCGTTGGTCACGTGCGGTATCACCTGTATGGTGCCGCCCAGATAGTCCCCGCGCCTCTCGCCGGTTATCACCGAGGAGTAGATCTGGCCGGAGGTCACGTTGGAGGCCGCCGTCAGGTTGGTGTCGATGAAGCGCTCGTAGTGCCCCAGGTCGAGGTCCGTCTCGGCGCCGTCGGTGGTGACGAAGACCTCCCCGTGCTGATAGGGCGACATAGTGCCGGGGTCCACGTTCAGGTAGGGGTCGAGCTTCTGCACCGATACCGGGACGTCGCGGCTTTTGAGAATGCGGCCGATGGAAGCCGTGGCGATGCCCTTGCCCACCGAGCTTACCACGCCGCCTGTCACAAAAATATATTTAGCCATAGTTATAGTTTTAAGCTATTCAGTCATACATGGATTAAATTGCGTTTGCGGGAGATTTGAATTTGCCGGGAAAGCAGGGTTTTTTTAAACCCTAAGGTAATTATAGATACACGTAATTCGGTATGTCAAGTTTCAGACAGGGGGCGGGTTAAAAACCCGCCCCCTTGAAAATCATTGCTTCCGGTAGGCCAGGAAGAGCGCCGCCAGGGCGCTCATCACGATAAGCAGTCCCAGTACGGCCCAGGTCAGGTTGAAGCGCAGCAGGCATTCCGGCGTCGCGCCCAGCCGGCTGGCGAAATTGATATACATGGCCGACAGCGGCGCCAGCCGCGCGCTGTCCACTCGATCAAGCGTATCGTGTTCGTCAAAAAGCCAGGCCGGGCCGCTTATCAGGCTGACCACCGGTATGCCGGCCCTGCCGTAATCCTGGGCATCGGTCGGTACGCCCAGCGGTGTGCCCGTGGGGAAGACCAGCGTGCGCGAAAGCCCGGCCGCCGCCACGGATTTGGAGAACAGGGCCACCGTGACCGGGTTCTCGGTGATAAATACCCCGCGCGGCTCGGCGTTGCCCGTCGGCGCCGCGGGCGGCAGGTAGTCGTCCGCTATATGCTCGATGGCGATGTCGTACATGGCTTTGGGCAGGATGTCCGCCTGATGCCGCTCAACGAAATCCTTGTCGGTGGCGGCGCCCACCATGTGCCCGCCGGTGAAGAGGAACATCATCGTGTAAGGCCGGTCGGCCAGCGGAACCTGTGAATAATATTTGGCCAGTCCCAGCACCATCCCAGTGCCGCTGCTGTCCTCCACGCCGCTCCTCCAGGGTGAATCGTGGTGGGAGTGGAAGATGATTATCTTGTCGCTCTGCCCCGGCAGCACGGCGTAGACGTTGGCGCTCTCGCCGCCTTTGATGGCCACCTTAGCATCCAGCACCAGCTTGACGCTGGTCTTGCCGGCGGCCACCTGCGATTTGAGCTTATCGCCTGCCTCGGCCTTCAGGTACATGCTGGGTATGGGACGCAGTATGCCCTCGTAGGGGGCGTAATAGGTGAAATTCCCCATATCGGGGTAGCCGCGCAGTATGCCGATAATGCCGGCCGGCTGGCGGGATTCAACCTTATCATAAAAAGAACTGTATTTCATCATCCAGCCGATGGGATAGGGGTGGGCCCAGCCCTTGAGCATATGCTCGGGTTCGTAGGCCATGTAACTGAAGAGCTTCATCTGGTCCCAGCTCACATCGGTCGGAGGTATATCCACCAGCACTATCTTGCCTTTCACGTCCTGCCAGTCCGGTGAGCTGATGTTGCCTATGTAAACCACGTCTGCGGAGATGCCTTCAGCCGGCGTCGGCCCGCTGTAGGGCACGTAGAAGGTCTCGGGTTGCCAGGCGGCGGGTGTGCCCGGCCCCACCTCGATGCTCCACTTTATAGGCTCCCAGTAATCGAAATTGCTCTTCTCCACGCGCACGTCTGTGTAGCCGAACCCGCGCAGCTTGGCTTCAAGAAAATCGATCGCCTTGTGGTCTATCTCCGAGCCCGGACGCCTCTCGCCCAGGTTGTAGACCTCGCTGACATAGCCGAAGACCTGGTCGCGCGTGGGCAGGATGTCCGCCGCCGGGCTTTTAATCGGCGGGTTAGAAGTGACAGCGATGAAAACCGGCACCAGCACGAAGGTGATGATGACCAGCAGTGAGAGTGCGGTCCCGGCTAACGCAGGCTTTGCCTTGGGCGCTGCAAACCGCTTTCCGAAGATATACAGTATTATGCCCGCGGCCAGCAAAACGAGGCCGGCTATGAGGAAGGGGATGGCCGGTCCGGCGAGGGTGGCCGGCAGGGCGAAGAGCCTGATAAAGACGCTCAGTTCGGCCAGCGCTGAGAGCAGGTATTGCAGCAGGAACCAGATTGAGACGCCTATCCAGATGGCCCCGCTGGCCCGCAGCCACGGCGCCTTGCCCGCCGTTATCCACAGGGAAACCAGCAGGATGACCAGTGGCGGAAAGAGCGAATACCACGCCATGAAGAGCGCCAGCGGCAGGCTGGATTTATCCAGGGCCAGCGCGAATACAAAGGGCAGCGCCGAGAAGATGACGGACAGCGCCAGCGATACTATCAGAGAGACGATGAGCGGACGGTTGGCCTTGAAGGGACAGGTTTCAGTTTTACACGACATACCCAGGCTACCTCCTTGGTTGTGATTTTGCATATTATACACCGAAAATTACAACTCTGTTCGGGATCGCATTGACATTAGGATAAATGATTGCACAATCACGTCACGGATTATACTCAAAGATCTTGATGACCGGCAGGGGACTGGATCCCGCGCTGGCCTTCTCGTTTGTTTGGTAGACCAGCTTGTAGCCGTCCAGTTGCTCCAGCGGGACCGGGCTTGACAGCGGGTCAGTGCCTATTATCCTGTAGTTTCCGCTCTTCTGGCTTGAGATAAAGGCCTGGGCCTCGTCATAGGCATTGAACTTTTTAAACCCGATTATCTCCTTGAACTTCTGCCCGTCCGGCAACGCCTGTTCCTGCCAGGCCATGACCATCGTATTCTGCGGCGCCACCAGCTTGCCGTCGAAGTTATACAGGCGTATGACCGTTGTCCGGTAGAAGTCGGGGTAGAAGACCAGCAGCGGCACGTATTTACCATCTTTTTTCTGCCAGCAGAGCTCGTAGTAATCGGCCTCGTTTTTCCCTGAAAGGTTGGCCAGGGCGTAAAATTTGTCATTTGGGGAGGCGATGCGCCCGTCAACTATCACGTATTTTGCTCCCCATTGGCTAATTCTCTTTCCGGAATCGGAATTTTCCGCTGATAAGAAATAATTCGCCTCACTATTTGGGTAGTTGCCGTAAATAGGATAGCTGCCTGGGTTTGAAGTCGGTATGCGGTGGCCTATGCGGGTTACCCAGTAACCGTAATCGCTCCAGACGGCTACACCGTAGGCTGAGGAGGGGTAATCATAGGCCTTTCCTGCCGCGGGCGTGAGGTAGAGGCGGTAATAATAATCCTCGCTGCCGAAAGGCTCGGGTGTGTTTTTCCTCATCCATTGCAATGCTTCCATCCACGCGCTGGGTGGTGTGCTGAGATCTCCTTTGGCCAGGCCGATCGCACCTGCTGCAGAGGGGACCATGGCGGCGGCCAGTGCCAGTATCAAGATTATCAGCAACGTCATCCGCCCGGCAGGCAGGCGCTGGGTTTGTTCCGCAGTCCTCTTATTCTTCTTGACCGGCTTTATCTTTGCCTGTCCGTCCCGGCGTGGCCAGAGGGCATAGATGACGCTGCCGGCTACGTAACCGGTAAGCAGTGCCAGGCAAACGGAAAAATAGGCTGCAAAGCGGACCATGCCGAATGAAAAGAACAGCCAGAGCAGGCTCCAAACGGCTGTGAAGATGTGACCGGGCTCTCCTTTTTTAGCGCATTGATAAACAAGCAGGGCCAGGCCGGCTAATCCGGTGTACAGTGACAGGGCGAATTCGCTCCAGGCCGTTTCGAGCGTGAAAAGATTGCCGGGAAAGAAAAGCGATTTCATCTCGCCAACCACGTTCTGCTCACTTCGCCAGGAGAAGAAACTGTATAAATATCCGGTTGCGGAGGCGAAGATGGTGGGGAAGAACAGCCACGCCGCCAGTCCGCCTGCAATTAGCAAAGCCGCGGTTGCCGCTACAAAATAGAAGCGACTTATTTTGTATGATATCATGATAGTGGAGACTATATTAAGCGCGATGGGCATCAGCATTATGACTGCCAGTGCCAGCAGTGTCATCTTATCCCGGGAAACAGGCAGGAAGATGAGTAGTGATATAAGAAAGCAGGTGATAGCTGTCTTGCTCAGGTAGTCGGTGGGAAAGCCGCGAAGGTGGTCGCTGATAAATTGCACGATGAAATATATGAATAATATCAGCACCAGCATCAGAGCGCCCTGCCAGGTTACCAGGTAGAGGCCCAGGAAGATGCCGGCTATAAAGCTGTAGGGTACGTGGCGGCTGGTAGGTGGGAACTGCCCTTTGCGTAGCAGGTCATAGGTGAACCGCCGTCCGTGCTGGATGGCCAGTATGAAGAACAGCATAAAAAAAGATGTGAAGAAAAGCTCGGCCACGTGGTGGTCAGCGGCGCCCAGCAGCGTGCGGGATAGTAACTGGCCCGGCATCAGCGCCAGCAGCAGCGCGGCCACCAGGCCGGCCCAGCGGTTGGCCAGCGCGCGGCCGATGAAAAACACCGGTATTACCAGCAGCGCCCCCATCACGGCCGGTACAAAGGCGGCGATTGCATCGGCCGTTTGCTGTGGAGGCGCGGCGCCACCCAGCAGCTTGATCGTCCCGGCTAATATGTAGGCAAAAAAGACCGGCGCACCTCCGATTGCAGATCCCCCCGGATAGATGGCATACGGATCGAATTTCATGAGTTGAGGGAAATTGGCCAGCATGTTATCCACTATGCGCATGTAATAATATGAATCCACGCCGCTGAATTTGATCCACTGGCCGTCGAAGATGGTTGCATATGGTAATGCTATAGCGGCAAGCGAGAAAAGCCAGTCGGGTATAAAAGACCTCTTCATCATACAGTTTACCTTCCGTATCGCGGGCGGGTTTAAAAACCCGCTCCTACGTAATCTTTTTGTCTTTGCGAGGGTGAGCCGAAGCTGCGAGCCGGAGGCGCGGCAGGCAGCGACGTGGGAATCCCACGGCACTGCGACTTCGCTTATAGGGATTGCTTCGCTTCGCTCGCAATGACAACATAAAAACCGCGACAAAGCAATCTCAAAATCATAGTAGATTGCATCACATTAACCGCACACCCGCCAGCGCCCTGGTCAGGCACTTGTACTGGCCGTTGGAAGGGCCGTTCTCATTCTGCGTGTCGATGCAGACCGTGGCCGGCGTGGTATAGGCATAGCTCCAGGAAAATGTGCCGAAGACCAGCGTTTTCTGCTCTCCGGGCGCCATGGGCGGTATGTACCCCGACCCCATCACGTTCATGCCCACGTAGAGATTGGTGCTGGACGGCTTCGATATGGCCGTGCCATTGTTACGCACCCTGTAATAAACCATCGAGGCCTCGCGGAAGATGTCGATAACCTCCAGGTCGGCGGTCTCAGTGACCGGCGGAAGTACCTGCACGCTGACGGATTTGGATGAAGGCCCACCGCTGCTCAGCGCGGTGATGGTATAAGTCGTGTCGGCCTGGGGTGTAACCGTACGGCTGCCGCCGGCATCCACGCTGCCGATATCGGGGCTGATGGCTACGCGCGTGGCCCCGCCCACGTTCCAGCTCAGCGTCAGCGGCTGCCCGGCTGTGACCGTGCCCGGCGTGGCCGAGAAGGTGTTGATTACTGGCAGCGACACGTTTTCATCTGCCCTTATAGAGAACTGCTTTTCGGTTACCTGCTTGCCGTCGAGTAGTAGCCTGAAGGCGTAATTGCCCTGCTGCCACCCGCTGTCCGGAGCGTTCACTGCAAAGACAATGTATGACGCGCCGGCCGCGGGGAACGATTCTTCTTTAAGCGTCTTCCACGATATGCCGTCGTTGAATAGCCATTTAGCCTGCACTGTTGCGGGCCCCGGCAACCCCGCCGTGTTCACCGAGCAGAGTATGCGCGGCGTATCCACGCTGAAGTCTGTTGCAGCATTGAGCGGACTGCCCGCGGAATCCACCTGCGTGGTCAGGACGATGTTCTGTATGGCCGGGGCGCAGGCCACTGAAGCCATCAGCAAGCAAAGAGTGGCCAGCCCTGACCTTAACATTAAGCTCAACATAATAGGCCCCCTTTCTGGCAATTAGATTGCCGCGTCGCTACGCTCCTCGCAATGACAACAAGAAACCACCGGCATTGCTTTTATCACCCGGTCATTGCGAGCCCGAAGGGCGAAGCAATCCCTATAAGCGAAGGCACAGTGGCCAAAAGATTGCCGCGTCGCTACGCTCCTCGCAATGACATATCGGCGAGCAATAACAGTCAAATTCAATCGCTTATCTGCTGGATGACGGCCTGTTTCCAGATGGCAAAGTCGTTCACTGCCGAAGGCCCGGCCTCCACGCGTAGTATGAAAAAGCCCTTCTGCCCCTCGTAGTCGCTCATATTTACATCCCAGTCCTCGAAGATGCCCGGCGTGGTCATCTTTTTGGTGGCTATCCAATTCACCGTATCACTGAGGTCCTTCAGGCCGACCTTAAAGGTCACCCCATCGCTGCCTGTTGCGTTGGTAGCGAGTCCCACTCTTGCCAGCAGGTGCAGCCTGGCCGGTATTTTGACGGCGGCGGTTACCGGCACGCGAAGGTCCTGGTCGGTTCCGAAAACGCCCCAGGTACCTTGTATCCAGCCTTGCGGAACCTGTTCGGGCACCATCTCCAGGCCGCCATCGCTCATCTTTATGTAGGCGCCGTGCAGGCTGCTCTCGGCGCCGAAGTCGGGCATCTCTCCCGCGCTGTTCCTCCAGCCTGCCAGGTGCGCCAGCGGCAACAGGTCGTAATTCACCAGCATACCCCAGAGCTTGACCAGGCAGTTGTTGGACTTGTTGATCTCGGTGGTTAAATCTCCCTTGCCGTCCGCGCAGACCTTTACCGTATGGTTCAGCAGGCTCCAGTCTACTACTCCGCCTCCACCACCCGGGCCCGCGGATACCATTGTTCCGTAGCCCTGGTGGTAAGTGCCGCCCCCACTTCCTCCCGCCGGCGACTGGCCGCACCAGGGCCATTGGTAGGATGAGAAGACCAGTCCCCTCTCCTCACCCGGCCTGAGCTTATCCACGTAGCTGGTGCCGCCCAGCGGTGGGAAGAGGTTGTCCACGTAAATGGTGGTGTAAGTGGGAACGGTATCCACCGTCCCGATATTCTTGACCTTGTAATAGACCATGCATTCCTGCAGGAAGACGTCGGTGATGATGAGGTCGGGAGCTCCCGCCAGCGCTGCGCCCACGTTCACGGTTACCTCGCGCGTGGTCTGTCCCGCGTCGTTGGAGGCGATGATTTTATATACGGTGGAAGTGGCCGGGCTGACCGAGCGCGTGCCCGAGGCCGGTATGGTGCCTATCTCGGGCTGCAGCGACACGCGTGTCGCGTCGCTCACGTCCCAGGAGAGCGTTACCGATTGTCCGAGGGCAATGGTCTCCGGCGTGGCCGTCAGCTTGGTGATGGTTGGCCAGCCCTTCTGCGCCGAGGCGTTCTGCACACTGAATGGGACGGCTACCTGGTCCTGGCCGTTGGCCGTAACCGCCAACTGGTAATTGCCCTGGGGGAAACCGCCCGGTGGCGCCTTCATGGCGAAGGCTATGTACTGTGTGCCCTGCCCGCTGAGGCTACCACTGTACATGGTGCTGTTGGCTTTGCTCGCGTCCTCCCCTCCTATATAGGTCAACCTGGCCGTCACCTGCGTGTTGGCCGGCGCGCTATTCAGCTTGAGTGAAAGGTATATCGTCTCGGTAGTGACGTAGAAAGTATTGGAAGGGTTCAATGGTTTCGAGGCGCTGTCCACATCGCTGGCCAGCGTGGCCTCGGTCACAAGTGACGCTGTCTTGCCTCCCGTGTTGATCTTCACGCAGCCGGGCGTGGCTGACATCGAAATAATTATGATGAGCGAAAGAAATAAATAAATGCCGA
>JAPLHK010000020.1 GCA_026389715.1 Chloroflexota bacterium
GCTTCAGCACCGCCTTTAAACCGCCAGCCAGCGGGTCGGGCAGCCACCTGGTAACAGTCAGCGACGGTACACAGGCTACGGGTTCGGTCTCATTCACCATCGAATCCACTCCGCCCCCGGCGCCTTCGCCTATTTCGCCCGAGGCCGGCTTCAAGGTCGGCATCTTCGATAACAAGCCCATCGATTTCAAATGGTCGGCGGTGGAGGACCCCAGCGGCGTGGTTTACACGCTGGAGATGAGCCAGAAGGCCGACTTCTCCGGCTCGGTGGTGCGCAAGGAAAACCTGGAAAAGCCTGAATATACTTTACCTGCCAGCGAGAAGCCCCAGCCGGGCGAGTACTACTGGCGCGCCAGGGCTACCGACCTGGCGGGCAATGCCAGCGAGTGGGGCAGCACGCAACTGATTATGTTCACCGGCCTGGACTTCGCCTGGCCTGTCCTTGGCGTGGTAGCCGGGCTGGCCGTCTTAGGACTGGTCGTCTGGCGCATACGGGCCATCAGCAGCAAGGGCGGCTGGTCGTCCTCGTAGCTTCATACCCTTGACAAAACATCCCCATGCCTTTAATATGAGTTTAACTTAACTTTATAACTGCGTTTAGCTGTATATATAAGCAAAATAGTAAAAGCGAGGTATTTCAGAATGAAATTAATGGTTATCGGGTTGGGGCAGTGCGGCTCCCGCGTAGCCGACGAGCTTGCCCGCCTGGGCCAGAGGGCCCATGGTGAAAGGGGCACTAACATCGTTACCGGGACCTTTGCTGTCAACACAGACCAGACTGACCTGACCGGGTTATCTCATATCGGCTCCGACTACATGCACCGCATTCTCATCGGAGGCCGCAAAACCTGGGGACACGGCGTGGGCAAGGTCAACGAAATGGGCGCCGAACTGGCGCGCGAAGACGGCGACAAGGTTATCGACGCCGTCCGCACCTCTCCCCTCTTCTACCAGACGCATGCCTTCTTGCTGGTGGCCGGCACCGCCGGCGGCACCGGCTCGGGCGCCATCTCCATCATCGCCCAGATGCTCAAGGAGCGCTATATCGGCAAGCCGGTGTACGCCCTCTGCGTGTTGCCCTTCGAACACGAGGAGGTCGCTGAGCTGAGGAGCGTCTACAACACGGCCACCTGCCTGAAATCGATCCATTCCGTGGCCGACGGCGTATTCCTGGCCGACAACCAGCGCTACGTGCGCAAGGATGCCAGCTTAGCTATGAACCTGCAGCGCATCAACCGCCAGATAGTTGAGCCTTTCTACGACCTGATGTGCGCTGGAGAGGTGACCAACGTGCGGCACGTGGGCGCCAAGACCATGGATGCCGGCGACATCATGCAGTCCATCGACGGCTGGACGGCCATCGGCTGCGGCCGCACCGATATACCGCGCGGCTTCCGCTTCCCCTGGGAGATGGCCAAAACCAGCTTCCGCGAGAAGAGCGGCGAGACACTGCGCGCCATGCAGGCCATGGACGCCGCGGTGAGCGAGCTTTCCATCGCACTCAACCCCGAGGACGCCGGCCGCGCCCTTTACCTGCTGGCCGCGCCCACCAAGGAGATGAGCATGGATATCGCCAAGGGCCTGGGCGATTACCTGCGCGAGCTGGCCGAGAACGCGGTCATCCGCGCCGGCGACTTCCCCAGGGACAGGGGTTCGGTGGACGTCACCATCCTCTTCTCACAGCTTGCCTTCGTACAAAAGATACGCGACTACTACGACAGGGCCTCGGCCTTCGCCATGACGCAGAAAGACCGCCTCAAGGAAACCACGGGCCGCCTGCGCGACATGGAAGACGCCGCCAAGGGCCTGCCTAGCCTTATCTAAGCACCGTTTTGCCAATCAAAAAGGGAGAGCGTAACGCTCTCCCTTTTTATTTCCTTTTCCTCCCGTCATTGAAGATACTATCCTAATACTGCGATAGAGAGGCTTTCTTGCCTGCCTCTGCAAAGCCCCTTAACCCGTCTTTGCGAGGAGCCCGCAGGCGACGAAGCAATCTCATGGTTACGGAAGGATCAAAGCTCGTGATTAATGACTATGAGATTGCTTCGCTTCGCTCGCAATGACACGATTATTTTGAAATATGTTATACTATATTAATTAAGTAAGAATTATTTACCAAGGTAAGGCATGATGGCTATAGTAAGAACATCTACCAAGGGTCAGGTGGTGATACCGGGAGAGATAAGGAAAAAGCTCGGGTTAAAGGCCGGTCAGAGGCTGAGTGTCAACCTGACAAAGGAAGGTAAAATTGAGCTTACACCCCTTCCGCTTGAACCTGCTGCGGCTTTTTGCGGCATTTATAAGCAGGGCAAATCGCTGACCGGCGTACTGCTCAGAGAACACCGGCAGGAACTCAAGAGTGAAAAACACCTTCGTCCTTGATGCATTCGCCATGCTGGCATTCCTGCAAAAGGAAAACGGATATGAGCGCGTCAGGGACCTGCTTTCCCCCGGGCAGGGGGACCGCACCATTATCATTAATGCCATCAATACCGGAGAGGTTTACTATATACTGGCGCGGGAGAGGTCGGTAGAAGAAGCCGATTTTTTCATCGATCTGATTGTACCCGCTTTAAATATAAGCGTGGAATTAAATGACATGCACGACGTGATAGCTGCCGCGAAAATCAAGGCGGTCTGCCCAATATCATACGCCGATGCTTTCGCAACGGCGACAGCGCAAAAATACGCAGCCGCGCTGGTTACCGGCGACCCTGATTTCAAACACGTCGAGAAACTGATAGATATCGAGTGGTTGTAATGAAATGCTCTTAGTGCTGTATCTTCAGGTGCACCCGTTCAAGCGGGCGGGTTTGAAAACCCGCCCCTACGGATTGCTTCGCGGCGCCCGCAATGACGTGCCAATCACGATCACTTGATAAGGGCCTTGATCCCCAGGGGCACGGCCAATTCGCTGAGCACCCTGGTGATGGCCTCCTTCAAACCTTTCTTTCCTTCCTTCGACACGGCATAGCGGACTTTGACCAGGTTGGCCAGCACCGTAGCCGCCCGCAGATGCAGGGCGACCTCGCCCGGCTGCTCCTGCAGCAACTCGCGCAGCTTCAACCGTAGCACGGCTATCTCCTCGTCAAGACCTTCCACACCCCTGGCCTCCTCCAATTGCAGCCCGTCCACGTCATCCAGCGCCGGCAGGTAAAACCCGCGCCTTGCGGGCTTCTTTCTGCTTTTTACCATCCTTCTTCACCTTGACCAGCGCATAGATCAGCGCATACGCGGCAGCATCGTAGCGCCCCTGCTCCAGTGCATATTTCAATAGCCCGACCATGAAAATAGCATAGTGCCCCCATTCTATTTCGAACAAGGGAGATGTGTCGCTGCGCTCCCCGCAGTGACTTTTTTGTACGGGGATTGAATGCCGGAATATTTTAGAGTATGCTAATTAAAATAATCGATTCTTGGTTAAAGCGGCAGGAGGATGTCAAATGGCTGAGACATTAAAGGCGAAATATGACGCAGTGGTGGTGGGGACGGGACCGGGAGGGGCCACAGTGGCCCGCGAGATGACCAAAACCGGTAAAAAAGTGCTGATGCTCGACTGGGGCTCCAATTCCCCGATCAAAGGCAGCAACGCCCAGGCTCTCGGCTATATCGGCATGCCCTACAAGAGCCTCTACCTGATCAACAGCGGGCTGGGGCTGGTGCGCGCCATCACGGTAGGCGGCAGCTCGGTGGTTTACTACGCCACCGCCTGGGAACCGCCCTTCGATTTCTGGGATAAGTACGGCATCGACCTGCGCGGCGAGGCCGCCGAGATAAAGAAAGACGTGCCCATCGGTCCCCTCAAGGACGAGCTAATCGGCCCCTCGGCCAAAATGATAGCGAAAAGCGCGCTCGACCTGGGCTACAAATGGCAGAAGTTAAACAAGTTCGTATACCAGGATAAGTGCCGCGCCACCTGCGATAAGTGCGACCTGGGCTGCCCCTACCACGCCAAGTGGAGCTCGCGTATGTTCGTAGAGGATGCCACCTCCAAAGGAGCGGAGCTGCTGGATCTGGCGCATGTGACTAAAGTAATCGTGGAGAACAAGAAGGCCACCGGCGTGGAATTCTGCCGGCACGGCAAAAAATATATTGCCAATGCGGACACGGTGGTAGTAGCGGCCGGAGGCATCGGCTCGCCCATCATACTGGAGAACAGCGGTATACCACAGGCCGGCGCCAATTTCTTCTACGACCCGCTCATCGCGGTCTTCGGCACGGTCAAGGGACTGGATGACGGCTACGAGTTCCCCATGGCCATGGGACAGCACATGGTGGATGACGGCTACCTGATGACCGATATGACCATGCCCTGGCTAATTTACGATGTTTTCACCGCGGAGGTCTTCCGCTTCGATAAACTATCGAATAAAAGCCAGCTCACCATTATGATCAAGGCCAAGGACAAGCTGGGTGGCAAGATCAGCAAGTCCGGCTGGATAAACAAGCCGTTCACTGCGAACGAGCGCGGCAAGCTGATGCACGGCTTCGAGCGCGCCAAAACGACATCGTGGATTCCAACCTCAAGACGGAATTCGACAACCTGTATGTCTGTGACTGCTCGGTGATACCCGACGAATGGGGCCGGCCGCCGGTCTACTCCATCCTCTGCCTGGGCAAGCGGTTGGGCAAGCGCCTGGCCGGCAGCAAGGCCGAGGCTAAGGCGGCAGCGAGCACATAATAAATGGCAGGTAAACTCGTCTGCAGCATTGTTACCCTTGTCATGGCGCTGTGCATGGCGGCCTGCGCCAGCGGCGGCGCGATACCTTACACCGAAGATCCGCCGACAGCGCGCGATATAGACGGACTGTACTCACGGTTGGACAGGGCGGTGGCGCCCCAGTCTTTCATCAAGGCGCAGGACCTGGGAGAGGTGGTCTACGGCAACTTCAAAGCGCCTGTCAGATTGTATTCGATCTTCAACAGGTCGGGTTTCAAGTACAGGGTCTTCCTCAGCGGAGGCATACATGGCAACGAACCCGGCGGCGTGGAGACGCTGGCCCGCTTCATCGAATACCTGGCGCGAAACCCGGCGCTTTACGGCAATGTATCTTTCGAGATAGTACCCCTCACCAATCCCTGGGGCTGGGCCCACGACGTACGCTATAACCGGGACGGCATCGACATCAACCGCGACCTGGCGCCGCAGCGGTCGCAGGAAGCGCGCATCATAGCCGGCTACCTGAAGGAGAGCCGCTACGACCTGATGATAGACGACCATGAGGATCCCTCGGCCTCCGGCTTTTATATATACCAGTACGCCATGCCGTCGCAGGATTTAAGCCGGAAGGTCATCGCGGCCGTGCGCGCCGGCGGACTTCCCATCGAGCAGAACGTCAACATGGTGATACTCAAGACCGATGACGGCCTGATCGACGCTCCCATGTGGGGGCTATGGTATATGCGCGCCACCAACCAGATAGGCGTGCCCAACTACTCCCGCCTCTACAACAGTGACAATGTTTACACAGTCGAAACGTCCACACGCCTGGACTACGAGGACCGCCTGGCCGTGCACCAGAAGGCGCGGCAGATAATACTGGACAGACTGACTGCTAAATAAGGAGTTACTCATGACCTTGCCCCTCTTTGAAAAGTACCCGGCGCTGGAGAAGGCGCTGCCCTGGATGAGCATCGGTGATTACCCTACGCCGGTGCAGAAAATGGAGAACCTGGGCAGGGAGATCGGTTACAGCAACCTCTGGATCAAGCGGGATGATAAGTCTTCCGGCATTTACGGCGGCAATAAGGTGCGCAAGCTGGAATTCGCCATCGCTGATGCCCTGCGCAAGAAGAAAAAGTACATGATAACGGTGGGCGGCGTAGGCACCAACCACGGCCTGGCTACCACCATCCTCTGCAGCAACGCTGGTATTAAGACCGTGCTGGTTTTGATCCCCCAGCCAATTACCGACAAAGTGCAGGAAAACCTGCTGCTGGACAGGCATTTCGGCGCGGAGATAAACACAGGCCACAGCACCCTGGAGGTCTACCTGCGCGCGGCCTGGGCACTGCTCACGCACCCCAAATTCTACCTGCTCTGGGCGGGCGGCACATCCCCCCTGAGCACGCTCGGCTATGTGAACGCCGCTCTGGAGCTTAAGGGGCAGATCGACGCAGGAGTGCTCCCCGAGCCCAAATACATCTTCGTCGCCACCGGCTCCATGGGCACCACCGCCGGCTTGATAGTAGGGGCCAGGCTGGCAGGTCTGAAAAGCCGCATCATCGGGGTCAAGGTCTCCATGGACGAATACTCCAATGTCAGGGGAACCGTTTCACTGGCCAATAAAACAGCCGCACTGATGCGCAGGTACGACCGGACTGTGCCCGAGATGAGGTTCACGCCGGCCGATTTTGATCTGGAGCTGAATTTCTTCGGCGGCGAGTACGGCAGGGTGACACCCGAGGGCGAGGCCGCCGTGGACCTGATAAAAAAGACCGAGGACATCGGCCTGGAGACCACCTACACCGGTAAAACGCTGGCTGCCATGTTTGATTTCGTAAAGAAGGATAAATCACTCAACGGGGCGCCGGTGCTCTTCTGGAACACCTACAACAGCGTGGACTACAGCGAGACCGTCCGGCAGTGCGGCGGTTACAAGACTTTGCCCGGAAACGCCCAGTGGGTCTGCAAAGATAACCTGATACCGTATTTGAAATAATAATCAAATCCTTAACCGCCGGGACGTGGCGATCCCGCCACAAAAACGTCATTGCGAGGAGCGCAGCAACCAAGCAATCTCAGGGCATTACGTCTTCGATTCCAAGGATTGCTTCGCTTTGCTCGCAATGACAGGGTTGAATGGGCGGGTTTTAAACCCGCCCGGAAACGGGCGCACCTGAAGGTACGCCCCTACGGTGAAAAGGCTACTTGATTACCGGCTACTTTTCGGGGATTATGCCGCGCCTGATGGCGAAATGGATAAGCTCGGTGCGGTTGTGCAGGCCTAGCTTCTGCATGACCCTGGCACGGTGCACCTCCACGGTGCGCGGGCTGATGCATAGCCTGCCGGCTGTTTCGGAACTGGTCATGCCCTGCGCCGCCAGGTGCAGCACCTCCCTTTCCCTCGTGGTAAGCATGTCATAGGGATCGAGCTGGCTGTCCTCCGACCTCTGCAGGTAAACTTCAATGGTGCGGTCGGAAAGAGGCGGGGCCAGGTAGCGCCGTCCCAGAGCTGCCTCGCGCACCGCCCGAACCAGCTCCTCCGGCGGCGAATCCTTCAGCACATAGGCCCTGGCGCCGGCCTGCAGGGCTTCCACCACGTAGCAATCGTTGCCGTACATGGAAAGCACGACAGAGGAGGTCTCGGGCGCCCGCTTCCTGACCTGCCGGATGACCTCCAGCCCGCTCATATCCGCCAGCATAAGATCTATGATGAGCACATCGGGCTTGAACTGGAGGGTGAGGCGCGCGGCCTCCGCACCGCTGCCCGCTTCACCTACAACCTGTATGCCCGCCTCTTTCTCCAGCAGGGCCCTGATGCCCCTCCTCACTACGTGGTGATCGTCAACCAGTATCACCGTGGTCATGGCCTAACCCTGTTGCTCCTTTCCGGTTTCACAGCCAGTGGCAACTCTGCCATAACCACGGTTCCCAGACCCGGCGTTGAGGCTATGGAGAGCGTTCCACCGGTTACCAGCGCCCGGCCACGCATGCCGTTGACGCCGCACAGGCGGTCGGCAGGTATTATGCCCGTGTCAAAGCCATATCCACGGTCCTCTATACGCACGGAAAGCACCCTGCGATCCGACCAGGCCAGCACCCTGGCTTCATCCACACCGGCGAAGGCAGCTATATTCTCAAGCGCCTCCTTCACGATGCGGTAGGCTGCCAGTCCAATTTCGGGAGGAAATTTCTTGTGCAGCCCGTAGTGTTCGAATTTAACAGACACGTGTGTGCGCGCCGTATAGCTTTCAAACAGGTACAGCAACGCGGGCAGCAGGCCCAGGTCATCCAGCATCTTGGGGCGCAGCTCAAGGGAAAGCTCGCGCGCCAGCGACATCATCTCGTTGACCAGCGATTGCGCCTCGCCCAGCGTGTAGCGCATCTTGTCCAGCGGCGGGTTCATCGCCTCGCCCAGCAGCAGCTTGAGCACGGCCAGCGACTGACCGAGCCGGTCGTGCAGCTCACGCGCTATGGCGCGCCGCTCCTCCTCCTGTATCTCAACCAGCACACGGGCGGTTACAAGCGCGTCTTCCATAAGTCCAACATGATATGACCGCCATAAGGGTTTGTCAATCCGTAAAGTTATCAGGGTCTTCTACAGATGGACACAGACTGCCTAAGTTGATTTCCGCCTGCCGCGCCTGTATCATTATCGCTGTTTTTGGCCTCAAACAGGCCGATTTTGAGCCTTTATCATGAAGATCAGTGAGATTATAAGCAAAGAGGGCAAATGCCTTTCCTTCGAGTTCTTCCCGCCCAAAACGCCCATCGGGGAGGAGAGACTGCTGCAGCGCATCGGCCGACTGAAAGCCTACTCTCCATCGTTTATCTCGGTGACACAACACGCCGGGCTCAACACACTCGACAAGACCAGGCATATCGTCAAGAAGCTGCACGCTGAAACGGGGCTGACCGTGATGCCGCATATCACCTGCGCCGACCCTCGTAAGAGCGAACTTGAGCCGGTCATCAACTACTACAAGGGGTTGGGCACTGAAAATGTCCTGGCGCTGCGCGGCGACCCCGAGGAGTACGGCACGGACACCTTCGACGGCCAGACTCATTTCCGTTACGCCTCGGACCTGGTCCGTTTCCTCTCGGGCTACCAGAGCTTCTGCATCGGCGTAGCGGTCTACCCCGAGGGGCATTTAGATTCGCCCAACCTGGGCGTAGACACCGCCTTCACCAAGCAGAAAATCGACCAGGGCGCCGAATTCGGTATCACACAGATGTTCTTCGAGAACTTTCATTTCTACCAGATGATGGACCGCTTCGAGCAGGACGGC
Source organism: Chloroflexota bacterium (assembly GCA_026389715.1). Lineage (GTDB taxonomy): Bacteria > Chloroflexota > Dehalococcoidia > GIF9 > UBA5629 > CAIMUM01. The sequence continues at coordinate 8,952 of JAPLHK010000020.1, forward strand.
ATCACTATCCCCATCATCGCAGGCATCATGCCGATTACCGATTTCCAGAAGGTCGAACGCTTCAGCGAACTGAGCGGCGTGGAGATACCGGTCCCGCTCATCACCAAATTCGAGGAGCTTGAAGACGCGGACGACGTGGTCAAAGCCGGCGTCGACCTGGCCACAGAGCAGTGCCTTGACCTGTGGGACAACGGCATCCGCTACTTCCACTTCTATACGCTCAACAGGGATGAGGCAGTGACCCGCATTTTGAACAACCTGGCCTCAACCCTGACGTAGGGATAGGACTGACGGGCTTTCCATTATCCTGACTGACCTTTGCGGGCGCACCTGAAGGTGCGCCGCTACGACCACTTTTTCCCTCGTCTTTGCGAGCGCAGCGAAGCAATCTCATCGTTGGTAACGTGATGCCATCAGATTGCTTCGTCGCCTGCGGGCTCCTCGCAATGACATTTTTAGGCAGGCTTGCAACGATAGTGTCAAAATAAGGCTCACAATGACCGGCAAGGATCGCCGTTTTGACTGAAATTGCAGCAGCCTGTAAGATTACACAAATTCTTCACACAGCTACGGAGGTCAGATGCAGGTACTTGAAGGCGTTAAAATAATCGAGCTTGTCCACATGCCGCCCGGCGAACTCTGCAATATGATACTGGGCGATTTCGGGGCGGATATCATCAAGGTGGAGGCTGTGCCGCAGGACGACGGACGCAAATTAATCGACGCCGGGGATGCCGAGGCGTTGAAAAGCCTGATGGCTTTCAACGCACTCAACCGCAACAAGAAGAGCATCCGGCTTAACCTTAAATCCGATGAAGGCAGGCAGGTTTATTACAGGTTGGCGAAAGATGCCGATGTCATAGTAGAGGGCTTCCGCCCGGGCGTGGCCAAACGCATGGGCGTCGACTACGAGACCATCAAGAAGATCAACCCGCGCATCATCTACTGCGCGCTCAGCGGCTACGGTCAGGACGGTCCCTACAGCCAGTACCCGGGCCACGATATCAACTATATCTCGTTTACCGGCGCACTCAACCTGATCGGCTGGCCGGGTCAACCTCCCACCATACCGCTCAATTTCCTGGCCGATTTCGCCGGCGCATCGCTGCACGGCGTAATGGGCATCATGCTGGCGCTCTTCTCCCGCCAAAAGACGGGTAGGGGGCAGTTCGTTGACATCTCCTACACCGACAGTGTTATCACACTGATGACCTTCTTCCTGCAGCAGTATTTAGTCGGCGGCCTCAAGTTCCCGCGCGGGGAATGGGCGCTGTCCGGTGGCTACCCCTATTACAAAACCTACGAGGCTTCAGACGGCAAGCTCATCAGCCTGGGCTGCGTGGAACCCTGGTTCTGGGAGAACCTCTGCACGGCCATCGGCCGCCAGGACCTCAAGGGCTTCAGCTTCATCCCGGCGCATTTCCTGCAAAAGCCGCCGGATGCCACGTGGCAGGAGGCAGAGAACGAGGTGAAGAAAACCTTCCTGACCAAAACGCGCGACGAGTGGTTCGAGATATTGATCAAACACGATGTGCCGGCCGGGAAAGTGAACTCCATAGACGAGGTCTTCAGCGATCCGCAGCTGCTGCACCGCAAGATGCTGCTGGAATTCGACCACGCCAGGCTGGGCAAGGTAAAACAGCCGGGCATCGCCCTCAAGCTGTCGGAAACCCCGGGCGGGGTCAGGACGCTGGCGCCCTACTCCGGCGAGAACACCGACGAGTTGATGGACAGCCTGGGATATTCGAAGCAGGAAATCGAAAGTTTGCGCAAGGCTAATGCTATAGGTTAGAATTTGAGGAATAGGAGGTGGGATTATGGCAGCCAAAGCATTCGTCCTTATAACCACATCGGTAGGGCAGACCAAGTCGGTGCTCACGCATCTTAAAAAGCTGGACGGCATTAAATCTGTGGACGCCGTGATGGGCCCTTACGATATCATCGCTGTCGTAGAGGGGGAATCGGTGGATAACGTAGGCAAGCTCATCACCGAGCAGTTCCACAAGATAAGCGGCATCGAGCGCACGACCACCTGCCAGACCATCCGCATTGCCTGATAGCTCCCATTATGGATTGCGTATTCTGCAAGATCGCGGCCGGCAGTATCCCGGCTGACCTGGTATACAGCGATGATGAATTCCTCGCCTTCCGCGATATACACCCGATGGCGCCGGTGCACGATGTCCTCATACCCAAAAAGCATATCCCCTCGGTAAACGGCCTCTCATCCTCCGACCGGGCGCTGGCCGGCAACATGCTGCTTATAGCCAAAAGGGTGGCGGAAAAAGAAGGTATCGCGGAGAAAGGCTACCGCCTGACGATCAACTGCGGCCCGGACGGCACACAGGTCGTCCCACATCTCCACCTCCACATCCTGGGCGGACACCTCCTCTCAGCGGAACTGGGCTGAGCTGCTGCTTCAATAGTAACCGGGTCCGATATATACTGCCGTGATGCTGTCCCCCGCCTCACTGCTGAAATAAAGCGCGCCATCGGAGTACGGCAACTCTTCCGGCCTGGTATTTTGCGATAAGATGCTGCCGCATTTTTGCAGGGCATACTGTGAAACGCCCGGATTGAAGCAGCAAATCGTATATTGATTGTAGTAGCCGCGCCAGCCGCTGGCCAGGTCCCGGCAGCCGAATTTGTCAGAGATATCCAGGCAAAGATAGGTATCCAGGTTATCGATTGCAAGCTGAGGCTGCACCATCTTCATCAAAAGGGCGCCGCGGTTGTAGTACGCCAGGTAGTAAGCGGGATGTTGATAGGCAAGGGCATCCAGGTTAGACAAGGCAGCATTGAATTCACCTGATTTGCCCAGGCAGACCGCCCGGTCGTTGTAAGCGACGGCAGCCTCCTGCGGATTTAACTCCAGGGCGCGGGTAAACTGCTCAGCGGCCAGGGAGTATTCGGTCAGCGCGAAATAAGTCCGGCCCAGCCAGACACCGGCTTCCAGGTACGCCGGGTCCAGATCCAGCGCCCGCTGAAAATCATTGACCGCGCTTCTTAGTTCGCCCCGGGATTTTAATACCATGCCCCGGTTGAAATAGGTTTCTTTATCATTATGGTCGAGCGCAATGGCAGCGTCCAGGTCGGCCAGCGCTCTCCTGTAATCGCCGGTTTTGAAGTAAGCATAGCCGCGTATGCCCAGGCCTTTGACCGAATTTGCATCGGAATCCAGGCAGAGGCTGGCATCACCGATGGCCGAGGTGAAAAGCCCCAGTGCTGCATAGGCTTCAGCGCGGCTGAGCCGCACATCCTTATTGTCATAACCGGCGGCCAGCGCCCCGCTGAATGCAGCAGCCGCCTCAGCAAATCTCTGCCGCGACAGATCCTCCCGGCCTGACTGGTAAAGGGCTTCCCCGTACAGGCCACCGAGATCAGCGGCAGTGTCAAGGTCCCTTGCCCTGCCGTAAAAGTAAGCCGCGTTTGCATAGTCCTTTTTCGCGCGGGCGGCGTCTCCCTTGCCACGATATGCCTGCGCTATCCTGGAATTGAGATTAAGGCCGGGTTCGATGCTGGCCACCTGGCTGTAGGCAGTCAGTGCATTGTCCCAATCCCCTTTGCCCAGGTATGCATCGCCAAGTGCAGCCCTCTGCTGACCCGGGCTGAGGCAGCCCGCGGTGATAATGGCCAGGAAAACCGCCGCCAGCCGAGCAACTTTTTTATATTTCATCCTGGTCCAAGCTCCTTTATCCTGCTCATGACCTGCTCGATAGCCTCGTCGGGAGTGGAAGCTCCCGCTGTGACGCCCACAGACCGCACTCCCTTCAGCCACCCGGCATCTATCTCGGACGCGTTTTCGATATGGTGCGTGGTTATACTATGCTGGCAGACCTCCGCCAGCCGGCGCGTATTGGCGCTGTTGTGGCCACCCACCACTATCATCAGGTCGCTGGTCGCGGCCAATTCTTCTGCCGCCAGTTGCCTTTTCTGTGTCTCCTGGCAGAGGGTGTTTATGACCCTGATCTCCTGGGAGTGCGGCAACAATCTTTGATTAAGCCGGTTGACAAACGCTGCGAATTCCCCCCGGCTCTGGGTGGTCTGCGCCATTATGCCGACGCGCTTGGGAAGGCTGTCAACCGCTACGACTTCGGCATCCATGGAAGCGATAGCGTTGCAGCCTGCCCAGCCCAATAGTCCCCTGACCTCGGGATGGCTGGCCTCGCCGAAGATAATGATTCCGAAGCCTGCATTGGCCAGCCTGCGGGCAGCCTTCTGGGCGCTGCGCACAATCGGGCAGGTGGTATCTATCACCTCCACACCCCTGGCATTTATCTTATCCAGCGTTTCCGGTGAAACGCCATGTGAAGAGATGGCGATGACATCGCCTTTGAGGCTGTCAATATCATCTACCACGCCTACGCCCAGACCTTTCAGCCGGGCTACGACAATCTTGTTATGAACGATAGGCCCCAGCGTGACTATGCCTGTCCTGCCGGCCGCGCCCTCGATTATCCTGAGGGCGCGCCTCACACCGAAACAGAAGCCGAGTTCGCGGGCTTTTTCCACCTTCATTCTGAGTAGATTATAGCGCCGGAAGATTGCGCCGTCACTACGCTCCCTGATAACGGTAACGGCGCGGCTTATTGTAGATGCCAATCTGAAGGTTCGCCCAGCGGGCGGGTTTAAAAACCCGCCCCTACGAGTGACCCGCCGCTGTGAATTAATGATGTAGGGGCGTACCTTCAGGTGCGCCCGCGATTAACCGGGCGGGTTTAAAAACCCGCCCTGCATTTATATGTAATCCCTACTTATAATCGTAAAAGCCTTTGCCGGTCTTGCGGCCCAGCTGGCCGGCCGTGACCATCTTGCGCAGCAGTATAGGGGCAACGAACTTGGGATTCTTGGTCTCGGCATAAATCGCGTCAGTTACAAATAGCAGGGTGTCCAGCCCTACCATGGCCGCCAGAGTCAGCGGCCCCATGGGGTGATTCAATCCCAACTGTACACCGTTATCGATATCCTCCCTGCTGGCGACTCCCTGCTCATACATCTCGAATGCCTCTATCATGTAAGGCATGAAAGAGCGGTTGACGATGAAGCCCGGACGGTCGGGGGCGATGATAACAGTCTTGCCCAGCGATTTGCCCCATTCCACCGCGGCATCCAGCGTTTCCTTGCTGGTGGTGATGGTCTTCACCAGTTCAAGCAGCTTCATAACGGGCACAGGGTTGAAGAAATGGCAGCCCAGGACTTTGTCGGTCCTCTTGGTAACAGCAGCCACATCCATCACCGAAAGGCAGGAGGTATTGGTGCTCAGCACGGCGTTAGGCGCGCATATCCGGTCCAGGTCGGTGAATATCTTCTTCTTAAGCTCAAGGTTCTCGATAGCGGCTTCGACCACCAGGTCGCAGTCCTTAAAATCCATCATATCGGTAGTGCCCTTGATCTTGCCCAGGGTCTTATCCATGTCGGCCTGGGCCAGCTTGCCCTTTTCAACAGCTCTGGCCAGCGATCCTTTGACGGCTGCCATGCCTTTATCCAGGAGTTCCCTGTTTATCTCGGAAACCACTACGTCATAGCCTGATTTTGCGCTGACCTCGGCTATGCCCCTGCCCATCAGGCCGCAGCCTACGACACCAACTTTTTTAAATGCCATCAGTTTTCTCCTTTTAAAATATTATTTGGCTTTGAAATCTGCTTTGCGTTTCTCGATAAATGCCTGCCGCCCTTCCTGGAAGTCCTCTGATTGCGTAACCGCGCGTTCAAGCTGGTATTCCAGTTCCAGCCCCTGTAGGAGCGTGGTATTAAGCCCCATCATCATGGCCTGCTTGGCCGCCCTGGCAGCCAGAGGCGCCGGCTTGAGCAGCGTCTCGGCCATCTTTATAGCCTCACCCATCAATTCCGAGGGAGTCACCACCCTGTTGACCAGCCCGATGCGGTAAGCCTCCTGGGCGTCGATGGGGCGTCCCGATGTCAGCATCTCGGCGGCCTTAGCCAGCGGCACAGTCCGCGGCAATCTCTGCGTGCCGCCCCAGCCGGGTATCAGGCCGAGGTTTATCTCGGGAAATCCAAAGATGGCGTTCTCGGCTGCTATCCTGATATCGCAGGCCAGCGCAACCTCGAAACCACCACCCAGGCAGGCGCCGTTAACGGCGGCGATAATGGGCTTCCAGATCTGCATATCCTCGCAGATGGCCGGCGCAGGCATCTCGCCGCGGTGCGCGCTGGCCTGTATGCGCGGCAGCGTGGTCTTGATATCCGCACCCACCGAGAAGGCCCGCTCTCCGGAACCTGTCACAATAGCCACCCAGAGTCCGTGGTCCGCATTGAAATCGTAGAGGCACTTGTTGAACTCGTTTATCTGGTCGGGGTCGAACGAATTGAGCGCCTCAGGGCGGTTAAGCGTAATAATCGCGATTTTGCCCTCTTTTTGAAAACCGACTGCCATGGGATAATCCTCCTTTTTTACGGATTGATAAACGCCAAATTATATCAAAAGGATTGCTTCGTCGCAGCGATCCTCGCAACGACGTTTGTGCGGCAACGGTTGCCTTTACTTCAGGGCTTCCGACATCTCACGTGCCAGTTTCTCACTCTCCTCACCATCCAACCCATCACCGGCCTCCAGCCTGCGCACAAATGCCTCTAACTCCGGTGAACGCTGGAAAAGCCCGGCTATTTTGTCATTTTGCTCCGCTACCCGCATATCGAGTTTGGTGAAATCCACGCCTAAATCGAACTTGCTGTTGAAAAAGTATACCAGCCTTTTGCAGGCCGTCGGGTCATCGATCGACACGAGATAATAAGGCACCGGAACCCACAGGTTGACCCCGCGGATCATTCTCTGTTTTGCCAGCCAGATCAGGTAGGAACTGAGCGTCGGTTTCTGGCCGGGCGGCGTTTCGTAGTCCGTGCCCGTCATCACGTTGAAGGGCTCCAGCTCCTCCTTCATCTCTTTCTGATTGACTATCGAGATGAGCAGGCGCGGCAGCGTATGAGCTGCCGGGGAGATCATGGCGCCCAGCGTATATATCTCGCTCACACTACAGTCATGGCCGGCCACGTCCAGCACAGCATTGAGGAAACCATGCCAGCCCGTCCTGGGTATATTGCTCCTGAAGATGACCAGGTTGCTCTCATCACTTACATAGAACTTGCTCTCGGGGAACTGCGCCACATCATCCACCACGTTCACTCCGGCCATGGGGAAGAACCCCTCGGGCAGTATCTCGCCGAACTCCCGGCAGCCCAATCCTTCGATCAGGTAATCAACGGTGCGGACGCCCAGGCTGCTGGCATCCTCCAGCCAGGCAACGATAAGGGCCGGTTTTTGCAGCTTGTGTTCACCGTGCAGCCGGTATACAGGTCCTAAGCTCAACGCTGCTCGCCCCCGCCTTCACGCCTGAAAAACTTATCCACGTCATCAAGTATTTTCCTCTTATCGTCGTCGGTAATGGCCTCCATGCTCTCCGGTGCGGCCACCGTAGTATGCTTGAGCCGGTCGAGCCGCTCTTTTATCTCGGGCGGCAATTTATTATACAGGCCGGTCAGCTCATTTTCGCTGTCCTGCGCCATAAGGTCGATCCGCTCCATATCTATCCACATGCCGAGGGCAGCGGCCAGCACCTCCAGCACAGACTTGGAACCCTTGGGATAGGGGAAGGGAAAGCCCTGCAGGTAAATGGGTATCTCTCCCATAACGCAGACGGCCTCGAGGCCTCGCCGGCGCGCTATGCCCAACAGCAGGCCGTTCAGTCCCGTGATGCTACCCTCACCACCCCGGCCCTCGACGTCGGACATCAGCACCGCATTATCATACTTCTTAAATTCCGGTAAAAGCTCCGCGCAATTCGGCACGGCCCATACACGCGACCTCGCCGTGTGGTGCATGGGCGTCACCGCAGCCCCCGAAGTATAAACGCGCTTGCAGCCGCATTTCTGAGCCACGTCCAGCACCAGGTTGGCCATGGCATAGGCCTTACTGCCCGTTGCATAGACTCCTCCCCCTTCAGCCGGCTGCTCCTCCCCCACGAAAAAAATCAGGTCATGCCTTTCGTTACGCGCGAAATAGAATTCGCTGGAGGGAAAGCCGAGTTCCACCAGTTCACCGCTGCGGATGATAACCCTGCTGGGATAGAAAAAATCCTGCGGCTCGATGTAGGCCATCATCTCGGCCCGCATTACCCTGCGCAGTACGTCCACCGCGATCATCCCGACATTGCCGATGCCAGGCCAACTGGCGATCATGACGGGGTCAACTAACTCAGGCTCTTTAATATACTTGATAGCCATAACTCCCCCACATGTAAAATTATTATAACATAACAGATACAGGCCGCCGCAGCTTACACGAGAAAATGCAATAAATAATACTGCTTTTATAAATACGGCCTGACTTGACACAACCTGGCAATACATAGAATATATAGGGGATTACGAGTAAGTGATGTGACTGAAAAAAAGAAACCGAAAGCTTCAGTGCCACGCAGAAGAAAGGCAACGGGGCCAGTGATGAAAGCACTGCCGGCAGAGTTGCCCGTTGTCCCGCCCCCGCCTAAAAAGCGCGGACGCAGGCATCAGGCAGGGAAGGACGCCCAGGGTAATCTATTTAACCATAGCCTGATACAAGAGCTCGAGAAAAGGATACAGGATCTCGAGGCGGAGATAACAGGTAGTAGAAGTGTTGAGGAGGCGCTGCGGCAGAGCGAGGAGTTATTCCGC
>JAPLHK010000058.1:0-3621 GCA_026389715.1 Chloroflexota bacterium
TTCCCCGAGTACCGTCATATCTCTTCCTCGGGAAAAGGGGTTTACAACCCGAAGGCCGTCATCCCCCACGCGGCGTCGCTGCGTCCGGCTTTCGCCCATTGCGCAAAATTCCTTGCTGCTGCCTCCCGTAGGAGTCAGGGCCGTATCTCAGTCCCCGTCTGGCTGGTTGTCCTCTCAGACCAGCTACTGATCACCGACTTGGTAGGCCATTACCCTACCAACTATCTAATCAGACGCAAGCCCCTCCCCAAGCGCAAAAGCTTTGCTGATAAGCTAACGCTTACCAGAATATGCGGTATTAGCCTGCCTTTCGGCAAGTTATCCCCCACTTAGGGATAGGTTACTTACGCGTTACTCAGCCGTTCGCCACTCCCTGATCAATCTTGCGAAAAATCAGGGCGTTCGACTTGCATGCATCAGGCACGCCGCAAACGTTTATCCTGAGCCAGGATCAAACTCTCATATTAGTTTAGTTTAGAACCTTCCTTCCACTATCCAGTTGTTAAGGTACAATTAGGAAAACGGAATACATATTAGCACAGGGATATGGGCGTGTCAACAAATACCCTATCCCTGTTTCAAACAGGCCCTGTTTTCAACGTATACCATTATAATAATAAACCTTGACGTTTGCACGCTTACACTGCTACAATGCACGAGCGCCTTTTAAAAAATTCAGACAAGAATCGAGGTATTTAAATGCAGCAAACTGGACCTGATAAAATCCGCAACGTCGCCCTGCTATCACATTCCGGCTCCGGTAAAACCTCCCTGGCTGAAGCCATGCTCTTCGATGCCGGCGCCATCAGCCGCATGGGCAACGTAGCCGATGGCACCACGACCTCCGATTACGACCCCGACGAGATAAAGCATAAGATAAGCATTAACCTTACTATACTGCCGCTGAACTGGAAGAACACCAAGATAAACCTCATCGATACACCGGGCTACCCGGACTTCGTGGGCGAGGTCAAATCGGCCCTTCGCGTGAGCGAAGCCGCGGTCATCGTGGTTTGCGCCGCATCGGGAGTCGAGGTCGGCACGGAGCAGGTCTGGGGCTATGCCTCGGAGGCAAAGATACCGCGCCTGATTTTCATGAGCAAAATGGACCGCGAGAACGCCAACTTCGCCTCCACCCTCGTGCAGATACAATCCAAGTTGAATACACGCTGCCTACCTATCCAGATCCCCATCGGCTCGCAGAAGCAGTTCAAAGGCGTCGTCGACATCATCGCCAAAAAAGCCTATGCCGGCGCGCCGGTCAAGGAGATCGAGGTGCCGGCTTCAATGGCGGCGGAGATCGACAGCGCCCGCGACAAGCTTATCGAGGCGGTAGTGGAAATCGACGATGAGATAATGACCAGGTACCTCGATGGCGGGGAGATAACCACCGAAGAGATATATAAATGTTTAAAGGCTTCTACCCTGCAGGGCGGCATAATCCCCGTACTGGCCGGATCAGGCCTCACCAACAATGGAGCGGCGATGCTGCTTGACGCCATCGTGGAATACCTGCCTTCACCAGTTACCGCCGGCACTTTCAAGGCAGTCAACGCCAGCGGCGCGGAAGAAGAAGTTAAGCCGGCAGCAGAGTCCCCGCTGGCCGCACTGGTATTCAAAACGACTACCGACCCGCATGTGGGTAAGGTCAGCTTTTTCCGTGTCTATTCAGGTGTTTTATCCAGCAATTCACAGGTTTGGAATGTAAATAAGGCAGCCGTCGAGAGGATCGGGCAGGTCTCCGTGCCGCGCGGCAAGAGCCAGGAAACCGTCAACCAGGTAATAACGGGGGACATCGGTTTGGTGGTGAAGCTGGCCAGTACGGCGTCCGGTGACACACTCGGTGTTAAAGAACATCCTCTTAAACTCGCTTCCATTCAGTACCTGGCGCCTATCTTAAATAAGGCTGTCCACCCCAAATCCAAGGCAGACCTCGATAAGATGAGTTCGGGCCTGGCCAGGATATGCGAGGAGGACCCCAGCTTAAAGGCACAGCGTGAAGCCGATACCGGTGAGCTCACGCTGGGCGGCATGGGCGACACCCACCTCGATATCGCCGCCAGCAGGCTGCAGCGCAAGTTCGCCGTGGAAGTGCTGCTGGATGTGCCCAGGGTACCATTCAAGGAGACTATCACCGTCCCGGTCGAGGCTGAATACAAGCATAAGAAACAGACCGGCGGGCACGGCCAGTACGGGCACGTTGTAATTAAGATTGAACCGTTGCCACCGAGTGGTGGTTTCGAATTCGAGTCAAAGGTAGTGGGCGGCTCGGTACCCAGGAACTTCATACCGGCCGTCGAGAAAGGCATCAAAGAAGCACGTGTCGAGGGCGTCATAGCCGGGTTCCCTGCCGTTGATATGAAGGTCACTCTCATAGACGGCAGCTTCCACCCGGTCGACTCCTCGGAGATGGCCTTCAAAATCGCCTCGGCCCAGGCCTTTAAAAAGGGCATGAGCGACGCGTCGCCGGTATTACTCGAGCCTATCATGAAGATCGCGGTCACCGTGCCCGACTCGTTTACCGGGGATATCATCGGCGACCTCAATACCAAGCGCTCCCACGTGAGCGGCATGAACCCCAGCCAGGGCATGAATGTCATCCAGGCGCAGGCCCCCCTGGCCGAGATACTCAGGTATGCCATCGACCTGCGCTCCATGACTCAGGGCCGGGGAACCTTCACCGTTGGGTTCAGCCACTATCAGGCGGCGCCGGCGCCTATCGCACAAAAGATAGTCGCCCAGCATAAGAGCGCAGCACAGCACGAGTAATAAATTTGGGATGGTTTAAAAACCCGTCCGGGTGCGGTTGCAGCTAAATCTGCACCTACAACAATTTCTTCAGAGTAAAACAAAAAGCCCCTGCCGGTGAACCGGCAGGGGCTTTCAATATCTTAACTTATTAACTTTGAATTACGCGGCCAGCTCTTTGACCTTGGCAGTGAAGGCGGGCAGCACGATCTTCCAGTCGCCTACCACGCCGAAGCGGGCCTCTTTAAAGATGTTGGCCTCTGGATCCTTGTTGATAGCCACGATGCACTTGGAGCCCGCGCAGCCCGACATGTGCTGGCTCGAGCCGGAGATGCCGATGGCAATGTACAGCTCGGGGGCAATGATCTTGCCGGTCAGGCCGACCTGGATTGAATCAGGCACCCATTTGTTGTCGCAAGGAGGCCTGGATGCGCCTACGGCGCCCTTGAGTATCTTGGCCAGGTCGGCAAGCTCTTTGGCGAATGGCTCAGGACCGCCCATGCCACGCCCACCGGCAACTACTGCCGCGGCGTCCTCTATCTTAATGCCGGCGACTTCCTCTTTAATAGTCTCCAGCACCTTAGCCTTGATTTTGGAAGCGTCCAGCGCCACAGCAAACGCCTTGACCTCGCCGGCGCGTCCCGCGTCGGGGGCAATGGGTGAACTGGCCTTGGACCTCACAGTGGCTACCTGGGGCATCGCGTCCGAGGTGAAGATGGCCTTGGCGTTGCCGCCGTAAACAGGCCGCGTGCACTGCATCAGCTTGGTAGCCGGGTCGATAGCCAGTTCGAGGCAGTCCATAACCGCGCTGACGCCCAGCTTGAATGCCAGCCTGGGAGCTAAATCGCGGCCGTTGGCGGTCTGACCCATGAT
>JAPLHK010000058.1:3645-4206 GCA_026389715.1 Chloroflexota bacterium
GCTGTTTTCGTAATCTTTAAGCTGCGCGTCATCGGCCATGTAAACCTTGTCCGCGCCTGCCGCCACGGCGGCTTTACCCGCGTCTCCAAGTTGAGCGCCGATAAGGATGCAGCTCAGTTGTTCTTTCAGTTCATCAGCAAGACGCCTTCCGGCGCCGAGAATCTCAGCAGTAATCGGGAGCAGTTTGCCTTCGGCAACTTCACCGACAACCAGAATACCTTTATTATCAGCCATTATATCCTCCTATTAATAATCCTGTCGTTACGGTTAAATGACCTTGTTCTCGCGCAGTTTCTGTGCGAGCAGGGCGCCTGCCTCGGCCGGTGAATCGGCGCTGACGATATCGCATTTGCCTTCTTTCACGGGCTGGAAGAGCTTGACGACCTTAGCTTTCCTGGCTGCTGCGCCGGACTTGTCCACGCCGATATCGGCGGGTTTCCATACGATCGGCTGCTTTTTGCTGGCCGCCATGATGCCCTTCAATGTGGCATAGCGGGCTTCGCCAAGCTCGTTACTAACGGTGATAAGTGCGGGTCCCTGGACTTCCAGCACCTGGAAGCC
>JAPLHK010000100.1 GCA_026389715.1 Chloroflexota bacterium
ACTATTTTCGGTAACAATAATTATGACGCAATTCGAGTGATGGCCCTGCATGGTAAATGGAGTATAATCTAAAACGGATTTTTTCAGAGGAGCATGGCATCTCATGAGAAACGAGGCCGTCGCGCTTTTAAGCAGCTATGTCAGGCTGGATACTACTAACCCGCCGGGCAATGAACACCTAGGCGCCGATTTTTTCGCGAGGATACTGAAAGGCGTAGGCATTGATTACAGGGTGTACGAATCCAAACCGGGCAGGCAGTCCATCCGCGCGGTAATCAAGGGTTCGGGACAACGGGAACCGCTCCTACTCCTTCACCACATGGATGTGATAGCCGCCAAAAGGAATGAATGGAGCTTCGATCCGTTCGGCGGCGAGATAATCGACGGTTATATCTGCGGCCGGGGTGCGCTGGATACCAAGTCGCTGGGCATTATGCAACTGCTGTCCATGCTCGAAGTCCAGCATAGTAAGGCGGCTCTCAACCGCGACCTGGTATTCCTGGCCACGGCCGATGAAGAATCCGGCGCGGACTGCGGCATTGAGCATTTGCTGCGAGAGCATCGCAGCGACTTCCCGGCGGGGCTGGTATTAAATGAAGGCAGCTACGTAACCGAGGGCATAGTGCCCGGAAGGCTGCTGGCCATGATCTCTCCCGCTGAGAAAGGCCCCTGCTGGATAAAGCTCAAGCGAAAAGGCATACCCGGTCACGGCTCCACTCCGCACGGAGATAACGCCCTGGAAAGGTTAACGCAGGCGGTCAACCGGCTTATCGATTACCGTGTCCCCCTCAGGGTGACGCCTGTGGTAGCAGAGTATTTCAGGAGGATGGCCCCGGCCTGGGAATTTATCAAACCATTTGTTGAAGACGGCAAAGAAGACACCCTGCTAAAAATCATAGAGGACCATGGTTTGCTGGCCGTGCCCCAGGTCAAAGCCATGCTGACCAACACCATCAGCTTGAATTCGTTACACTCCGGCGATAAGGTCAACGTCATCCCCTCCTATGCCGAGGCCGAAGTTGATACCAGGCTGCTGCCCGGCCAGGGAATAAGTGCATGGATCAAGATGCTGAAACACCAGATGGGCGATGATGAGATCAAAATCGAGTTCATCATGAAAGGTGAGGGCAATTCCTCCGACATGAGTACGGATAGCTACCGCATCATTGAGCAGGCGCTGCTTGACCACTATCCCGGGGCCATCGCCGCGCCTTACCTGATGCTGGGTACTACCGACTCCCGCTTCTTCCGCGGTCTTGGCATGTTATCCTATGGCTTCTGTCCGGCGATTATACCGGCAGACCACCTGAAATCCATCCATGGCATTGACGAAAAAATCGCTGTTGAGAGCGTCATCAAGGGCACGGAAGTATATAAAGACATAGTCAAAAGGTTGTGTACCTGACCGCATGCGAAAACCAGGCATCAAGATCATTTTGTTTAAGCTCGTTGCCGCCTACGGCGACCGCACCTGGCAAAAGCAGCTTGAGCCCGCAGACGAACTCGTCCTGACCATTCTCTCGCAGAATACCTCGGATATAAATTCCCGCCGCGCCTTCAAGTCCCTGCTCGAGAAGTTCACCGGGTGGGATAAAGTCGCGTCAGCGGAACCCGTTAAAATAGCCGACACCATACGTGCCGGAGGACTGGCGGACGTTAAAGCCAAATATATCAAGAACGCACTGACGGCCCTGCAAAAAGCAGCTCCCGGCTTTGATCTGCGGTTTCTCGAGCAGATGACAGTAGAGGACTCCCGGGAATGGTTGCTCCAACTGCCGGGCGTCGGCATGAAAACGGCCAGTTGTGTGCTGCTCTTTGCGCTGGGCATGCCGGCCTTCCCGGTGGACACACACGTGTACCGCGTTGTTAAGCGGCTGGGATTGATTAGAAACAGGCTATCGGCCGATGCCGCACACCTGGAAATGGAGACGTTGACCGCGCCCGGAGATATCTACCGCTGCCACGTCCTGCTGATAGAGCATGGCAGAAAAACCTGCAAAGCACAGCGCCCCCTCTGTCCTGTGTGCTGCCTGGCCGCTATTTGCCCCAGCCGGGAATATTGATTCATCGGCGACAGCCAGTAAGGTAGCCATTTATTCCCGCCCAGTTTTCAAATTATAACCTGAAAGATGCTATGCTTTTATATAATGCCAAGCCTGCCCCGGAGGTTTACATGAGAAAGGCCACCATGCACTATATCCTCGATGCTATCGAGGGCCTGATTTTATTGCTCCTCGTAATATCGGGCTTCATCTTATGGTTTGCGCTCCCCGAGGGCAGCGAAGCCGGCAAAGCCGTGATCTTCGACCGCCGTACCTGGGTACAGGCGCACCAGTGGCTGGCCGTAGGGCTGCTGACCTTCTTCAGCACGCATATCATCACCCATTGGGCATGGATCTCCTATATGACTAAAAACTACTTCAGGCGAATCAAGAAAATTTGATTTACTCGTATGCTTGACACATCCGATATAAAACACCTATCATTGGAGATTACGTTATGACGCTGCACATAAGACTATACAGGGCGATTGCATACTTTGCTTTAGCTTCGATGCTGGCTTCAACTGCCTGTGCGGGGCTGTTTAATCCGCAGCCCTCCATCTCAGAGGTCACACTTACAACGGGATTCGTCTCAGATTACCGTCCCGCAGATACCACGGTCACTTTTTACGTCGATAGCCCCCGGGTTTGTTGTTCAGCCAGGGTTTCCGGGGCCGTCCCCTCTACCACGGTCAAAGCCAGTTGGACCTCTTTAAAAGGCGGCATGTCTAAAGAGGCCAAACCTGTCATCCGGGAAGATACGGCCGTTTGCGACAAAGACTGCTACGTCGGATTCACACTGCCGGCGCCTGAAGATGGATTCATCAACGGCGACTATCAGGTTGACCTCTCGATTAGCGGAGCACCAAAGGCCTCGGGTACTTTCTCAATCCTGAAAGACCCATCTGTTCCCATACCCGGTATAAATTCTTTCACAGCTGACCCGCCCCGGATAACAGCAGGGCAGGAGGCGGTGCTCAAGTGGAAGGTTACCGGCGCATCACGTGTTAATATACAACCTATCCCGGGCACGGTCGCGGTAGAAGGCGGACAGGCTGTCAATCCAGCGGTGGATACTACATACACGCTGTATGCGGTGAACAGGGGAGGCTGCAGTTACAGCGCTTTGACCGTAAATGTAGCTCCGTTTATCAAAGAGAAGCCCGACCTGCAGATACTGGAGTTCTGGTCCAGCGGCAACGTGATTTCCTACCGTATTAAGAACGCCGGCGATCTCGCTTCCTGCCCGACTATGACCTACCTGTACAAGAACGATTTACTTGAATCCAAGGACTATGTCGCACCGCTCGCTCCAGGCGAGGAACGCGTCGAGGCGTTACAGCAATACCATTTTTCGCCCAAGTTTGGGTATACCGGAGGGTCAGAAGCAACTACCGACGCAGTAAATATAAGGATCTGCGCTAATGCTGAAGCAGCCTGCGTGGAAAGCAACGCTGCCAACAACTGCCTTGAGCATAATTTTGGCCCTCTCCTGAGCATCAACCTTGCGCGCTATGCTCATACCGCGCACTGGCAGAGCGGAGATACCACGCTTAACTGGCCTATCCTCAAAGACAGCAATACCGGGCTGGCCTACATATCCACCGCGCAGCTTGGAAACGGTGAAAGCTACCAGGATGCTCTTCTGGTAGCGCCTCCGCCTGCCGGCGGCTGGATACAGGGTACTTTTGGACTGCTTCGCGGCACACCAGAGACCCTTGAGCCTTTCTATATCCCGCACAAATGTAAATTCACCTGCAAACTGGGACTGACCCGCGATACACGGGCGCCTGCCGGGGCCAAATTCATGCTGGGCACGATGCAGGGCAATGAAATAACCTATTTCCCGCCCGTTACGATAGACTCCACCAGTAAAATTGAGGCTTATGAGGTTGACCTGAGCCAGTTCGCCGGTAAGAAAGTGTATTTCATCTTCCGCGTAGAATCTGGCGGACCCTGGCAGCAGGGAAGCACGGCGTGGATAGAACCAATCATCACCCAGGAAACATAGGTTATTTACAATACTGTGCAGTTATCTGCCTTTCCACGGCAATAACTCTATTATTTTTGTCCCTTTTCCCCGAGCCTTTGCAGGCGGGCACACCGTCCACCTGCGTGTTGAAGTGGGGCGCCATCGATACTCCGGGCAGCTTCCCGCAGCGCAACGACATCCGCACCCCCTGCGAGATAAATGCCATGGTGGTCTCCGCAGACGGTAAAATAATCTATACCACAGACATCCCCAATTCCAGCAGCGGCCCGCTGGTCAACGCCGGCATCTACCGCAGCGGGGACGGGGGCGTATCCTGGAGCCAGCGTCCCACTCAATGGCTTGCCAGGATCCCAGCGCCGCCTGCGCCAACCTTCCCTATCGCCGACATCGCGATTGCTCCGGATAATCCCGATTTCGTGACGGCAGTCTGTGTGGACGCCGGCGGTACACACCGCAGGGAGGTCTATTACAGCGTGGATGGAGGCACCAACTGGTATTACAGCGGCCTCATCCCCTGGCTGTACGGATCCGGTGAGCAAATAGGCAGCATCGCCATATCTCTTCCTTACGATTACCAGGGTATCCAGGTACACGATATCATCATCGGCAGCCGCAATCCGTCTGATGGGCTGGCGCAGGGTGAGATCTATGTATTTCGTTATCCGGGGATGGCCGGCTGGAAAGCCCAGGGCTTCATAGGCGGCGACATCATTACGCTCCATCCATCCCCGGCCTACAGTTCCGATTCCACCATCATTGTTATGTCAAGCACCTTACAAAGGACCTATATCAACCTCTGCTCACGCGACTTCGCTGCAAATATCTGCAACTTCAACACGGCGCCAAACTGGCCGGTGGAACTCTGCACACCCGACCAGGCCGGAGGTTCAAGCAGCGGTAAAACGCGTATCATTACAGGCAGCCTGTCCCTGCCCTCCGATTTCGAAGGAGGCGCCGGCGCCAGCCGCATCATCTTCGCCGCTTATGATTCCAATGGTACATCGCTGGGCGTCTCTCAGCCGCTCGATGATGTTTACCGGCTCAATGACAGCATCGTCACGCGCCTCAAGGTACCCGCAGGCAGGCCGCGCATAAGCTCGATTTCCTATCATGGCACAACCGTGTCCGGCAAGCTGCTGGCCGGCGGCGTAACAGCCGACCCGCTCACCGCGGCGGCAACCCTGTGGTTCACGGACAGCCCGCTTGAGCAGTGCTCTACCTGGACAAAGCCGCTCAAAGCACCGACAGGAGGATACGGCTCCGGGTTTGCCAACGCCATAGTAGCCTGGGACGGCGATGGCGGGACCGCTCTCACTGGAACAGGGTCCGGCAACCGTGATACACCGCTCAAATGGTCGGACCTTTCTGATATCTCCTGGGCCTCGAGTGAGCTCGATGAATCCGCCTTCTCCGTCAGCATAGATGACGGCATCTCCTGGAACCAGCTCGGGCTGATCGACACGCGCATTAACCGCCTCAGCGCGCTGGCGGTGGCCGGGGACGGCAAGACCGTATATCTATCCTCGGTTAACGATAACGGCCTGGACAGCGCCTGGCGCAGCCGCACGGCGATCCTCGGTGACGCCTGGCAAAGAGTAGCCTGCATGGATATTTCCGCGCCCCTGCTCAGGCTGGCCCCTGAGAAAAAGGACGGTTCCAGCCTATTCCTGGGCAACCAGGCGACAACGCGTATCATACAGTCGAGGGACAGTGGTCAAACATGGAACGATTGCCTGCCCGGCGCCCTGCTGCAGGACATCGCCGCTGAAAGCAGCGATGATTTGTATATCCTGCAGGCCAACGCCCTGGTACGCCACGGCAGATATCAATCCGGCGGCTGGAGCTGGGATAAATTCACGGATACAGGGCTGTTATCCGCGCACACCATTACCGTGCAGGGCAACTACGTTATGGCCGCTGCGGCCCTGGGACAGCAGTGCCCGCTTGCCTACTCGGTTAACGGCGGCAAAGACTGGATACTTATCACTCAGCCAGCTTACAGCAGCGGAAACAGGCACGCAGCCTTCGACAAGGAATTCAAAGACAACCATCTCATCTACCTGGCTGATGATGCCGGGGGGTGCTACCGCTGGGCGGTGGGCACCAGCAACCGCTGGGATGATATGACTCCTTCCAGCAACAGCTATTACGGTATCGCCCCCGCCGAGGACGGCGTAATTTACGCCGCTTACAGCCCTCTCAATACCAAAGGAGTGGACAGATCACTGTGGTCCCGGGGAGGCATACCCAAGTTGGGTGTATTCTGGGACTCGCTGACCACCGGCCTGATGTCCGGCGTCGTATTCCGGCTGGAACCCAGCGCCATCATCAATGCCGATGAAACCATCTGGGCGGTGGATGCGCGTGACTACGATCCCTATAAAAGCGTGGGCCGGTTATGGGCTTTCAAAGACACGCTCGCCAACCATTCCCCCTGGCTTATCTCCCCCAAAGGCAACAGCCTGGTATATTGTGATCCCGTGACCGGGCGCAACGCACAGGTCGACCTTACATGGGAGCAGCTGTCGCTGGCGGAGGCCTATGAGATAGAGATCGGCAAGGACAAGTGGTTCGACCTGGCGGTCACGGACGCGGCGCCTGACACCAACCCTTTTTACATCCCCAATGACCTGCGCTACCCTGCTTATTATATCGGCGCCGGGCTCTTGCCCGAGGCCGGGCATACCTACTTCTGGCACGTGCGTGTTAAGAGGGCCGCCACCGGCCAGGTTATACGCAGCCACTGGTCATACGCTCTCAGCTTCACCGTCCGCGCCGGCTTTCCCGTGGCGGCCTCATCTTACCCGGGTATACAATCACTACAGCCCTGTCACGAGGCCTGCGATGTGCCGTCCTACCCGCTGGGCTTCTCCTGGACGCCCATGCAGGGCACAAACTCATACCGCTTCGTGCTTTCCCGTGACCCCGGCTTGAGCCAGCCGGTTATAGACCAGGCGGTAAATGCCACAGCGTACAAGCTCCCCTGGCGTTTGGACTACCAGACCGCCTATTTTTGGCAGGTGACACCGGTCGAGCCCATACCCGGCGATCCCAGCCCGGTCTTTGCTTTTACCACTGAAAATGAGCCGGCTGCGACCTTTCACGCTGGTCTGCCCACCGATAATGCCACCAACGGACTGCTCATCGCCCTAATCTTCGCCTTTCTCGTCTGGGCCCTGGTACAGGCCATCACATTCAGAAACAGGCATGATAGATAACAGAAACAATGTCATTGCGAAGGCCACAGGCCTGAAGCAATCTCACGAATTAGCAAAAACCCTTGCGCTTACGCTATAATTTGTGCCGTTGTGGTGAGTGTGGCCCAGAGGCCTAAGGCGCCAGGTTGTGGCCCTGGTTATCGAGGGTTCGAATCCCTCCACTCACCCCATCCCTTCTTCACAACCTAACCGAATTCGTCATGCGCCTGTAGCTCAGCGGACCAGAGCATCGGTCGTTGCAGATGGCATCCCTGCACAGACTTTACTTTTTAGACATGGGTGGGTAGCCGTGAAAATCACCCGGTTCACCTTCGTATAAAAAGACATCCTCAATTTTTACATTGAAAAGCTTGGCGATACGGAAAGCAAGCGGCAGGGAAGGATCGTATTTACCATTTTCGATGGAGATGACCGTCTGCCTGGTCACACGTAATTGATCGGCCAGCGCCTCCTGTGTGAGGTCGTGCACGGCACGATAAACCTTTAGCCTGTTTTTCATCTGTTGCACCCTATAGCTTCCGGCTGAAATAGGCGTATAAACCCATGTGCAGCAATAATGCAACACAGACAAAATAGCCCATGACAGTACCAACAAAAACTACGTTCTCCGGCAACTGGTTACGGAAAATAGCGGTACCCAATGAGGCGACTGCCGCCAGTATAAGCGTGCTATAGAAAGAAGCAGAAGCAGCTTTCCCATTGATCTGCGAGATTCGCTCGTCCCGTACGATCTCTTTGTTATTGCGTTCCAGAATAAACGCAAGTGCGATAGCTACAACAACCGCTACTAACGCGATCAGGGCTGTGTCCGTAGCGATCGCAATTGCCACAGCAATGCCCAACCCGCCCGCTATGATCGCCTTGTAAATACCAAATTTACTTATTTGCATTTTATGTCCCCCTGTAATGTTACTTATACTAATTGTATAGTTTACTATATATTTTGTCAAGTATGTTATGGGGTCTATCAATCCAAGTACAGCGCTGCATTAATTTGGTAGAATATGAAGAAGTGCGGGGAAGGATCTAAGAGAAGTCTGAGTTCCGTACTACCTCCTGGGTTAGCTCGAGCGGCAGCGAAGAGTCACGGCC
>JAPLHK010000093.1:0-16392 GCA_026389715.1 Chloroflexota bacterium
GTTGTCTGCCAGCAAACGGTACTTAGCCTCGCTGGCTTCCAGCGCTTCCTCACTTTTCTTACGCTCGGTGATATCGCGCGCCACTGCGGTGTGATATTCTTTTCCATCATGTTCAAAGTAACGCGCACTGATCTCTACGGGGTACAATTCCCCCTCTTTTGAGCGATGGTAGGTTTCAAATATGAGAGAACCACTTTTTTTTAGTTTTTCCCAGAATTCCGGCCAGATCTCGGCTGAATAGTCCGGGTCTAAATCGTGAACTTTCATCGATAGCAATTCTTCCCGCGAATAACCGCAGGCGCGACAGAAAGTATCGTTTACATCAATGAAATGTGCCTCGCGGTCTACACAGACCATGGTATCGGCTGCGTTATCCAGTGAAAACCGGGTAAAAAGAAGGGCCTTCTCTACACGATTACGCTCGGTTATGTCTGTGAGGAAAGTAAGCGTCGCAGGCTTGCCCTCCCAGTTTATGAGTGAGGTGCTGATCTGTGCCCACTTAATGTTGCCTTGCCGATCAACCAGACGGATAGTGTAGGTCTCTTCGAATTGCTCTCCTTTGAGCCTCCTCAAATAATTACCGGTAAGAATTTCCACGTCATCAGGATGGATAAAATCCATAAAAGCCCTGGGGGCTACCTGGTCACGGGGATAGCCGATCATTTCATAAGCGCGGGGATTGGCAAAAACGATTTCCCCATCCCGGATTACAATAATACCCTCAAAAGCTTTCTCAACCAGCGTACGGTACCTGTCCTCGCTTTTTTGCAGCGCCTCCGCGGACTGCGCTTTCGGTAGAGAAGTATTGGCGGCGGCGCCGGCGACTTTCTTCTTTGTCTCAGGCCCCGGTTTTCGACTCTTGATTTCTTTTTCTTCCTGCTTCTTTTTAGCTGCCATCAGACAGCCTCCTCCAAACGTTATCGTGCCTGCGGGCGCTCGTCAATCCGTCCGGTATGGTCCTCCGGGCAGTACCTGGATATCACACCGCTTTAAACTCGAACTTACCGCTGCTAAAGAGCTCCAGGCAGGTATCCACTACGGCGGCGTCATAAAGGGTCCCTTTATTGCGGGATACTTCATCCAGGGCTTTATCTATGCCCGGTGCCGGGCGGTAAGGACGGTGGAATGACATCGCTTCAACCACGTCGGCTACCGCCAGTATTTTAGCTTCCATCATGATTTCTCCGCTTTTCAGCCCGTTGGGATAACCCGAGCCATCCAGCCTTTCGTGGTGCTGCAAGGCCATCAGGGCGACCGGTTGGGAGAATTCGATATCCTGAAGTATGTCAAAGCTGCCCTGTACGTGTGTCCTTATAAGGTTCAATTCGATATCCGATAGCTTTCCCGGCTTATCGAGGATATCGGACGGTATATACATTTTCCCGATATCATGAATCTTTGCGGCCATTACCAGATGCTCGATTCGGGAATTGTCCAGCTTCATCTCCCTGGCTATGGCGCCTGACAGGTCGGCCACCCGCTGCTGGTGGCCCGAAGTGTATGGGTCTCTCATTTCCACGATCCTGGACATGGTACTTATCATGCTGCTCATGGTTTTTTGCAGCGACCTGATGGCGGACTCGCGCTCATCCTCTGCTTTCCGCTGATCGGTCATATCGCGGCTATACACCAGGGCGCCGTATATTTGCCCCGACTGGTCGGTTAGCGGGATTTTGTAAGTGTCGGAAATATGCAGCGAGCCGTCGGGCCAGGAAGCTATGTTCCTGGGATTGTGAACCAGATGTCCCTGAAATGCCTGCAGGTCATCGGCGTGGAATCCCGCTATGCCCTTATCCGGGTTGCCCAGGCACATTTCCTCGGAGAAGACCTCGGTATCCGCCTTGCCAATCATATCCTGGGGAGCGAAGTTCTGAGAATTCGCAAAGCTCTTATTGACCAGGAGATATTTGTGCTGGAAGTCTTTGACGTATATCCAGTCGGGTGTCGAGTCTATTACGCTCTGTAAAAGCAGTTTTGAACGCAGGATTGCCTCATCAGCCAGCTTGCGCTCGGTGATGTCAATCAGGATGGCATTGAAGCCGACCGTTTTACCGTCCACGATTATCGATGTAGGATTAGTGTAAAGCCATATGATCTGTCCATCATTGTTAATAATCCTGAACTCAAAAGTGGGGCCAGGTCTCTCACCGGCCGCCGCACTTAAAAACATTTCCATCAGACCCGGCATATCGTCGGAGTGTATGACGTCGGCAAACGGTTGGCCTAAAATATCAGCCTCGGTGAGGCCCACCCACCGGCAGACCCTGGCGTTAGCGAATGTGAATTTTCCATCGAGGTCAATAGTGGCAATACCTGCACCCGCCGTTTCTACCAGGCTGCGGTATTTTGCTTCGCTCTCTGCTTGAAGTGTCTCCGCCCGCTTGCGCTCGGTCACGTCCCGGGCGGCGCCGACCATGCCGATGACCTCGCCCTTATCGTTCTTAAGCGGCGACTCGTTTATCTCAATCAGCCGCTTTGTCCCGTGCCTGTCCATGAACTCCTGCAGGTAAGGTTCCTGCTTCTCACCGGTGGCCATTGCCAGTTGGGTTTTCTCACGCGCGGCCAGGTTAATCGGGTTATCAGTCAAGTAGCTCTGCCAGTTGTGCCGCACTTCCTCCAGTGTATAGCCCATCACCTTCTCGGCTTGCGGGCTGATATAGATCATTTCGTAGTTTGTATTCAGCACGTAGAATATATCGCTGATATGTTCGACGATGCTCTTGAATCTCCTTTCGCTTGTCCGGACGGCTTCCTCCGCCTGCTTGCGCTCGGTGATATCATGTACCGTCCCAATCAGTTGCGTACAGTTTCCATTCGCGTCAAAAACTGGGGCAACGGAGACTTCACCCACTTTTGTACCGGCGGGATAGACGGAGACTTCTTCCCAGTGAGCGGGTTGCCTGTTTCGAATGGCCTCCTTATATTTCCCAAAAACCAGAGCATGCGCCGGTTCTGGAATGACCTCTTGAACCGGTTTGCCGACAACCCGGTCTTCCAGCACACCTGTCACTTCCGTGAATCTGCGGTTGACCGAGACGAACCGGAATTGATCATCGGGTTCTACGCCAATAACGAAAATGACATCCGAGACGTTGTCATGAATCACTGAGAGCTGCATCTCTCTGATGCGCAGCATTTCATCCACCTTTTTGCGTTCGGTGATGTCGGTCATCAGGGTTGTGATACCCACGACCTCTCCATCTTTATATAGCGGCCGGCTGGACGTGCGCACAAATATGATCCGGCCGTCTTTATCCAGCACGCGGTATTCCAACGGTTCCAGTTGCCCGTTCATAAGGCGGTTGTAACTGTCCAAAACGCCCGGCAGGTCATCCGTGTAAATAAATTGGGTTAGAGGTTTCCCTATTAAGTCGCCGACCTTGTACTTGCTTAACCGTTCAACTACCGGGCTGACATAGGTTATGTTTCCCTGGGTATCCAGTGAAAACAAGATATCGTTGATATTCTCTACCAGCGTGCGGTATTTTTCTTCTGATGCCCTGAGTAATTCCTCTGCTTTCTTGCGCGCGGTAATATCACGTGCAATTCCCTGAAAACCGATCAGTTTGGCCAGGAGAATGATCTTCTCTTTGCCCAGCACTCTTTGAATCTGCCGGGCATTGAGAAGCATTATGCGCCTGCCAATGGCAGAAAAGTCGTGTTCAACCTCATAATTATCGAAGATTGTCTTTTGGGGCAGGATGTTTTCCAGTAGTTCCCGCAGCCTGGGTATATCCCACTGTTTATTGCCCAGGTCATAGATAAGCTGCCCCACTGTATCTTCAGGCTTTACCTTGAAGGTTTCATAGAAAGAGCGGTTGACTTTGACTACTCTTAAATCCTGGTCCAGGGCGATTAAGGGTTCACGCACGGTGTTGATGATACTATCGGCCAATTCATGCGCTGGATCTTCGGGTTGCTTAATTACAGCCGGTTGTTTACGGGGTGTTTTTCTTACCATTGTCTATATCCTTGCCACAACCTCGAATGCCCTCATTTTGCCGGTTGTCTCCCATCCAGTTTCAATACTGCTTCAAGTTAAGAGCCGGATTTATCATTATGCCTGTATACTGAGTGTATCCCCACCCCCATCAGTTGTCAAAATGTTTAAGAGTGATGATGAAAATCGAGGTGTATATCGTACTATCAATAGCGCCTCACCTTTTAATAGCGGGCACTATTTTTTGGCTTTGCGCTTGAGGAAGCCGTTAACAAAGATCCTGGTGGAATCCATCGCCTCTATAAAGAATCCGTGCTGCTTGTCCTGCAGCAGCACCAGTTCGGCGCCGGGTATCCTCTGCTCCAGCAACTCGCTGTTTTTAAAGGACATTATGCGGTCGGCTGTGCCGCTGATGATCATGGTGGGCGCCTTGATGCCAGGCAGCCTGTCCCAGGTGTCCTCCATTGAGATCGCCTTCGCCTGCCGGGCGAAAGTTGAAGTGGGTGTAGGGTACTGCATGGTCACCATGTGATAGTACTTCAGCGCATCCGGGTTGGCCTGGATGTACTCTTCGCTGCAGAAGAAGCTGAATATGGTCTGCGATCTTTGCTCGGGCGTCATATTCTTCAGGTATTCATAGTCGAAGAGTATCCTTATGCCCTCAGGGTCCGCCGCGACGTGGTGCGCGCCGCAGGGCGTGGTACAGCCCAGGATCAGGGCGTTCAGCCGGTCGGCATGGTTGATGGCAAAGACCTGCGCGATTATGCCGCCCATGGAAACACCGAAAACGGAGGCGCGCCCGATGCCCGTGGCATCCATGACCTTGCAGACGTCATCCGCCATGGTGGCGATGGTCACCGGGGCATCGGGCTTATCGCTCCTGCCCACCCCTCGGTTATCCAGCATCACCACCTGGTAGCCTATCTTGACGAATTCCTGCGGAAGCGCCCCCCAGTGGAGCAAATGATGGCCGTAACCCTGTATCAGCACCAGCGGGTCGCCCTGGCCGATGACCTCGTAATATATATTCGCACCGTCAGCTTTGGCTAATGGCACCGGTCCCTCCTTGTCCGGTCAGCCCGGCCTGCGCGGCTGCCCGGCTTGTCTTTCATCTGTTGCACGCCGATTATACATGGTATCGGCTCAAAACAGAATCCGCTTGACAACTATTTACAGACATATTAAGATATATCTTGTTATATTTTAATATATTATCAGGAGGATATTTATTATGCATGGACACAGGTTCGGGCACAGTCCCTGGCAGGGGAGGATATTCCGCAAGGGTGATTTCAAATATATGATATTGGACATGCTCAAGGAAAGGCCGCGTTACGGTTACGAGATAATCCGTGAACTGGAGGACAAATTCGGCGGTTTATACGTTCCCAGCGCCGGCATAGTCTATCCCACGCTCCAATACCTGGAGGAACTGGGCTACGTGACAGGGGCCGAGAAGGATGGCAAGAAAGTCTACACGGTCACGGATGAAGGCCGGAAGTTCCTCGAGGAGCAAAAGGAGACCGTGGACGGCATACATGACAGCATGAAAAGCTGGTGCGGCGCGCACTCGCGCGACGAATTCCACGAGCTGATGCACGGGATGGGCAGGCTCGGCAAGCTGTGCTTCAGCAACGGCCGCGCCGCCACACCCGAGCAGGTGAAGCTTGTCCGCAAGGTCATCGATAACGCCTACGAAGAGATCGATAAGATCTTCAAGAAATAGCTGTGCGCCAATCCCATTTTGAAAAGGTGTGGGCTGTGGCTTATAATCGCTGTATGACTTATTCAGACCTTAATGTCCGCTACGGCGTTGCCAGGAAGCGCTTGCCAGGCAAGCTGTTGATGGCGGTAGCTTTACTGATGCTGATCGCAGTGCCCATGACGTCAGGGTGTTCACCCCGCGCGCAGGTCCCTCAAAAGCCTGCACCGCCTGCCGATCTGCCAGCCTTCACCTTTGATGCGATCGAGGTGCAACCGGCTTCTCCGGTGGCCGGCCAGCCTTTAACCGTCAGTATGAAGGTGGCCAATACCGGACCGGCGGCCGGCAATTACCAGGCAGACCTCATCATCAACGGCAACACTGTTGATAACCGGGCACTGTACCTTGAGGCGGGCAAAGCCGACTACCTGGCTTTCCAGGCCAATCTGCCCATCCCCGGCCAGTATACAATCAAGATCGGCCCTCAAACTAAGGAGCTTACCGTAGCTTTTAACCGTGTGCCGGTCACTGTCAAGATCGACTCGGGCAATGTGGATGGATGCGACCCTCTGGCCGGCAGCACTGGCGAGCCCGGCAACATGGTACAGATGGTGGAGGGGAACCTGATCAAACTTACGGCGCCTGCCGGCGGCCTGGAGATAGATAATATCGACGTCTCCGGCTATATCAAGAGCAGTGATTATGACTTCAATAACAACAGCGTGATAGGCGGGCCCGGGACCTGGGTTTACGGGGCCGATATAGCCGCCATCGAACAGCCCAATCCCAATTTCTCCATCGTCATTTATGACGCCCGCAAGACAAAGCTTTTCAGCGCCGACTTCGGCAAGGACCTTTTTAACTATTCCCCCCGGTGGGTGAGCATACCGGTGCCCGGCGTGGTGGTCAGCGGGGACTTTTACATCGAATTGGTCACGCATAACCAGCCCAAATTGAGCGGCATGGGCTTCGGCGACTACGACTACTGGCACAGGTACGTCGTGCATACCTGGTACTACCAGCTCTGCATAGGCTATGAAAACTCCCCGGACGTACGGTCATGGGTTTCGCAAAACGGCAACGCGGTGGACGAGCGCTATCTTACCTACAACTGGCTGATGCGCGCGGGCGGTTATCAACTGCTGAAATAGTGCCCTGTCATTCGGCCCTGGATCAGCCGCTGAGAATTAAACGGCAACTATTATTCAAGAAGGTAAGCACAGGTTGAGTTCACTTATAATCTCCGTTATCCGGTATTGCGTAATCACTGTAGGCATCGCAGTTGCTTATTATCTTTATTTCCACTGGTCCGACGCCCGTCCTGCGATCGAGATAATACTACTCACCGGATTTATCAGCTTTTTCGGCCATGTGATTTACCACGAATCTGATGCCAGGCGGCTGGGACTGGAATCGGCCAATCCCGGGTTTCAGTTCGAAGTGGGTTTCGCCAACCTCGCCATGGGCCTGGTCGCCGCGGACTCGCTCGTTTTCCACTGGGGAGTCGCAGCCAACATAGCGTTAATCCTCTGCTACGCGCTTTACCTGCTGCAGGCCATAATCCTGCATTTATACAGGTTCATCAAACGTGAGAAAAGCGACGCAGGGTATCTCTGGGGCAGCGTGGTATTTGCCTTCCTGTATGTTGCCAATATGCTGTTTTTCGCGGTAGCCGGCCTGGCCCAGGAGCGTCTGGGGCCCTTCTGAATACGGCACTTTTACTTTGCCCGGGTTTTGTGGTATAACTCACCTTCAGAAAGTGAAGTTAGAATTTGGCCCATACACTCTGGAAACTCTTACCCGAATCTGATAAACCGCTGGAATTCAAAGGCGCCGGTGCGCTTGTTACACGGTTGCTGCATAACAGGGGCATCACCACTGCCCACGCGGCTGAAGCATTCCTGAAGGCCGACAGCCGTTTGTCCATCGACCCTTTCAGCATCCCCGATATGCATCCGGCCGTTAACCGCGTCTATAAAGCCCTGCTGTCGGGTGAAAAGATGGCGGTTTACGGCGACTTCGATGCCGACGGCATAACCGCAACCGCCCTGCTGGTGCAGGGCCTGGCTGCGCTGGGGGGCAACGTAATTCCCTATATTCCGCACCGTCAGAACGAAGGCTACGGCCTGAAAATACCCGCTCTGGAGAAACTGCGCAAGCAGGGTATCACGCTGGTCATAACTGTAGATACCGGCATCACGGCTTTCGCCGAGATAGAGAAGTCCCACAAAATGGGATTGGATATCCTGGTCACCGACCACCACGTCCCCCTCGATGAATTGCCTTCCGCGAAAATTATCGTCGATCCCAAGCGCAGCGATTCAACCTGCCCCTTCACTGAATTCGCAGGTGTAGGCGTAGCTTTCAAACTGCTGGAAGCGCTGCTGGCCAGCAACAGGAGGGACGACCTTATCTCCAACGCCATGGAATTGGTCACGCTGGGCACCATCGCCGATATGTCGCCTCTGCTCAGCGAAAACCGCCACCTGGTCAAGACCGGACTGAACCTGCTCTCCCGCACGAAGCGCATAGGCCTGAACGAGCTGATGAAAGTCGCAGGGGTCGACAAAGGCCACCTGACCGCTGAAACCGTTTCCTTCCAGATAGGGCCGAGGTTGAATTCAACCGGCCGTATGGATGACGCCTGCACCAGCTACCAGTTGCTGGTAACTCAAGACCAGGCGCAGGCGCATGCGCTGGCTAAGGAGCTTGAAGAGAAAAACCGGGAACGCCAGCGACTGGTGGCGGATACTTACGACAGGGCGCGCCGGCAGATTTTAGAGGACGGCAGCGGTAAACCGATTCTGATGGCCAGCGATGCTGATTATCCCCCGGGCGTAATCGGGCTGGTGGCCGGCAGGCTGGCGGACGAGTTTTACCGCCCCGTGGTACTGGTCCAGATCGGCTCCGATATATGCCGGGGCAGCGCCAGGAGCATCCCGGAGTTCGACCTGATGTCCGCGCTCAAAACCTGCCACCACCTGCTCACCCGGTATGGGGGTCACGCCCGGGCGGCCGGATTCAACGTCCCTACCCGTGACCTTCAGCAGGTGCAGAAAAAGTTGCGTTCCCTGGCCGAAGAACAGCTGACAGGCCTCGACCTCAGGCCACATATCAATATCGACGCCGAGCTATCCTTGTCGGCATTTGCTAAAGGGGTCTTCGAGGATATGCGCCAGCTTGAACCCTACGGCATGGGCAACCCGGCGCCGGTATTTCTCAGCCGCAAGGTCGAGGTGGTGGAGCAGAGGCTGGTCGGCAACCAGAACGACCATATCAAGCTGAAGCTCAAACAGGACGGCGTCGTCTGGGATACTATGGGCTTCCGGCTGGGCAGCTACATGGGCGAACTGTCGCGCCATATAGACGTGGTTTACTCGGTGGAGGTGGATAATTATAACGGCAGAGGACAGCTCAGGCTCAACCTTCTGGATTTTGCCCGCTCTTATTGATGTCCGGCGCTTCCTCCGCCGGCTTCACACGCCGGTATTGGATAAAGCGTACCGCAAGGGTTACCGCGGCTGCGGCTACGATCAGGATATCCAAAAGCTGGGCCTGGGGAAGATTAAACAGGAAAGCCTCGGTTTCCCGGAAAAACCGTATGATGAAATCGCCGGCTCCGAAGAAGATCAACCAGATAAGAAACAGCGATCCGTCGGGCTTCAGCCTCTTACGCAAAGCCCACAGTATGGCGAACCCTATAACGTTCCAGACAAGATGAAACAGTTGGGTGGGGTACAGCGGTACGCCTTGCGGCGCGTAGCTGCTGGGATTCTGATAAATGACGGCGATAGGCAGCTCGCAGGTCAGCCCGTAGCAGCAGCCGTTAATCAGGCAGCCGACACGCCCGACGGCCTGGCCCAGTATAGCCCCGGGTGCGGCGATATCGCCAAGCTGCCAAAATGATAGTCGCTTCACTAAGCAGTAGATCAGTATAGCTGCCAATCCTCCCAGTACAGCCCCCCAGATCGCCAGTCCCGCAAAATTGAGTATCTGCTCCGGGTTGTTAATGTAGTATCCCCATTTGTCGATGATGTGCAGCAGCCTGGCGCCGATGATCCCGCCGATCACGGCCCAGAGCCCCACATCCCAGACCATGTCCTGGGAGAACCCCTTGCGCTTGGCCTCAAGGAGTGAGAACCCGATCACGGTTATCACCGCCAGCACTACCATGACACCATACCAGCGTACCTCCAGCGTGCCGATGCTGAAAATAATTGGGTTCCAGTCTATATCAAACATAATTTAAACCGCCTCGCCGAATATGGCATCTACAAATAACCTGGCGTCGAAGGAAGCGATATCATCCATCCCTTCGCCTGTGCCAATGTATTTTATAGGAATTTGCAATTCATCGCTGATGGCCAGCACTATGCCTCCCTTTGCGGTCCCGTCCAGTTTTGTAAGCACGATGCCGGTGACGTCGGTAGCCTCGGCAAAGCTGCGGGCCTGCGACAGGCCGTTCTGGCCGGTCGTGGCATCGATCACCAGTAAAACTTCCTGGGCCGCCTCGTATTTGCCGGCCACTTTCCTGATCTTTTTAAGCTCATCCATCAGGTTGTGCCTGGTCTGCAGCCGCCCGGCGGTATCTATCATGACCGTATCCATACCGCGGCTGCGCGCGGCCTCCAGCGTATCAAATACCACCGCCCCCGGGTCGGCGCCCGGTTGATGCGCTACTACATCCACCCCCGCCCTGCCGGCCCAGAGCTTAAGCTGGTCAATGGCGGCAGCCCTGAACGTATCCGCCGCGCCCAACAGCACCTTTTTGCCAGCACTCTTGTATTCACGGGCAAGCTTGGCAATGCTGGTGGTCTTGCCGGTACCGTTGACACCCACAAACAGAATCACTTTCATGCCGTTAACGGGAATCGCGCCTGCCGGCTTCGCGGGTACATCCAGCAAACGGGCCATCTCGTCCTTCAAGGCGTTGCGCACCTGGCTGCCCTGTTCCAGCCTCTCCTCCTTGACACGCTTTCGCACCCGGCCCAGCAGCTTCTCCGTGGTCGGCATGCCGACATCAGCCGATATGAGTAGCTCCTCAAGCTCTTCCCAGGCCGAATCCTCTATCTTCGGGCGGTTGAAGAGCGCGCCGATCTTGCCGAACAGTCCTTCCCGGCTGCGCTTGACGCCCTGCTCTGTGAGCTTACGGTTAAATATTATTTTGTCTCCACCATCTTGGCATAGCCCCTGAGCATCTCGGTCTTAATCATCTTACGCACCATTTCCTTCATCTTGGGGTCTTCGATCATCCCGGTCATCTGCTTGCTGTATTCCAGGTACCTGGTGTCCTGCTGCGGGAAGTCGAAGAGGCCGTGCTCTTCATAGTACCTGTAGTCTGCCGTAAAGGGGAATGAGAGCCTGGCCCAGATCTGGTCGCGGAAGATCTTGTGCCCGCCCACGCCCAGGAAGGTGCGCGGCAGCATATATATGCTCCCGGCGTTATCAACGCATTTAGCTGCAAATGCTTCGAGCAGCTTATCTATCTGGCCCGAATCGGCGCACTCATCTGTCACCACCCCTGCGAGGTTGCCGCCACCCATCTGCGGCATGGCATTGATGATCTCCTGCAGGTTGGCCACCTGGCTGAGCGGGCCGGAAACGATAAATCCCACCTGCTTGTCCAGCGACGTGGGTATATGGCCGTTGAAGAAGCTCCTGTCCCAGAACATCTTCATGCGTGCGGAAAAGAAGCGGTCGACGATCTCACCGGCAAAGATGGTGACATCGGCGTCGCGACCGGCATTAAAGTAGTCTATAAATTCATCCTTGCCCTGGTAAACGCAGATATTATCAAAGGCGCATTCCATGCAGCCCAGGCAACCGCCGCGCATTTTGACATCGCCGGCCCTGACCACCTGTATATCACCTTTGAATGACTCACTGAAGCGCTGCACCATTTTAGCCAGGTTGGACTTCTCATCGCTTATATCGGCCAGCACCCTGACCTTTAACCCCCCGTTATCCACCTTGCCCGCGCCTTTGCCCGGTTTGTAGGCAAACTTTGCGCGTACAACCGGGGAATAAAGCTTCATGGCCGGCGCCCTGTTCTCAATGGCCTTGAAGAAGTTATCCGCCCACTTGAGCAACACACGGCGCATATTTTCGACCATGAGGTCATCCATGTCGGCTGAAAACGGCTCGACGTATTTCATATCCAGGTCGTCGCAGATACCACGCATATAGTTGTGCGCCGTGTGGTCGAAGAAGTGTATCGACGTGCTGAGTACCGTGACATACTTGCCGGCGAAAGCGTCCCGTGCCCCCTTCCCGGTTATCATCTCGATGAAGCGCTTGTACTGGGAGCAAACCAGGAAGACGTACAGCGGGAAGGCCCAGATAACGCCGTCGGACTGCCTCACCTCATCGATGACCGAGTTGAAAAGGCCGTCATCTTTCTCCAACTTGATGATGTCGTGGGCAACGTTGATCAGCTTCAGTTCATGCTGGGGGAATTTTTTCTGGATGAACTTGATGTACTGGACGGTGACGCTGATTTCACCCTTGGGGCTGCCGTTGAGAACAGCTATCTTCACTTTACTGGCCTCCTGTAAACAAAATTGGTGGAACCAGCTGGCGCTGGTTCCACCAATCATAGCACAAGGTTATTTTGTGTACAAACAAATATTAAGGTGTGACCGCCACGGTCACTGACCTCGCCACCGTGTTGCCGCCGTTGCTGGCCATCAGGGTATAAGTGGTGGTAACAACCGGGTATATATAGACCGTCCCCGAAGCGCCAACACTGCCGATGCCGTTGTCAATGGTAATTGTATCAGCGTCGGTCACAGTCCAGTATAGCTTGGCCTGGTTGCCCGCAACCACGCTGGTATTGCTGCAGTGGAAATCGTTTATGGTCGGCCAGCGGTAGACCGGCATTATCGGCGCCGCCATCACTGTCAGTACCTTTGAGTCATAAGTGTTCCCGTAAGCGTTGGAAGCTGTCAGTGTATAGGTCGTGGTAAAAGAGGGTGAAACACTTACGCTGCCCGATGCGCCCGTGACGCCGACCAGGTTCTTTACGCCATTATCTATGGCTATGTAACTGGCGCCGCTGGTCATCCAGCTCAGCGTTGCCGCGTTGCCGGATGTTATGCTGGACGGGGAAACATATAGTGCCGCAATAGGCGGAGAACCGGTCACCGGCGGCGGGGACGCGCTGCCCACATATACCATCGTGGTCGCGCTGCTGCTGCCTGACGAATTCGTAGCTGTTAAATAGAAGGTTATGCTCCCCGTACCCGTCGTATTTATCGTCAGGCTTCCCGACACGGGCACCACGCCGTAACCTGCAATACTGGCAGATGTGGCATTCAATGTATTCCAGTTCAATGTTGTCGAGCCGCCCAATGCCACGCTGGCCGGGCTCGCCGTGAACGAAAGTATTGTGGGCAGTGTTCCGGAGGCGGGCGGCGGCGTTGCCGGGCTGGTCACTAGCACCATGGTGGAAAAAGATGTTGAATTCGAGCCGTTGGTTGCCTCGAGCAAATAGGTTGTTGTCGAGGACGGGTTCACCGCCTGGCTGCCGTTGACCGGCACATCGGCCCCGTTTATCCTGGCGCCTGTGGCATTCGTAGTGCTCCACGTGAGCACGGCGGTACTGCCGGAGGTTATGTTCGAGGGAGAGGCCGAAAATGAATTAATGACCGGGGTTACTGATGTGAGAGCCGGCGGGATGCTGCCCGTTCCACCCACCGTGAGCAGGACGGTCGACCTGGTGGAGCCGTATTTGTTGCTGGCTGTCAGGATATAGGTGGTGGTGGTTGCCGGGGCTACCTTATCCGCACCCGTAGAAGGCGCCGCCGGGATGCCCGGGTCGATGCTGATGGAAGAGGCGTTTTCTACCTCCCAGGCAAGTATAGCCGCCCCGCCGCTGCTGATGTAGTTGGGGCTGACTTCAAACTTGACGACTGCCGGCACTTTATTCGAACTGCCTCCCCCCATATCGACGGTTATGCAACCCGCCGTGGCCAGTAATAGTATCAAGACCAATAGAACCGCATTTCTCATCTTTTCTCCTCCCCGGATAAATATTTTAAGCCATCATACTATGCGGTACATGAAGTGTAAAGCGTACTTTAGTACTGCCGTGGCTTAAATATGACCCTCACTTTGTACTGACCGGGAGGCTAAGCCGTACCCCTGCGGGCTTTGACTTTGCCGCGCAGCCCGGTCACAGCATAGGAAAGCAGCAGCACCAGCCCGCTGAGCAGGATAATAGCGGCGCCCGAGGCTAAGTTCAGCACGTAGGAAATCCACAGCCCGCCGAAGGTGAACAGCATGCCGAAAAGCACCGCAAGCAGCATCATCTTCTTAATGTCATGGGTGAATTGCCTGGCCAGCGCGGCCGGGAAGGTCAGCATGGCGATCACCAGGATCATGCCCACTACCCTGATCAGCACTACCACGGTCAGCGCCACCATGCACAGCAAAAGCAGATAGAGGGCGTTTACCGGCATGCCCACCACCGTGCCGAACTCTTCGTCGAAGGATAGCAGCAGGAACTCCTTGTAGAAGGCGATAACCAGGGCCACGATGATGACGTCCAATCCCGCCATCAGCAGGATATCCGAAAAAGGCACGGTCAGGATATTGCCGAAGAGGTAGCTCATCAGGTCAGGCGCGTATCCTGACGACAGGCCGATGAAGATCACACCCAGCGACATCCCCAGCGCCCACAGTATGCCCGTTGCCGTATCCTCGGGCAGCTTTGTCCTGCGCGTCACCAGTCCCATGGTCAGGGCAGAGAGCAGGGCAAACAGCATGGCGCCCAGCACCGGGTTGAATTTCAGCAGGTAGCCCAATCCGATGCCGCCAAATGACGCGTGGGCGATGCTGCCGCTCATCGATACGATCTTTTTCACCACCACGTAAACGCCCACGATGCCGCAGGCCACCGAAGCCAGCAAGCCCGCCAGCATGGCGTTGCGCATGAACTCGAACTGAAAGGCTTCGAACATCTCTAATGTTCTCTCAGCACTCGGTGCGGCACGTCGCCATGGGCGATGAGCTGTACCGGGCATTTATAGGTCGCCTCGAGGATCTCCGGCGTTATCTCCCTGGAACCATGGTAGTAGAGCTGCACGTTGAGGCAGGCTATCTTATCCACGAAAACCGACACCGCCCCGATATCATGGGAGACCATGATGATGGCCATCTCCTCCTTGAGGTGCTCGAGCAGTTCATAGAAATCCGTCTGCATGGCGGAATCAACGCTGGCGGTAGGCTCGTCCAGCAGCAGCAATTGCGGCTCTGAAACCAGCGCACGCGCGATGAAGGCGCGCTGCTGCTGGCCGCCCGAGAGCTGCCCTATCTGCGCCCCGGCGTGGTCCAGCATGCCCACCCTCCGCAGCGCCTTTTCCGCAGCCTGCTTATCGATACGCCCATAGGGTTTAAGCAGGCCGGCCTTCCCGTAGCGGCCCATTGTCACCACTTCTATTACACTGACCGGAAAGTTATGGTCGTAGTTGCTGTATTGCGGCACGTAACCGATCCTGCCGCGGCTTTTGTCCGGCGGGTTGCCCAGCACCGTCACCATGCCACGCTCCGGCCGGATCAGTCCCAGTATGACCTTAAGCAGGGTGCTCTTGCCGCCGCCGTTGGGGCCGATGATGCCCAGGAAATCATGCTCCGCCACCTGCAGGTTGATGCCCTCCAGCGCAGGCGTCCCGTTATACCTGACCCAGACATCTTCCAGCCTTACGACACCCGGGGCGGTCATGTCTATTTCAGCGCCTCCCCGAATGCGGCTGCCACTTTTCGCATATTATCCAGATAGTCCCTGCCTTCCGGGTCGATGCTAACCACCCTACCGCCTATCTCATGAGCAATAGCCTCGGCGCTGCGCGTATCGAACTGGGGTGAAACGAAGATGACCCTGATATTTTTCTCCCGGGCCTCGTTTATCAGCCTGGCCATATAGGCTGCTTGTGGCTCCTTGCCTTCCTTCTCTATGCCGAGCTGCTGCAGGCCGTACTCGCGGGCGAAATAGCCCCAGGCCGGGTGATAGACGATAAAGGTACGGTTGACCGCTCCCGCCAGCGCCAGCTTTATATCGGAGTCAAGTGCCTCCAGCTTCTGCAGGTAGCTATCGCGGTTCGCTTCGTAGTAGCTCTTATTCACGGTATCTAATTGAACTAATCCCGCGCAAATGTTGTTGACCATTATCTTAACATTTTGAGGCGAGGTCCAGGTGTGGGGGTCGATGCCCGGCTCATCAGGGTCGGAGCTCTGCATCCACTCAATACCTTTATTGCTGCCTTTGTTGCAGTCCACAACCTTCATATCCTCATTCTGCGCGGTCAGCTTGTCCAACCAGGTCAGCTCGAATTCGATAGGCGAGCCTACCTTGAAGTAAACTTTAGCGGTGCTTAGCTTCGCCATCTGCGCCGGCGTTACCTCGTAGGTATGCGGGTTGGCGCCCGGTGGCACCATCGCTGTCACCTCCACCTTGCCGCCGCCCACCGCAGTTACGAACTCCACCTGCGGCAGCACCGTTACCATGACCCCGATTTTATCAACCGCCATCGGCGCGGCGGGAGCACAGGCAGCGGGCATGAGCAATAACATCACTGCAAGCACCATACTACCCGTCATTGCGAGTGCTTTACAACCTGTCATCGCGGGTCCAATTTTATCACCGTCATTGCGAGCCGTTTACCACCCGTCATTGCGAGCGAAGCGAAGCAATCTTTCCATGGATAACTCTTCACAGAATAAAAGGATTGCTTCGTCACTCCGTTCCCCGCAA
>JAPLHK010000093.1:16405-19701 GCA_026389715.1 Chloroflexota bacterium
CTATTTAAGGTCCAGCCCTATCTTGAAGGCCTTGCCGACCACCTCACCAAGTTCCTGGTAGACGTTGGCCGGTAGCGTAGTCCAGAGCAATGGCCTTATCTTCTTCACGTCCACGTGCTCGGCGGTGAAACAATTCCCTGATACATAGACTTCCTCGATCTTGCCTACCACCAGCACATGGCTGCCCAGGTCCAGCATGTGCTCTATCCTGCATTCCAGGTTGACAGGGCACTGCTCGACCATGGGCGCGGTCTCAACCCGCCCGTAGAAGACCTTGAATTTGCAAGCCCGCACCTTGTCTTCCTTGGCGCCGGACTTGATGCCGCAGAAATCCACCTCTTTCACCTGGTCAACCGACGGTACGTTGACCGAGAATGTCATGTTCTCCTGCATCCCTTTAAGCGTGTAGCGCGGGTGGCGTATGGCCACCGATATCATAGGAGGTTCGCTGCAGGCAATCCCCGACCAGGCAGCCGTCATGAAATTCGGCTTGCCTCCCACATTTGTGCCGATTAAGAAAGCCGGCATGGGGAAAACCAGCGGCTGCGCCCCCACTTTCACTTTTTCCATCTTTTATCTCCTTAAATTGTATATTGTGCTCTAACTTCTATAGCATTTCTTTCATGGGCGTCCAGTAGTAATCTATCCAGCCCTGCTTGATGTCCTGGTAAAACTGCACCGGCACGCCCGTCTGGGTAAATGTCATCTTAGTCTTGCCGGCTTCTTCCTTGAAAGAGAAAGTCGCCTTCGAGAAATGGCCTTCCGGCCAGTCCTCGTAGCGCCACGATTGGACGATCTTTTCATCGGGTATCAACTCCAGGTTAACTCCCTCGATATAGCCGCCGATATTGAATTTTCCGCCGGCCTTGCGGCTGACTTTCGCCTCGTCGCCTGCCAACTCCGAGTGCTTTTTAGAGTCCATCAACAGTTCATAAACCGCGTGCGCGCCCGCCTTGAAAGTCACCGTCTGCCGTATATCTTTAGTTTCCATCTCAGCCTCCTGATATCCGTCGGTTTAAGAAATTCTATCACAAATATATGTGGGGGCGGACATTAATGTCCGCCCTCAGTGGACTGATAAAAGAGAGTTGGTAGAGGTAAGGTTGAAAAAAGACCACATCCGTTGTACATTAGAACATTATAGGTGTTCACTGATGACCACGTTGAAGTATTTTATCACCTCCAAGGCCAAGCGTAATCTGCTGAAATTTTTCCTGACCGATATCAACGCCTGCTATTACACCAGGGAAGCGTCACGCCTGACAGGTGAACCTCTCAACGCCGTGCGCCGCGAGCTTGGCTACCTGGAGAAGGCCGGCCTGCTGCGCTCCTACATGCAGGGAAACCTCAAGTATTACGAGGTCATCCAGAGCTTCCCCCTGCTGGCCGAATGGCGCAGAATCATCCTTGAAACGACCGACATCCACATCACATCGGACGATGAGAAGCAGCCTGCCAAACCTTCTTCTGTCATTGCGCCTCTTTCCCCTGTCATTGCAGCGCCTTCCACTGTCATTGCGAGCGAAGCGAAGCAATCTGTCGAATCTGAACAATCCCCTGCCCCCCACCCCCGTTCTATCCTCACTCTCGACTACGTCACAGATCACCTGCGTGAAAAGTTCAATGCAATCAACGCTATAACCCTCGCCGTCATCCATGGCGAGGCCGCCCTGTCAGAAAAAATCCCTGAGGGCGGTATCGAACTGCTTATCGTGGGAGATATCAACAAAGATACCTTGCTGGAGCTCATAGCCGACCTCGAGGCAAGCACCGGGATCGATATCAACCTCATGCACCTGACCAGCAGCGGCTTCGATTACCGCAATGCCCAGGGCGACCCCTTCATCCGCCGCATCTGGGGTGAAAAGAAGATAGTTGTGAAGGGCAGGCATTAAATTCCTTTTAAGAGGTGGTTATAATGGTGCGGAATGGTAAAAACAGTTGGGTTTTCTTAATCCGAACTGGATTTACACGAAACTATGTAATTTTATTGCCGCATTTTTTACAGAACTCTGCGTCTTGGTCGACAGCCACACCGCATTTAGCGCAGAAATTTGGCTTCCCGGCTTTTTCAGCTTCGGGTAACGTCTTTTTTTCTGCGGTGGCAACTACTGGTACAGTTTGTGGCGTCTGAGTTACTGATGTGGTGGTATCGGCGGGTAGGGCGGTACGTTTTCTGCGGACAAGAAGAAAGACCACAAGCCCAATAACCAGCAGCAAGATCACCAAAATTACAATTATGGGAATCGTAAAGTCGTAGTTCCACTCAATTACCTGGGTATATGGTCCGGTCATGAGGTGGGTGCCACTGGAGTTGATCGGCCTGATGACCCCACCCAGGAAACCCCAGAAGCCCGGTATCGGGACGGTCTGCAGGGCCAGTGCGTATGTGGCATTACTGTCTTTAGCCTCCCACTGAGTCTCATGAATGTATGGGTAATCCGACTGCAGGGTCAAGAGGTAGAAGGTATCGTATTCTGCTGTCACGGTTCCCCCTGTATTGACGGTAAACACCAGGTCCCTGCCGGTGCGTGCGCTGCCATCAGGCAATCTCCAGTCACGGAAAATATATTTTATGCTTTGCTGGGTGTCGGAAATAACGGGGCTTGGCGCCGTAGAGATAAAATTACTGCCCGTGGTATAAAAGCCTGAATTTGGTGGTTGGGTGACCCCGGAGGGGTCGCTGGCTGTATTGATCAATACCTCCTGAGCATAATCGAAATAGGCAGTGGTGTAGGTGTCAGTCACTGTCTGCGGATTTTGACTTGTGACTTTAAACCTGGTGTTAACATCCAGGCCCTGTACGGTATCACTTACCAAAACGGTGCGGCTCCGGCACGGGATTGACGTAATAGTTTCCGATCCACCACCTGCAAGGGCGGTTTCCTGTATGCCATCGATCATTACCGATGTCTGTCCCTGTGTAAGGCCGGGCCCGATTTGGACGGTGAAATCACAACTGCTAACAGGATACGGAATAGCAGGACCACCCCAACAATCGACATAAAGAATGTAAGGGCGGCTGACGGGCGGGCAGCAGCCCGATGTGGGGCAGAAACCTGTATCGGTGCAGGTTACCGACACCGTATAAATGCCACAGGTGCCCAGGTCGGGCCTGCCGGAGATGATCCCTGCGACAGGGTCTGTCACTGTCAGCCCGGAGGGCAACCCCACCGCGCTCCAGTTATATGCTCCCGAGCAACCGGTGGCGCTCAGCGTCATGGTGAACGGCATGTTCTCCCATGCCAGCGGGTAAAATGTCGGGTTGATGGTCAGGGGGGCAGATGCATTGGCTA
>JAPLHK010000093.1:19790-20137 GCA_026389715.1 Chloroflexota bacterium
GACATTGAGAGTGACGGTCGCCGTCGCATCGGCAGTGAAAGCTGGCCCGCAATCTGCATTATACCCGGTGGCGCCAACCTGAAAGGTATAGGCCCCGGGTACGACCGTGTTATCGGCGCAACCCCAAAGTGCCCCCGTGGCGTTATCCACAATTACCCACCCCGGAATTCCAGGGCCGGGCCAGAAGAAAACGAAACTCGCCGGATGATAACCAGAGCAGACGGTGCCGGAAGTAGTAAATGAGGGATTAAATGCAAACGGCACACATTTTGTCACGGGGTCGGGAGCAACCCAAACAGCAGGAGTAATGAAAAAAGCAGAAGGCAAGCACGCCGTGTTCAGCGCCA
>JAPLHK010000093.1:20195-28070 GCA_026389715.1 Chloroflexota bacterium
ATCTAAAAAAGCCCGCTACCCGGCGGCCTGTTTTAAAATTCGATAACCTCATTTCACAACCTCCGCTTTTCCGCAATTAAAAATACCTGACTTCTCTTAAGGTGTCATATTGGAACCGTCACTTGATCGTTTGGGGCTGGGTAGGCTGGATAGGCTGCAAAGGCAGAACCGTATCGGTTCTTAGCCTAAATGAGCAGGCTGATGTTGCCTGGGCTTGCGTAGAGTAACATTTGCCCCCGGAATTGCTGCAAGAAGCCTGCGTGGCCTGGAAGACCTTTCCACCTGAGCAGCACCAGCAAGTCGCCTGCTGGTAGCATGCCCTCGCCTGGGTTTGGTCGGTGTAGAAGGTTCCGCCCGCATATTTACAGGCAGAGGGAGTAGCTGTGGAGAGCTGGCCGTTAATGAAGCAGGACCCCTGCTGCTGGCAGGCTTGCCCTGCCTGGTTCGGGTCTGTATAGAATGTGCCTCCGGCATCTTTACACGTGGACAGGGTTGCCGAGGTGAGCCGGCCGTTCTGGCAGCAGTACCCCTGCTGCTGGCAGGCTTTGGTTGCCTCCGCCTCGGTTGTATACAAGAAAGCCCCAGCCTGTGTGGCCTGGGCCGAAGTGCCCTGGAAAACCTTGCCGCCAGTGCAGAACCAGCCTGTTGCAGGCTGGCAAGCTTTGATCACCTCTGCCTCGGTAGCATACCAGTTTCCTCCCAGCTTGCCGCATTGCTCTTTGGAGGCCGGGGAGTACTTGCCGTTGCTGCAGCACCAGCCTGTACCAGGCTTGTAGCAATACCAATTTTGCTGTTTATCAGGAGAGTAGTAGCAGGGCTGCTCCAGGCATTTCTGGTTTGACCCAAGGGCTGCCGCCTCCTCAGGTCTCAGGCACTTGTTGCAGCCGCTGGAACATTTTGCAAACGGAGGTGGCCAGGGAGACACAATAGATGCAGTCGATGAGGTTAAAGAAACTGGTGAGGAAAACTGGGGTAACCATTTAGGAGCACGTGATTCGGTCTGGTTCTCAACGGCTCCCGTCTGCCCGGCTGGCAGTTCAAGCTTCGGCGTGCGCACAGTGGCATAAGATAGTGTCAGCATTTTATCCACCGTGCCGTTCCCGTTACTGACCCTCAGTATGGAGTTGAACTCATTGCTGTCACCCGTACGGAATTGATTGGGAGTCATCCCCCGGACAGACCCTTTAATGGTTGCATCGGGAGGACCGCTGATCAGTTTAAGAAGTGAGCCCGCCTCAATTAACTCTAAGTTCGTAGCCCCCGATACTTCGAATTTATACACGGCTGATTCGTTGTCTTTCAATGTTAAGGGCTCGGCAGTGAATGACTTGATTTGCGGCAGGGGTCCATTGGCCGTGGCCCCGAACGTGCTAATGGTTGAAGCGGAGATGACGATGACCGCCAGCACAAGGCACAGGCACAATATGGCTGTTACTTTTAAAAAATGGTGAATCCACAAATATTGTTTCCGCATACCGCTACCTCCAATTGTTATTAATGCAATCCGGCCGGACTGCTGTG
Source organism: Chloroflexota bacterium (assembly GCA_026389715.1). Lineage (GTDB taxonomy): Bacteria > Chloroflexota > Dehalococcoidia > GIF9 > UBA5629 > CAIMUM01. The sequence continues at coordinate 21,717 of JAPLHK010000093.1, forward strand.
ACCCCAGCCACCCATCTGCAATCCCGCTAAATACGAGTATATCATAATAAATTATAAATTAACATGAAAAGTCACAGGAAAGTCCCAAACACTATCCCCGATACAACAACTATGTTAAACTATCTCATGGCATCTGACCCTTCAATCATCTTTCAGTCCGCCAAGCTGGGCGACCTGCCTTTCATTGTCAGGGAACTCGACCGGGCGCAGGCGCTGCTCGACGAGAATAAACCTGTCGGACGCATCTACGGGGTAAGCGGCGGGGCGCTGGTAGCCATGTCCTTCGCGCTGGCGCTGGCTGCGAAAAAAGACCCTCAGAAGTGGGGCAGGGCTTCCACGGCCGTGAAGGACCTTCGCAATTTCCTCTCAAAGGCGCGCGGCGGGCAGATACGTACTTTCAATATCAATATCTGGTACGGGCGCTCCAACCTGGACCCGCTGCGGCGGTGGCTGGAAAAACGGTTGAAGATATATATGGGGACAGCAGATAAAACTGGTGCACCTGAAGGTACACCCCTACATATTATTGACCAAACCGTGCTGCTGATCACCGACCTCGGCATCCCACTCTATATCTGCGCCATGGACCGGGACGCCGTCTTCACCATGTTTGGCCCGCCGGATGACACGCTGCAATGCCCCTACCAGTTCATGCATATGGGTCCTCCGCAGGACGCCCCCCTGGTGGACGCGGTCATCGCCGCGGTCAGCACTCTGCTATCAACCAGGCCCTCCACGGTCAACGGCAAATATGTATACGACTGCCGCCCGCCTATCGTGGATGCCGGGGCCATCGTGGCCGACCTGGAGGCCAAAGACCCGCGGCCCATGCTGCGAACGCGGCCACACGCCGTGATACGCGACTGGAAGCTGAATTTCATCACCTCTTCATTTATCATGCATTCCCAGCACGAGCGCAACCAGGCCCTGATGGCGGACTACTACCTGGACCTGCTGCGCCGCCAGCGAGAGCTCCTGCAAAAGGTGAAAGAAAAGCAGCCCGGCTTCACTATGGAATCGCTTAAAACTAAGGGGCCGCCTCCGGCCATCGGCCATGCCGATCTGCCATACGTGGGCTCGACAGAGGCGGCCACCAACCTGCGCGAGTCCTCGGCCAACCGCATCCAGATCATGGCCCACTTCACGGAGATACTGGACGGCCAGCTCGACAACTTCCCCTTCGACCGCCCGGCCAATATCATCTACGGCGCAGGGGGCTGCTCCGGCATCTTGGGCGGACTGGTCACCACCCGCGCGCTGGATGAAGGCTTCAAGCGGGGAGGAGGCGAAATCAGGCAGATCTACGGCGTGTCCGCTGGCGTGCTCAATGGCTTCTTCCACGCCGTGCAGGTGGCAGCCAACCGCAACCCGGACCTTTATAAACCGCCGGCACAGCGCGCCCTGCAGGATCTGGAAGACCTCATCGCCAACCTTACAGCCGATAAGCTGCTCAAATTCAATCGCAACCCGTTCAGGTTCTGGCATGGCTGGGCCAACCTCGGCCCCCTGGAGGAATTTCTCCAGGAAAGGCTAACGGCTTACACGGGCTCGCCACACCCGGAACTACTCACCTTCGACGATATCGCCCTGCCGATGACGGTTACCGCGGCCCGTTCCGACGGCTTCACTGATTTCATGGGCATAACCTCCGACAACCGCCAGTTCGAATTCGGCGGTCGCACCTGGAAAGTGCTGGCCGCCCCGGTTATAAAGGCCGTGATCGCAGGCTGGACCATGAACACCTATATCGAGCCGGCCGAGCTTAACGGGCAGGTGTACCGGGATGGCGGCGGAACATTCTACGACCCGTCGGTGCTGGTGGCCTGCCTGGACCCGAAGCTTATCAACCTCATCACCGTCCACCTCGATCACCCGGAGAGCCACAGTGAAAACCTGCCGGAACTCCCGGATATCACCCGCATCATCCTGGATACGCACAACTACACCTTCCCCGAGGCGCAGCGCCGCCAGCGCGTCATATCCGGGCTCCTCTACAACCACTTTCGCCTGCGCCTCTACGCTGAGGAGAACGGCATCCAGGTGGAGCCGGATTTCCGCCGGGAGTGGAAACTGCAGGATACGGGCTACCTGTAACCACGTCGGATATACAGGGTCCAACAAGCACTATAATAAGGCCGCCGGGTTTTCCGGCGAGGGAGCGGAACCATGAGAAAAATCCCGTTCTTATACATAACTGCCTTCATTTTACTTGCGCTGCTGATCCCCGCCTGCAGTCCCTCGACACCCAGGACAAAACTGACGGTGGCCTGCGATGCTACCTGGCCGCCCTTCGAGATAATCAACGAGCAGACCAAGGAGCTGGACGGCTTTGGTCCGGAATTGATGCGGGCCATAGCTGCCAAAGCCGGGCTGGACATCGAGTTGGTCAATGTGGGTTTCGATTCCGTGCTGGCCGGCGTGTCGCAATGCCAGTACGACATGGCGGTATCCTCCATCACCATTACAGAGGAACGCAAGAAAACCATTCTCTTCTCCGACCCCTACTACGCCGCAGGGCAGATCATCACGGTGGGCAAGGACAACACCACGATCAATAGCAAGGACGACCTGGCCGGCAAGACAGTGGGAGGCCAGATAGGCACGACGGGCATCATCGAAGCGGGCACGATACCCGGGGCGAAGGTCAAGACCTTTGACGATGTAGGCTTTGCCTTCCAGGACGTCGTTAACGGCCAGCTCGACGCGGCCATAGCGGATAACCCTATCGCGCAGGGCTATGTCGCTAAAAACAAGGATAAGCTTAAGATGGTCGGCCCCATTTTCACCGACGAATACTACGGGATAGCCATATGCAAGAAGAATGCATACCTCGTGCCGAAGATTAACGCCGCCCTTAAAGCCCTCAAGGAGGAGGGCTTCCTGGACAAGCTCTCTAAAAAGTGGGTCGGCCCGTAGGCTTACTCCGGTTTTCTACTCCACCGGGCGTTCAGGGCGTATAATATAACCCGGTTATATGAGTATATTGGAAAAACCCGATCTCCCTCCACAGGAACTTGAGCATATCCCGGGCGCCGAGCCATCGGCACGCATAGACGCCTGGTGGTGGCTGGTAGCCCTCATCGTATGTATTACGGCCGTGCTGCTTATCTCCTGGCCGGACCCCTTCTGGAATATCCTGAAGTTTGTTCAGGACGGCATCGTAGTCACGGTGACCGTCACCCTGATATCCTTTGTGCTGGTGCTATTCCTGGGCATGCTGGGCGGACTCGGTAGGCTTTCCACTAACCGCATAGTGTACCTGGCCTCAACTCTGTACGTGGAACTGGTGCGCGGGGTCCCCCTGCTCGTGCAGCTCATGGCCTGGTACTTCGCCGTTCCCGTAGTAGTACAGACCGCGGGTAAAGCCTGGGGCATTGCGGCGCTGGAGGGTTTCCAGGCCGACCCTATAGTGATGGCTATCCTCGGCCTGGTCTTCTGCTATAGCGCCTATATGAGCGAGATATACCGCGCCGGCATCCAGAGTATCCCCAAAGGCCAGATGGAAGCCGCGCGCAGCCTGGGCATGACCTACTTCCAGGCCATGCGCCACGTAGTGCTGCCGCAGGCCGTGCGTGTTATCCTGCCTCCCATCGGCAACGAGTTCATAGCGCTGCTCAAGGATTCCTCGCTGGTCAGCGTTGTGGCGGTTGCCGACCTGACACGCCGCGGGCGCGAATATTCCTCGACTCATTTCAATCCCATCGAGGTCTGGCTGCTGATAGCACTTTTATACCTGATCATGACCCTGTTCTCGGCGCGCATCGTAAACTGGGTAGAAAAGAAAACTAAATTCGAGAGGTAATAATTGGCAGACCCCATTATCCGCATTGAAGATGTGCATAAATATTTCGGCAGGGTGCATGCCCTGCAGGGCGTGAGCCTGGATATCCAGCGGGGCGAGGTGGTGGTGATCGTCGGCCCCTCGGGCTCCGGCAAATCCACGCTGCTGCGCTGCATCAACCGGCTGGAAACCTGCGAAAAGGGCAGGATAACCGTGGACGGCATTCCGCTGGCCGGTAATAGGAACATCAATGCTGTGCGCCGCGAGGTGGGCATGGTCTTCCAGTCCTTCAACCTCTTCAGCCACCTGACCGTCCTGGAAAACCTGATGCTGGCCCAGCGCGTGGTGCGCAAGAGGTCAAAGGAAGAGGCGCGGCAGACCGCTATCGGCCTGCTCAACAAGGTCGGCATACCCGAAAAGGCGGATGACAAACCGGCGCAACTTTCCGGCGGTCAGCAGCAGAGGGTAGCCATCGCACGCGCCCTGGCTATGAACCCCAAGGTCATGCTTTTCGATGAGCCTACCAGCGCGCTCGACCCGGAGATGATCAAGGAGGTGCTGGAGGTGATGCTGGCGCTGGCTAAGGAAGGCATGACCATGGCCGTTGTTTCACACGAGATGGGCTTCACCCGCGCCGCCGCCAGACGCGTAATCTTCATGGATGAGGGACAAATGCTCGAGGAAGCGCCGCCGGACATCCTCTTCAACTCGCCGACACATGAAAGGACGAAGCAGTTCCTGAGCAAGATATTGAGCCACTGACAAGAGACCTAACCCTCATCGTACGGCAAGACCATTACGTTGCCTTCGAACAGCACCAGCATCACATTTTCCGCCGGGGCCGCACGTATCTCGGAGGCCAGTTGCTCCGCTTCCCCGTCAGATAGCTGCGGGACACTGTGCGGAGTCAGCCCGGCATAGCGGACCCTGCGCACTTTATACCCCAGCTTCTGCTCAATAAGTAACACCACCGGAGATTTATTGTCGCTGAGGAGCACGGTAACTTTTTTAGGCGCCGCCCCGGTCTCCGCTCCCAGCAACTGGTCCTGCCTGGCGATGCGCAAATGATATATTAGGACCGGGACGGCGATGAAGACCGTCTGCAAACTCCACTTCATATTACGCAGCGCTTCCAGACCAAGGTTGCCGGACAACAGTCCGTTGAGCAACTGGTAAACTATGTTGACCAGGTCCGCAGCCAGCATCACCACGGAAGCGCCGATGATTACATACAGGTAAATGCGCCTTGATCTGGCGCGCCTTTCTACGGCGCCGCCACCCTCCGCCATAGCGATTATCTGCCCCCAGTAATACAGCCAGAGCGGAATTGATACCAAAAGCATAGACATGCCCAGGCTGAGATGGTTATTCCACCAGCCCGGTTCGGTCACTATTGTTTCGGACTTGAAAGAGTTGATAACCCAATCCAGGGGTATCCCAAGCAGGATGATCAACCCGGCGATAAGCGTGCCCAACCCCAGGAATGCCATCAAATAGCGGTGGACGCGGCGGGCCGACAGCTGATGTTCCTGCTCCGCGGCAGCTTCCTCTTCAGCCATCATCAGGTGATAAAACCAGATACAGGCCGCGACCAGAATGGTGGGAACAGACCAGCCAAGGAACTGGAAGTAACCGGTGACGTCTTTGCCGCCACCCAGCAACCAGTAAAGTACCTTATAAACGGTGATTGTGAGCGCGGTCAGCCCTGCTATGGCGCCGCCCAGGATGGTTATAAGATAATAATACACCTGGCGCAGCGAAGATTTGCTGTCGAACCGGGCCATATAGAACCAATAGAATGCCCAGACCAGGCCGCCGGTCAGTATCCAGGCAAGGGCACTGCGGGTCCCGCTATTCCAGAAATTGCCTTTGACCATAACGCCTTCCCAGATTGGAAGTGAAATAAAAGCCGTGTTGGCCAGTTGCACAAGCCCGACAGCGAGCCAGATCAACCCGGCAGCCGAAAGAATATAGACATACCAGCGGCGCACCGTCTCGGCCACCTGTGTGGTATGCGCTTCCCCTGCGGATACCCGCCCGTGGTAATACCAGACTACTGCAAATACTACAAACGCAGCTGTGCCGCCCGGGCTGAACTCATCAGGACGGCAACCTCCCATCAACCATGCCAGCAACATGCTGAACGTAAACGCGGTTACAAACGCCGATACAATAAGAACCAAGTTGAGAAAGAAAGCCCGAAGTGATGAACCCAATTCTTCCGCAGTATCCGCGGCATGGCGTTGAATTGTGCCCCAGAACAGGAACCACAACGGCCCTCCGATTACCACCATAGCTATCCCCAAGCTCAACTGCTGTTTAATATCGCCGATTTCCGCAAGGGTAAACCTGGCAAGGATAGTATCGAAGGAAAGGGAAAGCAGGTTAATTAGCCCGGCGGTCAGTATTCCCAGTGTAATGAGGGACAATATATAGAAAAAGACACGCCTGACGGTGCTCAATAGTTATCCTCCCGCCATTAACTTCAGTACAGCCACCAGATATCCGCAGGTTGGCTGATCAGCCACCTGCCATCCTTCTTTTGCAGCATAAAAGAGACCTGGTTAGTGGTA
>JAPLHK010000054.1 GCA_026389715.1 Chloroflexota bacterium
TTCACTGAGAAGGGTCAGGTTGATTACGCGAAGGCAAGGAAGCTGGCAAAAGCACTGCTCGCGTCCGGTAGCGATGGCCTGGTGGTGGCGGGCACAACAGGTGAGAGCCCGACCCTGACCAGCACCGAGAAACTGCGCCTCTTTGTAGAGATTAAATCGGTCGTTGACGATGATGTGACCATCGTGGCGGGTACCGGCAACTACAATACACAGGAGAGCATCGATCTGACCAGGGAGGCCGAGAAAACGGGCGTGGACGCCTGCCTGCTGACCGTCCCGTATTACAACAAGCCCAACCAGGAAGGGCTCTACGAGCACTTCAAGGCCATTGCGGGGGCTACCAAGCTGCCCTGCATTGTCTATAACGTGCCGTCACGCACCATCACCAACCTGTCGGCCGAGACCGCGATCAATCTCAGCAAGATAGATAACATCGTGGGTATTAAGGAGGCCAGTGCCGACCTGGCGCAGATAGCCCGCATCATCGATGGAGTGCATAAGGATTTTTTAGTTTACAGCGGCAACGATGCTGACACCTTCCCCATTCTCGGGTTGGGTGGATATGGAGTAATCGGCGTTGTCACCCACCTGGTAGGCAAACAATACAAGCATATGATGGACGATTTCTTCGCCGGCAGGGTAGCGGAATCGGCTAAGCTGCACCGCCACTTCATACCGCTGATCAATACCATGTTCATGATAGGCAGCCCGATGCCAATAAAGTACGCGCTGAACTACCTGGGTTTCCGGGTGGGTAAGCCGCGGCTGCCGCTGGTTGTGCCAGATGAAAAGGTTCGGGCCGCCATAGAGCAGACCCTAAAGAACTATAAGATAGACCTGCCCGTTAACTAAAACTGCTTACCGCCGTCAACCGGGGACTTCCTTCTCTGTAAGCCATGGGTAATGACCCCTGCGCTTTTTACTCCAGTTGTCTATGCCCTCGCTCTTGATAAGCTCCAGGTGATACGCGAGGTTGGGGTGGAATTTAAGTAGCGGTTCCAAATGCTCGCAGGTCTTATACGCATCACATTCCCAGCAGCCAGCGACGCCCTTTTCGATGGCGCAATTCCTAACCTGGCAGCGCCCGCCTTTCCAGCCACCACCCTCGCGGCAAAGCGAGGTGCATTCCAGCCCCCTGATAGCATTCAGTACAGCCAGGAATTCGGGGTAATACTTAAAAGCCGAGTTGGCCTCGGCCCAGTATGTCTGGCCTGCCTTCAATTCGGCATATTTAGCGAACTGGAGCTCTTCAAGCAGCCGTTGCAGGCTGGCTGCTGCGGCATAAAGCTCGGTTTTGGAAGGGATGCAATCTTTACAGTAAAGCCCGCAATAGGTTGTCAGCTGACTATTATCAGGCATAGCTCTTCAGATAACGTTTTTAATTACGATGCTTTGTTCGCGGCGCGGGCCGATGGAGATAATGTGAAAGCGGCAGCCGATGAGCTGCTCAAGGCGCCTGATGTATTTGAGCGCGTTGCGTGGCAGTTCCCCGGCTTTGCGTGCATTGCTGGTATTGACTTCCCAACCTGGCAGCTCTTCATATACAGGTGTGCATTTCTCCAGCGCGGCTACGTCCGCCGGGAAATGTTCCACAGTCTGATTTCCTATTCTGTAGGCCACGCAGATCTTTACGGTTTCCATCTCATCCAGTACGTCCAGCCGGGTGAGTATGCCGCTAGTGAACCCGTTGAGCTGCGTGCTGTAGCGCCCTACCACGGCGTCGAACCATCCGCAACGGCGCGGCCTGCCGGTAGTGGCGCCAAATTCGTGGGCGCGCTGCCTGATGTATTCGCCGACCGAGTCTTTCAGTTCAGTGGGCAGGGGGCCACCGCCGACCCTGGTTGTATAAGCTTTGAAAATGCCTACCACGCGGTCGATTTTGCGGGGACTGATGCCAGACCCTATGCAGGCGCCCGCGGCCAGCGGCGATGATGAAGTAACGAATGGATAAGAGCCGAAATCGGTGTCGAGCATGGTGCCCTGGGCTCCTTCCAGCACTATGTTGCTGCCCTTTTCCAGAAGGCTGTTGATCATGGAGGTAGTATCCTTGATATAAGGCGCCAGGCGTCCGGCATAGACCGAATATTCATTGAAAACGGCGTCAAGGTCAAGCGGAGCCGCGTTGTATATTTTGGTCAATATCTCGTTTTTTGGGGCCAGCACCCCTGCCAGCCTCGCTCTGAATGCTGCAGAATCGAGGATATCGCAGGCGCGTATACCCTTGCGGGCGGTCTTGTCGGAGAAGGCAGGGCCGATGCCCTTGCCGGTAGTGCCGATGGCGTCCTGCCCTCGCTTTTCCTCTTCAAGACGATCGAGCATGATATGCCAGGGCATGATAAGGTGGGCGCGGTCGCTGATATGCAGGTTGGAGGTGTCCACCCTCCTTGATTTCAGACTGTCAAGCTCTTCGAGCAGCACTTTCGGATTGATGACTACGCCGTTGCCGATGATACAGGCGGCACGCGGGTAAAAGACGCCCGACGGTACGATATGCAGCTTGAACTCGCCGTCAGGGTTGATTACAGTATGGCCTGCGTTGTCACCACCCGAATAGCGTATCACCGCATCGGCCTTCTCCGCGAGGAGGTCAACGATTTTACCTTTGCCTTCATCGCCCCACTGGGCGCCAATAACTGCTACAACTGACATTTTCTTATCCTGAAACGGGCATGCCTTTATTTTTCATTAAATAGTAAATGGGGATATGCGAAACAAAATGATTATTCACGGGACATGTAATTCTTGCCCCAGAAATAGAGCAACGTACCGCCCCCGAGAATGAGTACAACCAGGCCGATGATTACGGTAAGGAAGATCATCAGGGGCAATTCCAAATTTGCCCAGCGTATTCCCGCAATCGCCATGGCAATACCCGCGATAATCCATGCGATCACCATCCAGAAGATAATCACAATTCCCGCCTCAAAGACACTGTCGCTCATCAGATCGCCCTTTTTTATACCCTACTCCTTTTATTTTCTCGCCTGCCGCAAGACATGCACAAAACGCTGTCCGACGGTTACAAAAGAAAGGACTACCACTATGGCCAGCGCTATAAAAACCTGGCTCAGGAGCAGTCCGAGCGTTAATATTATAACCCTCTCAACACGGGTAAACAAGCCGACAGTGCAATCGATATTTAGTCCCTCGGCGCGCGCCCTGATATAGCTTGTCAGGAAAGATCCGATAAGTGCCAGGAAAATCAAAACAAGCTGGAAGGTCACGTTATAAGGCCAGGCCCCAACGCCGGTGATAAAAATGAAGCTGAGAAACAGAGCCCCTTCGGTAACGCGGTCCACAGTGGAATCGAAAAGCGCACCGAAGGGCGTGGTCTTCTGCATGTAGCGGGCCAGGGCGCCGTCCAGCAGGTCGAAAAGCCCGGCCAGCAAAAATATGAGGCCGCCCCACAGCAGATGGCCGAAGCCTATGACCACAGCCGCTACGAGATTAACGACCAGGCCGATGGCGGTCATAATATCGGGAGTCAGCCTGAGCCTGCTTATCAGCGGCACGAGAGGGTCGGTGATCAACCGCCCGGCTTGCCTACGTAAATCCTGGAAGTTTGACAATTAGTTTTCCTCGGCAATTATTTTGATAGCGATAAATAATATTCCAGCACCTGGCGGCTGACATTCTCCCAGCTGTATTGTTCGGCAGTGGCCAGCCCGTTTTGCGCCATCTTGAGCCTGGCCTGGCGGTCATTTAGCAGTCTCAGCAGGGCATCCGCCAGTGAGCGCGGGTTCTCCGGCATAGCCAGCAATCCCTCCTGCCCATCTGTCAGTACACTGGCATAACCAGGGATGCTGGTGGCTACAACCGGAGTGCCGCTGGCCATGGCTTCAATCAGGACGATGCCGAAGCTTTCCCCCCCTGTTGCGGGCGCGCAGAAGATATCGGCAGTGCGGTAATACTTGGGCAACTCATTAAAGGGAACATAGTCAGTGAAAACGACATTATCTCCTACCAGGCTTTTGGCCAGCATCTGGTAGTAAAAACGCAGCCTGATGCCCGGCCCCGCTATGATAAGCCGGAATTCCGGGAAATCCTTTTTAACCAGCGCGCAGGCCCTTATCAGATCTCCTACGCCCTTACGCTCCTCCAACCTGCCGACGAAAAATATATTAAGCCTGTCGTCTTTAAATTCGGTACGCAGAGGTCCATCGGGCTGATAGTGGTGCACATCAACGCCGTTGGGAATGATGCGGTAATCGGCGGGCAGATATTTGGATATATAGTCACGGGCCGGTTTTGATACGGCAATCTTGCCGTGCAGCTTCTCTCCCAGCCTGCGCATGGTGGGCCGGTTAAGCCAGTATAGCGCAGAGCCTTTGTGGCAGGCGTGGAAAGTGCCCACGTTAAGTGGGGCCGGTGATTCGCGGAGTACGCTCAGGCAGAGCATGGGGATCAATGGCTCATGCAGGTGGATGATATCGAAAGCCTCACGGTTCAGCACCCTTTTAACCTGGAAAGGCAGCCAGGGCGAGAGAGGTATGCGCGCGGTGGTGCCGCCGTAAGGAATGGGTATAGGCCGGCCAATGGCTGTAACTTCCACTCCAAAATAACGCGTTCCCGTCCTGCGGACGGGAGCGATTATTTTCACCTGGTGTCCCATCAGGTCAAGATGATGGGCCAGATAGGAAACGTGGTTGATAACGCCGCCCGGGTGAGAGTAGTCGTACGGTGAAACCAGGCCTATTTTCATGCTAATGACGAATCCAAGGTGCTAACGGCGCCCGTTTCAGGTGGTTTCGGGCAAGCTGATTGGGCGCTGCTCGTCCTTTCCGCTGATAAACTGTTCGGCCCTCCTGCGGCACTCGTCGTCCGAGTACTGGATAGGCGGTGATTTCATGAAATAGGAACTGGGGGCTACTATGGAGCCGGATAACCCGCGGTCCCTGGCTATCTTAAGGCATCTGACAGCATCGATGACCACTCCGGCCGAATTCGGGCTATCCCAGACCTCCAGTTTGCATTCGAGGTTCAAAGGCACGTCGCCGAATGTGCGGCCCTCCATGCGGATGTGGCAGAATTTGCGGCGGCATTGGTCTTGGATATCTTCTTGGATTCCAGCCGTTCGCGCTCCAGCATATTATAGAAGTCGGTGTTGCCGCCGAAATTTAGCTGATAGGTTCGCTCAAGCTTGACGCCGCGGTCGCGGAAAAGGCGCGTGAGCACCCTGTGCACGATGGTAGCCCCCACCTGGGACTTGATATCATCGCCGATAATGGGCAAGCCCGCCTCGCGGAAGCGGTTGTGCCAGTACGGTTCACGGGCTATGAAGACGGGGATGCAGTTGACCAGTCCCACACCGGCATTGAGGAGTTGTTCAACATACCACTTGGTGGCCTCTTCGCTGCCTACCGGCAGGTAATTGATGGCCACGTCAGCCTTCACCTCCTTGAGGATATTGACGATATTGGCGGTCGGGCCGGGCGCCTTTTCTATTATCTTACTCAGGTATTTACCAAGGCCGTCGTGGGTCATGCCGCGCACAACCTTGACACCGGTTGACGGGACGTCGCAGAACTTGAATGTATTATTGGGGGAGGTGAAAATGGCCTCGGACAGATCCTTGCCAACTTTATTCTTGTCGATATCGATAGCCGCTACAAAGTTGATGTCCCGTATATGGTAGCCTCCCAGGCTGACATGCATCAATCCCGGGACGAATTCATCGTCTTTGGCTTTCTTGTAGTAGTGCACCCCCTGTACAAATGATGATGCGCAGTTTCCTACACCTATAATGGCTACGTTAATTTTTCCCATTCTGGCCAACTCCTTCGTGATTTACGCAGTGTTTAATCCGCTTGTTTTTCGCTTTCCTTAAGCATTTGATTAATAATCTGCCTGGGCCTGACCAGCCACATCGGCAACTTCGATTCATGCAGTATCTTATCAGCAACGCTGCCCAGCACCCAGCGGGGTATGCCGCTGCGGCCGTGCGTGGATATGGCGATCAGGTCAACCTTCTCTTTTTTTGCAGTATCGATTATGGTTTCCGCAGGGTCGCCCGCAGTAATTCTAATGTCGATATCGAGGCCTCTGGCTTCCAGCCTTTTCTTTGTCTTATCCAAGTATTTCTGGCCGGCATCGTGCATGGCCCTGACAAAATCGTTCAATTCAGGGCCGAGCCAGCGGGCTTCTACGGAATGGGGCGCCGGTATGACGTGCAACAACACTATCGATGCCCCCGTCTTGAGCGCAACTGCTTCTGCATCATGCAGCGCGGCTTCACCGGCTTCGGACCCGTCCAGCGGGGTCAGGATGCGGCGAAACGTAGTTTTATCAGTGCGGTCGATCTCCCTGACCTGCTTGCTGTGTATGCCCAGTATGGGGACCAGCGACCGCGATACGACTTTTTCAAAGACACTGCCCAACCACCAGCGCAACAGTCCTCCGTGGGCATGGGTAGCCATGATAACAAGGTTGATATGATTCCTCTGAGTATACGACAGTATGTTTTCCGCGGGACCTCCGTAAACTACCTGCCCTTTGGCCTTCAGCTTGCCCTGGGGAGCGGTGATTTCGGAAAGGGCAGCCATCTCCTCCTCAGCGCTGCTATAAAGCAGGACCGCGCGGCTGGTTATCTCATGCTTCTGCAGGTGTTCTACGGCATGCTGAACGTATTCCTCCAGCAATTGGTTGACCCGGCGCCGCTTGCTGCCGAGCCCGACGCTCAGGATATCGACTTCTGAATCAAACCTGGCTGCAATATCCCTGACGTATGGTAGTACGGTCTCCGCTTCAATGGAACCATCAAGCGGGACGAGTATTTTCTTAAACATGTCCGCTGAAAATCCGCACTATTATAACAGATTATTGCAACGTCCTTGTACAGGCGCAGATTTTTATGTTAATTTATAGCGTGCTTTATGACTTTCACGCGCATACTTTTCACAGTGACGGGGTGCTTTCTACGCTGGAGCTTATCAGGAGGGCTGCGGTCAAGGGATATTCGGCTATCGCCGTTACAGACCATTGCGGCGTAGGCTCCCTGAGCAGGGTTATCAATGAGGTCAGCGCGGACTGCGAACTGGCCCGGGCCCGCTGGGATATCCTTGCTATCCCAGGTATTGAACTGACACATGTTCCTCATGCGGCTATTGATGAGGTTGCCAGGAAAGCCAAAGAGTTGGGTGCCTGGCTGGTTGTCGTGCACGGAGAATCGCCCGTGGAACCGGTGGAAGATGGAACGAACCTGTCGGCCGTGGAATCAGCATATGTCGATATACTGGCGCACCCGGGGCATATGAGCGGGGAGGTCGCCAAGATGGCGGCGAAGAGCGGGGTATTTATTGAGATTACTACAAGGCGCGGGCATTGTATAACTAATGCTCATGTTGCCCGTCTGGCAGGGGAGGCCGGGGCACTAATGCTCTTGAATTCGGACAGCCACGATGAGGGTGACCTTCTCTCTAAGGAACTGGCGAGAGAAACTCTAAGCCAGTCAGGTATCAGCAGCCACAAGTACAGACAAATACTCGAACATAACCCTTTGAAACTGCTTCAGAGGATCAGGCGGCTGCCCTGAGTTTGCCGCCCGGGAGTCTGCCGGTTAGCTCTTGCCGATGCGGTATACCTTGGTGCTGCAATGAGGGCAGATCCCCTTGGTGGCGGGCCTCCCGTTCTTCAGTTTTACGTGCTGAGCGTTTTTAATTTCCACCTTCTTCCTGTCTTTGAAGCAATAGGCCTGTGTCATTGAATACCTCCTGAAGCTAATTTATAGCTCTTAAGGCTAATATAGCCAATACGCTTAGGCATGTCAAGCTTTTTCAGGCAAATCAGGGTAAATCCTTTACGATTTTAAAGATTGAAGACCTTTTCAGGATGCCACAGCCCGCTGTCCGGCATGAATTTCATGACCGCTAAAAAATGGCCATCGGGGTGATAAGCGCGCTGATAGGTATTGTCGCAGGGATTTACCCCGATGAGGTTTATATCGAGGCCCCCTGTAATCTTCAGTGCTTCATCTGATGTTGTAATATACTTCGGCCAGCCGGTCAGCGGATAATCGACAGGATAAAGCAGTGAGGACAAATGACCGGCTGTTATAGTATTCTGAAGGCTTTCAGGGCTTGCAGCTTCGCCTATTTTGAAAGGGCCGTAAGCACTGCGGACGAGGTCTTTGAGGAAAGCACCGCAGCCCAGTTTTTCTCCTAAATCGCGGGCCAATGAACGTATATAGGTGCCTTTTGAGCAGACGATGACCAACTTAATACACGGGGATTTGAATTCAAGCGCTTCGATACGGTCGATGGATATCTTGCGCGGCCGATGAGCTATCTCTATCCCCGCCCTGGCCAGGTCATAGGATTGCCTGCCTTTTACCTTGATGGCGCTGAAGGCCGGGGGTACCTGGTCGATGAGTCCTTCGAATGATTGCAGCGTTTTCTGTACCAGGGGAAATGTGATGCCGGCCGTATCCCCCCGCCCGGTAACCCTGCCCTCCCTGTCGTAAGTATCCGTGGTTGTGCCCAGTTCAATGACGGCCTGATATTCTTTACTGAAAGCGTGCAAATATTCCGATATCCTGGTGGCCTGTCCCAGGCAGACGGGCAGCACGCCGCAGGCAGCCGGATCGAGAGTGCCGGCGTGACCCACACGCTTCTCACCGGTCAAGCGGCGGACAAGGGATACGATGCTGAATGAGGTCGGTCCCGCCGGCTTATTTACGTTTAGTATGCCGTTTAGGCCCATCCACCACGTCCTTAGTATCATCTGCAGCCACGCTGTCTATCAGAGTGACAAGTTTAACACCTCGCTCGATGGAATTATCGAATTCGAAGCTTAGCTCAGGCGTAACGCGGATATTCAGCCGGTGGGCCAGTTCACGGCGCAGGAAGCCGGCCGCTGACTTGAAGCCTTTGAGTACCGCTTCCCTGTCAAGGTTATCCCCCAGCGCGCTGATGGAAACTGCCGCATTTCTAAGGTCTTTAGATATCTCAACCCCGGTAACGCTGATAAGCCCGTTAAGGCGCGGGTCGTTGATATGCTTGCGCAAAAGGTCGCTTATCTCTATTTGAATTAAATGGTTTAGACGTTCTGTACGCCTGGTCATAGCTTCCTCCACAACGATATTTCGAAGATTGGCAGGCTTAGGCGGGAAGGCCGGGATTAATCCACTTTTTCCTGGCGGATAAACTGAAGGATATCCCCGACCTGGAAATCATTGAAGCTATCAAGTTTTACGCCACATTCCATACCGGTTGTCACCTCCTTAACATCATCTTTAAAGCGGCGCAGTCCGGCTACGCGTGATTCCGCGATTACCTTGCCTCCGCGAACTATCTTCACCAGCGCATCGCGGGTAGCCTTGCCCTCTTTTATCTGGGAGCCAGCGATCCTGCCTTTCTTGCCGGCTTCAAAGACAGCCCTTACTTCGGCCTGGCCTGTGGTCACGTCCACGTATTCCGGTTCAAGCAGGCCTTTGAGGGCTTTTTCCACATCCTCTATAAGTTTATAAATAATGTTGTACTGGCGTATGCTGATTTTTTCCTGTTCAGCGAGCCGGACAGCCCCCGGCTCCGGCTTGCTATTGAAGCCGATGACGACTGCCCTTGAGGCCATTGCCAGTTGTATATCGCTTTCAATGATGGCGCCGGTGCCTGCATGGATGACTTTGACGCGCATCTTATCATCGCTAAGGCGCTCCAGAGAATCGCGGATAGGTTCGATACTGCCGTGGACATCCGTCTTAAGTATTATATTGAGCTCCTTTACCTCGCCGGTGCTGGCCTGGGCCGCTACAGAGGTCAGGCTAACGCCCCTGGCAGTAGTGGTGCTCAGTCCCGCCATCCTGTTTCTTTCGATAAGCGCTTTAGATTCCTTTTCATCGGCTACAACCTGGAAGACCTGCCCCGCATCAGGCACAGCGTTCATGCCGAGTATCTCCACGGGGGTGGCCGGCTCCGCCTTGCGGATATTTTTACCCTCGTCGTTGAACATGGCCTTGATTTTGCCCCCTACCGTGCCGATAACGATATTATCACCGGGTTTGAGCACACCCTTCTGCACCAGCAGAGTGGCAATCGGCCCGCGCGTCTTATCGAGTTTGGCCTCAATAACGATACCTTCGGCCGGGCAGTCAACTTCAGCCTTGAGTTCCATGATGTCAGCGACGAGAATGAGGTTTTCCAGCAGGTCGTCGATGCCCTGTTTTTTCTTGGCCGATACAGGGACGCATACTACATCGCCGCCCCACTCTTCGATGACCACGCCGAGGTCGGAAAGCTGCTGCTTGATCCTGTCGGGGTTGGCGTTGGCCTTATCGATCTTATTAAGCGCGATGACGATGCTTACACCAGCGGCGCGCGCATGGTTCAGCGCTTCGATGGTCTGAGGCATAACGCCGTCATCGGCCGCCACCACCAGTACGGCGATGTCAGTAGCCCGCGCACCGCGCGCGCGCATGGCGGTAAAGGCTTCGTGGCCGGGCGTATCGAGGAAAGTGATTTTACGGCCTTTCATTTCAATCTGGTAGGCGCCGATGTGCTGGGTTATGGCGCCGGCTTCACCGGCAACGACATTGGTCCGCCGTATGGCGTCCAGCAGGCTGGTTTTACCGTGGTCGACATGGCCCATAATGGTGATAACGGGAGGACGCTCATGCAATTTAGCGCCTTTAGCCGCGGCTTTCTGTTTACCATGAGCAGCCGCGCGCAACTTTTTTGCTGTCAGTCCGAAATCGGACACCACGGAAGCGGCGACGTCGTAATCTAACGACTGATTGATATTGGCCATTACGCCGTTGCGCATGAGTTGCTTGATTATCTCAATACCACTGACGCCTATCTGGTCAGCAAGCTGTTTGACCGTTATCACCGGAGGGAGCCCTATCTGCTGCGTCCCCTGTTTGGGATCGCCTTCAGCGGGGCTGTCCGATTGTTCCTGCCTGTTATTCATTATCTAATCTTCCTTCCCTGGTAAGCTCCTACCGTAGTCAACCAGAGATCGCCGGTTCTCCGCGGACATTTTAGAGCGCAGCCCTAATTCGATGCGGTTGCTTTTCAGCCCCCGTTCCCAACAGACGGAGCAGGCGCAAAGGTACACGCCCCTGCCGGGCTTTTTACCCTTTGGATCGATCTCGATCCCAGCGGGAGAAGAAACGAGGCGTATCAGCTCTCGTTTGCCTTTGGAGCCACGGCAGGCTACACATGTACGCTCCGGCAAATGTTTCTGCCTCTGTATTCCCAAGCTATTATTGACTTTCAAAGTCTTCATCTTCATAATAAGTTTTCTTCTTGGGCTTGACGCTCTTGGCTTTCACGCTGGCGTCCTTGGCCTCCTCTTTCTTTACCGCTTCCTTTTTCCTTGATTTACCGTCTCGCCCTGCCATGATTTCCTCTGCGAAGCGGATGCGTGACGGCTTGGCGGAGGCTACCGCCTCAGCCGGCATAAGTATCTCGATGCCAGCGCTCTCTGCAGGCTCTGCGGTTGCGGTTGCTGGCTCCCCAGTCTCGGCCTCCTCAGGGGCGGATGCCTCTGCGGTTTCTTCGATAACCTCTGTGACCTCATCCACGTGTTCTTCCTCAGCGGGAGCGGGCTTTTCCGCTGCCTCTCCCTTTTGGAGAGCCCTGGCTGCGTCGAGATCAGAAGCGCTCTTGATATCGATACGCCAGCCGGTAAGCTTTGCAGCCAGGCGGACGTTCTGCCCTTCCTTTCCGATGGCCAGGGAGAGGTGCTTATCCGGCACTTTGACCAGCGCCGTGGTCTCGGCTTCATTAAGCACTACGCTCAACACCTGGGCGGGACTGAGGGCGCTTGCTATAAACGTCCGCGGGTCATCTGACCACTGGACGACATCTATCTTTTCGCCGTTGAGCTCATTGACTATATTCTGTATGCGGATGCCGCGCAGGCCCACGCAACAGCCTACCGGGTCGATACTGCTCTGGCGCGTGAATACTGCGACCTTGCTGCGGTAACCGGCCTCCCTGGCCACTCCTTTTATCTCCACGGTACCGCTGGCGATCTCGGGTATCTCCAGTATCAGCAGGTCCCTGAGCAGGTTCCTGTGTGCCCTCGAGGCGATAACCTGCGGCCCGCGGGTCGTGCGGGCTACCTCAACAATATAAAGCTTGAGACGCTGGCCCTGCCTGTAGCGCTCGGTCGGGGTCTTTTCGTTCTGCGGTATTATAGCCTCGGTCTTGCCTATGTCGATAACCACCTGCTCAGGCGTGACGCGCTGAACTGTGCCGGTGACTATCTCACCCTCTTTGCCCACGTATTCTTCATAGATAGCGCCGCGTTCAGCATCGTGCAGCTTCTGCAGGATGACCTGTTTGGCTATTTGTGCGGGTATGCGGCCGGCATTGGGGGCAGGCAAATCATAGGTAACACTATCGCCGGCCTTGAGGGTCTTATCCTTTTTCCTGGCATCTTTGAGGGATATCTCGCGGTATTCATCTTCCAGGACTTCAGCGACTACTTTTTTCAGAGTCAGCTTAACCTCGCCGGTCACCGAGTGTATCTTGACCGATATGTCCTCGCCATGTGTGAAAGACTCTTTCCTGTAGGCTGAAACCAGGGCTGATTCCAGCGCAGTCAGGATGATCTCCTTGGGCAGGTTTTTCTCTGCCGCAAGTTGCACGAGGGCATTCATGAACTCACTCTTTGCCATTATGGTCGGTCTCCCTCACTATGCATTTAAATTCCAATAAAAAAGTGGGTACAAGGACCCACTTTTTGGACAAGTATTGAATTCAAGAACATATTATCACATCTTAATCGAAAATGCAAATAGGAGCATACGACTTACGAAATTAAGCATTTACCCGCGAGGGCGGATCCGGGCTTCGAGAAAACGCAGCGGGGCCGCTTTGAGCTTTTCCAGCGACTTTTGCAGGGAGCGGTGCCGGATAGCATCAAGTATCACCATGCTGTGCCAATCGAAGGTTATATCAGGGGACGTCAGCAGAGATTCATGTATGCCATGTTTTACGATTATATTGAAAATATGATCGACCTGTTTATCATCCAGTCCCTGGTAAAACCTGTATGCCCAATAGTCAATGCTGAGTTCCCTTTTCAATAGTTTATGCCAGCGTTTCTGATAGAGCGATAGCCTATCTGACGATAATTCGCCGCTTTTCAGACATTCGTCCAATATCAGCACTGCCTGTTGGGCACAGAGTATACCGAAATAAATGCCGCCGCCCGAAGTTGGCTTGACCTGCCCTGCGGCATCACCGATAACCAGCAGACGGTCCGAGTATGTCCTCGATAGTGGCTTCAAAGGGATACTGCCATAGCGTATGTCAGATGTAATCGAAGTAATCCTATTCTGTTTGAGCAACCGGTCCAATAATGCTGTTAGGTAAGGCCTGGGATTACCGCGGCAGAGCAGGCCAGCCTTGCCCTGCTTTCCGCCGGCAGGAACCAGCCAGGCGAAAAAGCCGGGCGCAGTTGTTAGGCCTGAATATATCTCCACTTCGCTGACATCAGTGCATTCCACCTGTGCCTGGGCGCCATGAGCAAATTCACGAATCCGGCCGAGGCCTGCAGATTGTGCCAGGCCGCCGGCAGCGCCGCAGGCGATTATGACGCACCTGGCCCTGAATAAGGCCGTTTCAGACTGGATGGCGGTAGCCTCTACCGTCACATGCCGGTTTTCGCGGCGGATGGCGGTAACCGGGGTCGAAAAATGAAATTCCGCCCCCTTTTGCTGAGCTTTACGGGCCATCAGGCGATCAAGTCCGGGACGGTCCAGGATATAAGCTTGAGCGCCTTCACGTTCTATCCGAAGGTATTTTCCCGACGGCGCAAAAATGCGGGCAGACCGTGCCTGATTCTGGATAAGGCTGTGATCGATCGACAGCATCTCAAAGCATTCAAGGCTGATGATGCCGGTGCAACTCGTTTTCAGGCCGGGCTGCTCCTGTTTTTCCAGGACGCAAACATGGTATCCCAACCGGGCAAGTTCGCCCGCTGCGTAGCTGCCGGTTACTCCAGCGCCTATGATAATAACATCGTACATATTGAACCTTGATAATATTAACTAAACCGGCAATCAGTGGAGCTTTCAGATGCCGCCAAACCGCCTTTGTCTTTTGCTGAAAACGGAGAGAGCTTTTTCCAGTTCCTCACGGCCAAAGTCCGGCCACAGCACCGGGGTAAAATAGAGTTCAGCATAGGCCGCCTGCCAGATGAGGAAGTTGCTTAGGCGCATTTCTCCGCCGGTGCGGATGAGAAGGTCTGGATCCGACATGCCGGCCGTATAAAGATGCCCGGAAACGAGCATTTCATCTATTTTGTCAGCCTTTATTTTGCTTGTTACAATTGCTGGCCTTTTTCTGTATCTCAGGAGGAAGCCTGTCCATCCTGCCGAGGTGCCTGATGCGGATATTCTGTCCGTGCGCTATTTGAATCGCCTTGTCGAGGTTTTCAGACAGGAGCTTGAAAATGCCGTTAACCTCCGATTTTGGGCGGCTCCAGTTCTCAGTTGAAAAAGCGTACAGGGTAAGGTAAGGGATATTATAGGTAGCAAACATTTCCACGAAGTCGCGGGCCCGTAGTGCGCCCTGCTTATGGCCATAAAGGCGCGGCTTGCCGCGTTTTTTAGCCCACCTGCCGTTGCCGTCCATGACAATAGCCACATGCCGGGGCAGATTTATTTTCTTTGAATCAACCATTATTTGGCGGTGTATCCTTCAGTCCCTGCTGCATTGCATCATTCAGTCCGACGGTATTCTTAACCAGGTGGTTAGCGGGCGCGCCAAGGGCTGCCGTATTGGGCTCAAGGTCATCAGCCAGGCATACATGGGAGCCGACGATGGAGTTGGGTCCCACGCGCCGTCCCGGCAGTATGCCAGAGTTTATGCCTGTCTTGCAGTTGTTGCCGATAATAGCCCCGAAATGGTCCCTTTCCGTTCCCATGTTTTGTCCGCCGTACTTTACGGATATCTCCTTCTCATCGAAGCGGAAGTTAGCCGTTACGCTGCCTGCCCCGAAGGAGCAGTTATTGCCGACAATTGAGTCGCCGATATAACTGGAGTGGAACCAGCAGCCGCTACCTATATAAGAGCCTTTTATCTCGGTGGAAAAGCCCACTACGCAGTCTGCCCCGATATGGCTGTATTCCCTGACAAGGGCGTTATTGCCGATAATGGTATTTGGCCCGATATAGACCGGCCCGCGTACGACCGCGTTCTCAAGGATGCGGACGTTTTCGCCCATGACTACATTACCAGCTACTGTAGCACTCTCAGAGACGGCCGCTGAAGGAGGGACCTTGCGCTGGCTACCGTCCAGAAAATACCTGACGACATCAAAGATATGCCAGGGATATTTAATCGGCGCCCAGAAACCTTCATATCGAACTACCTTGATCTTGTAGGCATGGCGTGCCATGCCGTCCAGGGCGCATTCATAGACGTCATCCCGCGTTGTCTGCACGATATCGATGTATTCAAATAGCTTATGAATGTCTGTGTGGAGGTGGAGCAATATGTTCACGAGGTCTCCGGGCTCCGTGCCAGGCTCCGGTTTTTCCATAATACGTGTCAGCTCATCACGTTCATTCACCGCCAGGTAACCGCCCGGGAAATACTGTTTGACACGGAAGCCCAGCATATAGGAGGAGGCGGCCCGCTGTTTATAGGCGTCCAATAAGATACTATAAGCCGAGCTATCAAAAACATCGTTGGGGTTCACAACGATTACAGCGCTGTCCAGGAGGGGCGCGGCGGCCTTCAGCGCATCAGCAATGCCGAGCGGCTGCTCCTGGAGAACGAATTGAAATTTTGCTCCCTTTATTGATGCTGTGATATCTTTCACCTGGTCGATATTGCCTGGATTACAGATGATGACGAAATTGTCCAAACCAGCCTGCTGGGCCAGTTCTACCTGGTGTGCCAGCAGCGGGCTGCCCATGAAATCCAGCAGGAATTTGTCCTCGGTAATGGGGAACATCCTTTTCCCGATGCCGCCGCAAAGGAATACTACCTTCATGCTCCGGCCTCCTTAACTGCTTCTTGAACTATAAGCATACCCCGGTTGAGCAGGCTGCGTGCAAATGTCCGGCTGCCGGATTCAGCCAGGACACGTATGACCGGTTCAGTACCGCTGGCACGGATCAGCATCCAGCCTTCGTCGAATTCGAAGCGTAGCCCGTCTAAATTATTGAGGCGAGAGGCTTTCAGTGATACCGCTTTCTTACTGACCAGTTCCGCGGCCACCGCCTTATTTTCGTTTGAGCAGGCCACCTTGTCTTTATAATAATGCAGAGGCGGGAGAGTATTGAGAAAGGACCTGATATCAGCAGCCTGCCTGATTGAACCGAGCAAAGTCAAGGCGGCGAATATACTGTCGGGGTAGTAACCGGCCTGCGGCAGGATATAGACCCCTACCGATTCAACGCCCAGGGCAGCATCGTTATCCCTGGCTAAATGGGCGGCGTAAACATCTCCCACCCTGCCGCGCATGACACGGCCGCCGAGGTCCCTGACAGCAAGGTCAAGCAGCATGCCCGTCTCTACGGTGGTAGCCACGGTAAGCTTGCCGGACGATTGCATGGCTATCCTTGAAACAAAAGCGATCATCTCGTTGAAGCCGATAAAGCCCTGCTGGTCGCAGAAAACCACACGGTCGGCGTCCCCATCGAAGCAGATGGCCAGGTCGGCGTTCTTCTGCCGCAGGAACTTGATAGTAGCCTGGAGCGTATCCTCTTTGGGCTCCGGACTGCGGCCCGGGAAGCGTCCATCCGTCACATCGTTGACCGGTATGACTGTAAACCCGAGCTGCCGGAAAAGTTCACTGGCAAAGCCGGCGGCTGCGCCATTGCCGGGGTCGATCATCAATTTGAGGCCGTAATTGAAGTTCCAGCCTGCGGTAAGCGCCTTGATAAATGTGAAATACTTGTCCTTCATGAGTGGGACCTGCTCGACTGCCCCGGTCTTTCCGGCGCGGAATCGGCCGCCGTAATAAATTTGCTCGACCTGCTCTTCCTGCGCCCGGCTGTACCCGATAGCGTCTGCGTTGAACAGCTTTATCCCGTTGAATTCCGGAGGGTTGTGGGATGCGGTAATCATCACGCCGGCGCTGAAGCCGACCTCGCGGGTCAGAAGGGCGAGTGCCGGAGTCGGCAAGATGCCGGGTTGTGCCACGTTAATACCGGTTTCGGTCAGCCCCTCGCTTACGGCGGATTTAATCAGTTCACGGCTCAAGCGTGAGTCAGTCCCCAGGCAGACCGCCGCTCCGGAGGGCAACAGGGTGCCGAGAGCCCTGCCCACGTTCTTGCATAATTCAGGAGTAAGGTCCTGGTTAACCACACCCCTCACTCCACTGGTGCCGAATAAAGGTTTGTTAATCATACACGTTTTAGGATTAACAAGATTATAACAGATGACATCTATGGCTGTGTACCCTGTTGCTTACCCGGTCAGTACGTCGCTATGTTCACCGATTGACCTGTCGGTTAAAGAATTGACTGGCGGTCAACCGACATCATATCTGGTTCACACGTAATTCGAGTTTGAAAATATTTGCGTCTATTTACATAAGATGTGTTGACAGTCTTAAATTTATCTGGTAGCATCTTACTTCGATGTCCGTGGGAGGAGGAGGAAAAAATAAGTAGAGAAGGGTAAAACGTGCTGACAATTATTGAAACGACGCTGGTCTACACCCTGTTACTTGGTTCTCTCTATCTGCTGGTTTCCATCGGTTTCTCCCTCATCTGTGGTGTTCTCAGAATCTTTCACCTGGGCTACGCCTACATCTTCGTGGCTACCATCTATCTCACCTGGCTGTTTTTCCACACGCTCGGCCTGCCGTTATGGCTATCCATCACACTTATGGTAGTTGTACAGGCGGGCATAGCTATTGCGATATATAAAGGGATAATAGCCAAATACCTGAAGATGGAGGAGAAGATCATCACCGGGCTGCTGCTGATTGCCATAATCTCCGAGCAGGTTGCCAACCGCTGGTACCCGATCCAGTCGGCGGTGAACCTGCCCACTACCATCATACCGGGCAGCTTAGCTGTAGCTTCCACCAATATCTCCATACAGTTGCTACTGGCGGCCGCCGTAGGTATCGTGGTTACCGCCCTCTTCGTGCTGTTCTTCCTCTTCACCAAGACGGGATTGGCTGTGCGGGCTATATCCTACGATATCAGCTCGGCCAAGATCATGGGGATACAGGTTGAGCAGATCTACATGCTGATTATGGTGCTGGTGCTGCTCCCGGTTATCATCGCCATGCTGATGATAGCCCCGGTATGGGCGCTGGACCCGACGATGGGATGGGGCTACATGGTAACGGCGATCCTTATCTCGGTGATGGGCGGACTGGGCAATATCAGAGGCACCATAATAGCCAGCTATATCATCGGGTTCACCCATGCCTTTGCATCCTTTATAATAGCTGAGCCCCGGTTTATGAACCTGCTGGCAATTGCCGTGGTAATAGTGATGCTTATCGTAAGGCCGCAGGGAATAGCGAAAACAGAAAGTTTGTGGTGATTAAATGGAATTTGAAGTAAAACGCGAAAAACTCGTGCTGCGTGCCGGCAAGCAAAAATTTGAATGGCACATCGAACCCAGGTACTGGCGCAATCCTTTGATCTATGTTGGTTTACTTTTCTTACTCCCGATAGTAACGTATTTCCTTTACCCCCAGATGCTGCCGACCATAATAGATGCCAACCTCCTGGCGGCGATCGCTATACCTCTGGGCTGGATGACGCTGGGTACCGGGCGCATGAATTTTGGGCCGCAGTTCTTCATCGGCGCCGGCGGTTATGCCGCGGCGCTCTGCAGCATACATCTTGGCTGGCCGCCCGCCGTGACGCTGCTGGTGGCTATAGTTACCGGTATCATCTTCGGATTGCTGATGAGCCCGCTGGCCATCCTCTCTGGCGGCCTGTATTACACCCTGCTGACATTGCTCTTCCCCCTGGTTTTCCTCGAGGTAACCTTCATCTATACGGACATTTTCAAGGGCGATACCGGCCTCTTCGGCGTGGCCCCCATGATCAACGTAGGCTCTTTCACGCTAAACCAGTTGATGATATGCCTGCTGTCGCTGTTGATGATGCTGCTTTACATGTTCATAGTTGATAAGATTACACGCTCCAAGTTCTCGGCATCGCTGGCCGCTATCAACGACGACGAAGAAGTGGCCGCGGCTATGGGCGTCAATGTCAACAAGATGAAGATAATCAGCTTTGCCATACCGGCGACCATGATCGCTGTGATAGGCTGGTTCTACGCGCATTATTACAGCACCTTCTCTGGCATAACCTACCTGCCGCTCACCTTCATGTTGAAGGTGCTGATGGTCAGCATGATCGGCGGCCGGGTGCAGATATATGGCAACGTGGTCGGCGGATACTTCATTGCCTTCCTGGAGCTCCTGCTGGGGATGGTGGTGGGCGATTATGCGCAGGTTGTTTTCCCCATCATATTGCTCGTACTGCTGCTCAGCCTGCCGGAGGGGCTATTCGGCCTGTACAGGAAGCGCCGCTACAGGGAATACCTGCCCACCCTGCACGTGAGGAGATAATAAAGTGACCGAGATATTGAGAGTGAACGGAGTTTCAAAACATTTCGGCGGCCTGATGGCCGTCAATGACGTCAGTTTCTCGATAAACCAGGGCGAAACCCTGGGCCTGATGGGCCCCAACGGCGCCGGGAAAACGACGCTGATCAATCTTATCACCGGCAAATACCTTACAGATACGGGGGACATACAGTTCATGGGCCATGATATCACCAGGCTGGCCCCATACAAACGCTGCAAGCTCGGCATAAGCCGTACCTACCAGATACCCAGGCCGTTCCCGGAACTGACGGCGCTGATGAGCGTGGCCGTGAGCGCGTTATACGGCAAAGACCGGGAGAACCAGAGCCTCGAGGACGCCGCGACAGAGGCCACGCATTACCTTGAGTTCTGTGGACTGTTCAGCAAGCGCAACGTATTGGGAAAGGACCTAACCCTTTTTGAGGCAAGGGGCCTTGAACTGGCCAGGGCACTGGCCACCACGCCTAAATTGATCTTTGTCGATGAGGTCATGGCTGGCCTGAATCCCGGTGAAGCGATGAAGGCGGTGCGCCTGCTTGAGCGCGCCAAGGAAGAGTTTGGTGTAACCATACTCTGGATCGAGCACGTAATGGCGGCCCTGATGAAAGCAGCGCAGCGCGTGGTGGTGCTGCATTACGGCAAGAAGATTGCCGAGGGCCCGCCGCAGGAAATTGCCAACGACCCGTACGTAATAGAATGCTACTTAGGATCGTGCCATGCTTGAAATAAAAGATATATATGTAGCCTACGGTATCACACCGGTGCTCCATGGCGTGAATATGACCATCAACGACAACGAGATGGTTGCGCTGCTCGGCTCCAACGGCGCCGGCAAGTCAACGCTCATCAACACCATCCTGGGTATGCTGAAGCCAACCCAGGGCACCATAACGTTTGAAGGCCAGAATATCGAGAAATTGCCGACCCACGAGATCGTCAAGCGGGGCATAGCGCAGGTGCCCGAAGCCCGGCGCATCTTTCCCTACATGACGGTAACCGACAACCTGCTGGTTGGGGCGTATAACAACAATGCGTGGCCGTCCAGGCAGCAGACACTGGAGCGCGTACTCGTCATGTTCCCGATCCTAAGGGAGAGGAAAAACCAGTTAGGAGGCACCCTCAGTGGCGGTGAACAGCAGATGATGGTTATAGGACGGGGACTGATGTCCAACCCCAAACTATTGATGGTCGACGAGCCATCCCTCGGCCTGGCGCCCAAGATACTCGAGCTGGTTTACGACACTATCAGCAAATTAAAAGATGAAAAAATCACCACGATATTGTCCGAGCAAAATGCCCAGCAGGCCCTGCTCATCGCAAGCCGCGGTTACATCATGGAAAACGGCCGGGTGGTGATGTCGGACAGCAGCGAAAACTTGCTGAGCAGCGATTCGGTCAGGAAGGCTTACCTGGGGATTTAAAGTATGGAAAATTATTTCGATTATACAAAAAAAATATTCGATCCCGCCAAAACAAAAGAGAAGCCGGAGGTTTTCAAAGGCTTGAGGGTGCTTGATTTCACACATGTTATATATGGTCCCACGGCTGCCAAGATTCTCGGCCAGTACGGCGCCGAGGTAATTAAATTCGAATTGCCATGGGTTGGGGACCTCTGGCGCTTCGGTGTTTACTGGGGCAGCTTCTGGAGGCACTCCAGTGTCTGTTTCCATTTCGTACAGTACGGAAAATATTTCTTTGCGCTCAACCTCAAGCTCCCCAAGGCCAAAGAAATCATCTTGAAGATGGCGGAGAAAGCCGATGTAGTCATCGAGAATTTCGCTGCCGGCACCACCGATACCTGGGGCATTGGCTACAGCCAGTTAAGCAAGGCGAACCCGGGCATCATTTACCTGAGCTGCGCGACCTATGGCCAGTACGGGCCGATGCGCTTTTTCCCGGGATGGGACCTGCTGGCGCAGGCAGCCAGCGGCGCTATCGCCCTGACCGGCTATCCAGATACGGATAAGTATTATAAATTACCGGATTATGTTGGTGATTTCTTACCCGGCAATATAGGCGCCATGGCGGTCATCATGGCGTTGAATTACCGCAATAAGACGGGCAAGGGGCAATATATCGACCTGGCCCAGGCCGAAGCTTTAATGAGGATACTCCCCAACTTCACTTATGAAAGCATTACCAACGAGGACCTGGGCCGCGCAGGCAACACGGATCCCACCATGGCGCCGTCCGGCATATTTAAGTCCTGCGACGGAAAATTCGTGGCGGTTGCCGCCGCAACCGACGAGCAATACAAGGGTATTTGCGAGGCAATAGGGCGGCCGGAACTGGTAAACAAGTATAAGGACACCTTTGAAAGGCTTAAGGCCGAGAATGCCAAGGAGCTTTACGATATCGCCTCCAAGTGGGTGGGCAGCAGCAATATTGATAACCTTGTTGAACTGGCCAAAAAACATCATTTTGCTATAGCACAGGTAGAAGACGATTACGAGATAACTCATGATGAATGGCGGCAGGAGAGGGGCAGCGTTATTGTATTCACCGATGAAATGTACGGGAAATTAATGTTGCCAGGCCCGTCTGCCATGCTTAGCAAGACGCCCGGCAGGATCAAATGGCTGGCAAGGCCGTTAGGCTATCATAACCGTTACATCCTTAGGACGATACTTGGCTATTCAGATGAGGAAATCAAGCAACTGGAGAAGGAGCGTGTCATTGGTAACTGGGATGATAGGCCCGGCATCAAACCGCCTGTTTATTATGATATAGCAGAAGATCCCATGTTCAATTACAAGTGAGAATA
The DNA here is from genome assembly GCA_026389715.1 of Chloroflexota bacterium. Classification (GTDB taxonomy): domain Bacteria; phylum Chloroflexota; class Dehalococcoidia; order GIF9; family UBA5629; genus CAIMUM01. Next base: position 22,289 of record JAPLHK010000054.1, read on the forward strand.
AATTAGGGCAGTTATATGAGTAAAAAAGAAAAAGAACAAATCCTGGTAAGATACGGCGGTAGCCGCAAAGAACGTGAGATATTCCTCAAGGGGATGATGAACCCGGATGGCAAAGATGAGGTCATCGATGACGCGGTCGTCCTAGACATGAGCTATGGGAACCTGTCAGGTGATATATGCTCGAGCATTTACGCGGAATTCGGCGCCGAGGTAATCAAGATCGAGCCCCCCGGGGGTGACCCCTCGCGCAAGATTACACCTTACGGTGTCAACCGCAAAGGCGTGGGCGTTCCATTCATCATGGAAGCGCGCAACAAGCGCTATATGACCCTGGACCTCCGGGAGGAGGCGGGCAGGGAAGAATTAAAGAAACTGGCGAAGAAAGCCCATGTAATCATCGAGACTTATGAGCCGGGTAAAATGGATGCCTGGGGTATAGGCTACCGGCAATTGAGCGAGATAAACCCGGGCCTGGTGTATATCGCCATCAGCCCCTATGGCCAGTACGGCAAGAAGGCGCAGGAATATATAGATATCCCTGATTCGGACATTACCGCTCAGGCCGCATCAGGGGTGGCCGCTAATATCGGCGACATGCCGGGAGAGGGGGAGCCATGGAACTGGCCTTTGAGGGCAGGCGTTTGGCTGGGCTGGTACATATCGGGCGTGGAGGCAGCCCTGGGTGGCGCTATTGCGCGGTACTATACAAAGGCCACCGGGGAAGGCCAGATAGTGGATGTAGCCACTGCCGATTCGTATGCTTCACTGGTAGGCTACCCGGTGACCATAGGTTTCACCTGGGATAAGGCCCGGCCGAGGATCGGTAAACACGACTTTGCCATTTACCCTTACGGGTTCTGGAAAAGCAAGGATGGCATCGTAGCCATAGCTGCCGGCAGGGACCACGATTTCAGAGCATTGCTAAAAGTACTCAATCTCTGGAAGCACGAAGATGACTACCGTTTTACCTTTGACCGCATTCCCGACATCCTCACCCAGATCGAGGAGTTCTACAAGATTATCGAGGAGCAGACGACTAAATATACCTCCGGCGAGCTGGTCAAGAAAGCTCTTGACTACAGTATCAAATCCGCCCGTTCAAAGTGGCGGGGTGGTGGTGTGCCGATCATTATGGAAGTGCAGAAGCCGGCCACAACCCGGCAGAACCCGCACTGGAACAAGCGGCGTTCATTCCAGGAATTTGACGATGAGATGCTGGGTAAATTCACCATGCCGGTTAACTTTATCAAGATGTCCGAATCTCCCCCGCGTGTCAAATGGGTGAAATGCGGCATTGGCCAGGATAACGCTTACATCCGTGAGAAATATCTCAAGTAAAGAGTTTTATATAACGGTTAATAAAGGGGCCTCAATTAAGGCCCCTTTTCTTTGTCCAACGTACTCTTCATCATAAGACAATAGCCTAAAAGAAGTGCCTCCCGGGGGAACACCCGGGAGGCACTAATCGTGACCCAAATAAGCAGCCTGCTATTTCGTGTAATTGAGATCGAAAGAAGTGTCCTTGGTCATCGTGCCGGAGGAAATAGTTGCCTTGCCCGCCACGTTGTAGACGC
>JAPLHK010000032.1 GCA_026389715.1 Chloroflexota bacterium
GAGGCTTCGATTTTAGAAGGGAGTCGCTTAAAGAGCATGCCTCGCAGAAGGAACTGCCCAACGAGAGGATCTGGCAGCTTTTCTCACATGACCTGATGATGGCGATTGAGAACCTTGAGCAGATAACCATAGCCGCCATCAACGGGCCGTGCATGGGCGGCGGGCTGTGCATCGCCATGAATTGCGACTTCAGGATAGCGGCCGATAACGCCAAAATGGGCGTTCCCGAGATAAACCTCGGTGTATTCCTGAGCTGGGGCGCCACGCCGCGTTTCGTAGCCCTGCTCGGCCCTGCCAAAGCCAAGGAGCTCATCATGACCGGCGACCCGGTCAACGCTGAGGAGGCCTACCGGATTGGCATGGTAAGCAGGGTGGTACCCCTGGAGCAGTTGGTGCCCGCCGCGCAGGAACTGGCGCAAAAGCTGCTTACGCGCGGCCCGCTGGGCCTGCGCATCGCTAAAAAACAGGTCAATGCCGCTTCGGTAGCGCGTATGTCGGACCTGTACCTGTTCGAATCTGAATTGTGGGAGAGGAACCAGATATCCCCGGATATGGCTGAAGGCATTACGGCGGCGATTGAGAAAAGACCGCCGCACTACGTGCCGGAGGCCGGAGCCCCCAAATTCGATATCACCGGTTAGCATTATTATTAAATACAGGAGGCAGAAATCATGGCAGAAGAAAAACTTATCTGGCAATACGTTAGGCGCTGGGCGGACAAATTCCCCGATAAAGAGGCCCTGATTTTCAAGGACAAGCGGGTCACCTATAAAGAGTTTTACGATAAAACACTCAGGGTAGCCAAACTATTACTTGAACTTGGAGTTAAGAAAGGCGACAGGGTCTTTACTCTCTGTGCCGCCCGCGACGAGTTCTTCTACACCTACATGGCCACAGCCATGGTGGGAGGCATCTGGTTCGGGCTTAACCCGCGCTATACGCGCGATGAATTCCTCTACATGGTTGGCGATGCCAAGCCAAAGGTTGGATTCATAGTGCGGAATTACGATGCATTGATGCGCGACTATAAGGACGATGTCGTCGCCCTGAAAGAGGCCAACCCCGGACTTGAGCACATAGTCATCATCGACAACGCCTGGGAAGGTACGCTGAACTGGGAGGCGGAGCTCGCTAAAGACCGCAGCAATTTAGATGCCGCCCTGGGCAAGCGCGTGAAAGAGGTGAAGGCTGACGACCCGGCGCTCATCATCTACACATCCGGTACGACCGGCAAGCCCAAGGGAGCATTGCTGACCCACAAGAATATCATCGCCAGCGCCGCCGCTCAGAACGAGCACTTCCTCGCCCAGACCGGTAAGCGCGGTGAGGGCAAATCGCTCATCCATTTCCCTATCAACCATGTTGCCTGCGCCGTAGAACTCGCCATGGGCGGCCTGCACTGGGGTTCGACTATCGTGCTGATGGACCGCTTTGACCCTGCCGCCACGTTAAAAACCATACAGGATGAGAAGGTTACCTTCATGGGACAGGTGCCCGCCATGTTCATGCTACAATTTATGCTACCGGATTACGACAGCTACGACCAGTCCAGCCTGGAGACCATAATCTGGGCAGGTTCGGCAGCCTCAGAGGAGATGGTCAAAAGGTTGTCGAAAACAGGGGCCACGCTGATGACCGGTTACGGGCAAACGGAGAATGCCGGCTTTATTACCTACTCAAAACCGGGCGACTCCATGGAGGATCTCATACAGACGGCCGGCAGGTGCTATCCTCCTTTCAAAATCAAACTTGTCGACAGTAGCGGCAAGGAAGTGCCCAAAGGCCAGGTAGGCGAGATATGGATGAAGGGCGACCTGATCATGAAGGGATACTGGAACCGCCCGGAAGCCACCGCGGAAACGCTGACGAAGGACGGCTGGCTGAAATCCGGCGACCTGGCAACCATGGACAGCCGCGGCTATATCAAGATCGTAGGCCGCACCAAGGAGATGTTCAAATCGGGCGGCTATAACGTCTACCCGCGCGAGATAGAGGCGGTTATCGAGCAGTACCCGGGCGTGGCCTTTGTCACGGTTATACCCATACCCGATGATACCTGGCAGGAGGTAGGCAAGGCTTTTATCATGCCTGTGCCCGGCAAGACGGTAGACGCCGAAGCGGTGCGCGAGCTCTGCAAAAAGCACTTGGCCAACTACAAGATACCCAAGCAGATCGAGGTGCGCCCGCTGCTGCCGCTGCTGGCCAGCGGTAAGGTCGACCGCCGTGCGCTGGTAGAGGAAGTTAAAGCGGGGCAGCAGAAAAAATAATTGGATCAGAGACATGTTTAAAAACTCCAGCAGTTTATCTCTCTCAGCCAAGGTATTTCTCATCCTGGTAGGCAGCTTGATCATTGCGTTCAAAACGCTGCCTGATGCGGATCTCTTCGGCTTAGCCTTTATCCTGCTGGGAGTCAGCTTCCTGTTTCTCCCGGTTAAAGAGAACAGGCTGGTATGGCTGCTCGGCTGGTTCTTCCTGGCCGCCGCAGTATTGTGCGCAGGTGTTTTTATCAGCTCCCGGCTTACACGGTAAAACCATTCCGTAACTTTACGCCAGTAAAAAAGCCCCGCTTCTACAAGCGGGGCTTTTATTAATATTCCGGAACTTTAACCGGCCTGCCTGACCTTGAGGCGCGCGCTCTGCGCCAAAGCCCTGATAGCCTCGAGCAGATCCTGGCGTCGGCAGTCCTTGGTCAGGTACCAGCTTGCACCAGCAGCCAGCGCGTCACCAGCGTAATCGCCGTAAACCGTGAGGAAGAGTATCTTCACATCCGGCATGATCTTCTTGATCGCCCTGATGGCTGTGGGACCGTCCATCCGGGGCATCTGGCCATCCATCAGTATTACATCCGGCTGCAGCTTCCCGGCCTTTTCAACCGCGTCCTGTCCATCGACTGCCTGTCCTACGACCAATATGTCTTTCTGGGCCTCGAAGATGCTCTTGAGCCCTTCGCGCACCACCTCGTTGTCATCGGTAATCATCACTCTTATCGGTTCTTCCATTTATCACCTTTCTAAATTTAAACACATTCTGACTGGTCTTAAATAACACTATGTACAGTCTATAGTATTCTAAGCAAAGGCATAATCGGGATATAGTCCGGTTTTAAATATAATACGGTTGACATACCGGTCAACCTTTACGCTGATGTAAAATCATACTAAAGTATGATTAAAGTTGGATTATCCCTTTTTTCAATGCGTTTGTTACAGCTTCCGTGCGGGTTGTGACGTTCAGCTTCTGGAATATGCTGGTGATATGCGTTTTCACAGTGCTTTGCGTAATAGACAGGTGGTCAGCTATATCTTTATTCGACTCGCCGCCAGCCATCAACCGTAAAACTTCAATTTCACGGTCAGACAAAGTGTCTCCCGCAGGGGTTTTACGTGACAATTCGGCCAGTTTATCCAGCACACGCGAGGCGACCACCGGCTGGATAAGTGATTCACCTCGCGATACCATCCGGATGGCCTTAAAAAGCTCCTCACGCGGCGCGTCCTTGAGCAGGTAGGCCCTCGCGCCCGCCGCAATTCCCTTGAAAATGTATTCGTCATCCGAGTAAGTGGTCAGGATGATAAATTTAACTTCCGGTTTCTCCGCCTTGATCCTGCTGATCGCTTCCACACCGTCCATCTCCGGCATGCGCAAATCCATCAACACGACGTCGGGAGTCAACTCGCGGGCTTTCTCGACAGCCTCAAGGCCATTGGAGGCCTCGCCAACTACCTTGAAATCAGCTTCCTTCTGCAGCATTGAACCGATCCCTTCCCTGACAACCGGGTGATCATCAACAATCAATATCCTTATTTCCTCCACTTATAAACCTCCTAAGCCAGCGGGAAAGAAACTTTTATCACGGTACCACTGCCTTTTTCGCTCTGCACATCGAATTTACCGTTCTGCCCCAGCGCCCTCTCGCGCATGCTTATCAGGCCAAAACCCCCGCTCCTTCCCACCTTACCGCCGTTTTCAAGGTCAAATCCCGTGCCATTATCCTTTATAATCAAGTCTATCTCCGAACCCTCAAAATCGAGCACAACCTCCACACTGGTTGCCTGCGCATGCTTGGCAACGTTAGCCAGCGACTCCTGGCAAATGCGGAACATGGCAGTCCCCATCTCCGGCGGAATATCGCGCCTTTCACCGTACTGTGTATACGTGGCGTCTATGCCGTTGTCATGTTTGAACCTGTCGACCTCATGTTTAATGGCTTCATCGAGCCTGAGCTGTTCCAGCGCCTGCGGACTGAGGTTCCACACCGAGCGGCGTGCTTCAGCCAGGCTCTTGCGGGCAAGGCTGCGCGCCTGGTTGAGGTGTTTTTGCACATCATCGTTGGTCTCGCCCAACGCCTGTTCCGTAGCTTCAAGCTGCAGAATTATGCCGGTGAAGCCCTGCGCCAGAGTGTCATGGATTTCACGTGCCATACGGTTGCGTTCCTCTGTAACGGCCATGGACCTCGTTTCCTGGTAAAGGCGAGCATTCTCAATAGCTACGGCAAGCTGGTCCGCCAGGGTCTGGGCCGTAAATACGTCGGCCTCATCAAACCCGTCCACCTCTGCGCTTTCTATATCCAGCACACCCAACACGCGCCCACCCATCTTTACAGGTATAACCAGTTCAGATCTTGTTTCGCTCGTACTGTCAGCTTTGCGGTATCCCGGTTGGGACGCGAGGTCGTTAACCAGCACATACTCGCCCGACCTGGCAGCTTTCCCTATGATTCCCTCGTCATCTATCTCCAGTGGTACTCCCACCGGTATAACATTCTTCTGCCCACTGAAATGCAGAGTTTTCAGCATAAGCTTGCCCGAATTCGGCTCGAAGAGGAAGATATTCACATTATAAAAATGAAAGGTCTGCCGCAGCAGATTGCCGACATAAGCCAGCAGTTCATCGAGATTGACTATGGAGCTGATTTTCCGGCTGACCTCGTTAATGGTACGTAACTGCTCGGCGCGTTGCCTTTCCTTTTCAGTTCGTTCAATAACCTTTTGCTCCAGGTTGGTATAAGATTCTTTGAGCGCATCACCCATGCTATTGAACTGCTCTGCCAGGACCTGCATTTCGTCACCGGTGTGGATATCAAACTTATAGTCCAGGTCACCAACGGCGAATTGTTCGGAACCCTTGGTCAGCGCCATAACCGGCCTGGTGATGGTTTCCGAAAGCAGGAAGGAAACTCCGGACACGACAACCACCATTGACACGATCACAGCGATAAATATGAGCTCTGCTTCCCTGGCCTGTTTATCGACCTGCTTGCTCATCTCTTCCACTGCCGAGTTTATACTGTTCTTGGTTTCATCGGCTGGGGAGGAGAACTCATCCATGTAAGCGGAGGCGCTGACAATCAGATCGGAAGACTCCACCGGGATGGTGCACATATACTTGGTACGCTCGACAGTATCGGCCGGCCCCTTATACTGGTAATAGCCTGACGCCTCCCCACCCAGCAGGCTGCGCTCAAAGATCGATGAATAGTAAGATGGTTCACCGCCCAGGTTGCGCAGGTTAGTCCCGATAATGTTCGGGTCAGAAGCAAACAGGATTTTGCCCTTCGTATCATATACTAAAGTATATCCCGTCCTGCCTACCTTCTGAATAGCTATCGAATTCAGTTTCGGGTCACGCATTATCTCGGCCTCGGTCATATCGGGATGAAGCTGTAAATAGAAATACATCTCCTTGGCAATATCGGATGCCTTCTGGTAGATGGTGCGCCTGCCCTGGTCTTCCAGCGCGGATATGGACACCGATACAACCGTTTCGCCCATCGAAGCGCTGTATTCCTTGGTCAGCGCACCAACTGAACCGATATATCTTAACGCCAGCGAACTTATGATACCTACAGATATGAGCGATAAGGCAAGAAACGAGATCAGTATCTTGTCCCTGATGCCGAAGCGGATGCGTATCTTTTCCATCTGTCCGGCCAGTTTAGACTGCTTAGGATTCATTTTCCCCGCAAAGTTTTTCATTTATCATTCTCTCGGCGTATTCGCGCAGCTTGATTTGCCTCTCCGCGGTTACACCGTTGATCTCCATATATTTATCCAGAGCTTCCAGGGGGGTAAGCGATTTATTTGACCATCCGGCGCCGCGGGTCCTGGCGGCACGGCTTATCTCCCTGACAATGCTTACATTATAAGCCTCTTTTAACGCTTTCAAAATATCCGCGTCCTTTAACTGTCCCGCAAGATGGGCAGGCAGGGATATCTTCAACCTGACTACCGCACCACCCACAATTACAGCATTCTCATTGATTTTGCCGAGTACGCTGCCTGTGGGATCCACGTCACCATCATCTATATCAACCTCCAGCGTTAGAAATTTACGGGCGTCGATCTTGTGAAACTCATATTTCACAGATTTGTTCGCCCCGTTATAATCTATCTCTATTTCATAAAAACCTTTCTCGTCTTTCTCGTCGCCGAAATCCAGCCTTTCCAGGCTGCCGGCATATACTACCGGGGGTTCCCCGCAAAGCACCTGGCTCCTGTGCACATGCCCGAGCGCCACGTAATCGTAAACAGGGTCAGCGATGGTGCTCAGCATCACAACCGGATCGTTACCTATGACCATGCTCTTCTCGGTCCCCGCCTTGGCACTGGCAACTGATATGTGGGAGGCCAGCACCGCCGGTTTCCCGTAATCGATGGCAGCGGCTAATTCCACTAACCGGGCGGCCAGAACTTCCTGCATCTGCTCGATAACCTGAGTCACACCCATGTTCCTTACATCCTCCTTAACCAGCATGGCGGTCCTGCGCAGCCACGGCAGGACAGCGACCTGTATCTCCCCACTCTTAGTAGCAATATGCAAAATGACCGGCTTACCGGCTATATGGATATAATCGATATCCAGCGCCTCGAATATCTCCACGGAGTTAGCCTTGCCCGGCGAACCCGGTAGATCGTGATTGCCCACAACCAGCACCGTAGGAATACGGGCTTCCGACAGGCGGCGTATTCTCCTGGCGAATTCCCGCTGATGGGTGGGTGACGGCTCCCTGTTCTTGTAAGCATCACCGCAAAACAACACCAGGTCAGCGCCGCTATTTATCGCGTAGTCTATGACCTCATCCACCGCGCGCAACTCATCGAGCACGCGCGTGGATAACCCGCTTTCAGGATCAATGCTGCCGTATGTTTCCACACCTATATGAGCATCCGCAAAATGGATTATTTTCATGATCGGCTGCACGCGCCCTGCATCATTGATTTAAACACGATCCCCTGTTAGCTGAACCTGGCCATAAGTTCATCCAGCAACCCGGACACCGGCACCCTGACCTGCTGCATGCTGTCTCGCTCACGTATGGTGACCTGGTTATCCTCGAGCGACTGAAAATCAATGGTTACACAATACGGCGTGCCGATCTCGTCCTGCCTGCGGTAGCGCCTGCCGATGCTCTGC
>JAPLHK010000025.1 GCA_026389715.1 Chloroflexota bacterium
GAAAGGGTAGCTGATCTGCTCGCTAAAATGACGCTGCCGGAGAAGATCGCCCAGATCGGCTCGATCTGGGCCATGGAGGTGCTGGAGGACAGGAGGTTTTCAAGGGAGAAGGCTGCAAAGCTGATTAAAAATGGTTTGGGTGGGATCAGCCGGGCCGGGGTCGGTACCGGCCTGGAACCCGGCCGGATAGCCGTTTTTGTCAATGACCTGCAGAGGTTCCTGGTGGAAAATACCAGGCTGGGCATCCCCGCCATTGTCCACGAGGAGTGCCTGACAGGCTTCATGGCCAGGGAAGCCACCGTATTTCCCCAGATAATCGGTATGGCCAGCACCTGGGAACCCGGTCTGGTGCAGAAGATGATGGAGGTGACCAGGAGTCAAATGCTGGCTGTCGGTGTGCGCCAGGGACTCTCCCCGGTCCTGGATGTAGCCCGGGACCCGAGATGGGGTAGGATGGAGGAAACCTTCGGCGAAGATCCTTATCTCATAGCGATAATGGGCGTGGCCTATGTCCGGGGATTGCAGGGCGATGATATCAGTAACGGGGTTATCTCCACCGTAAAGCATTTTGCTGGATACGGCAAGCCGGAGGGAGGCCTTAACCACGCGCCCTCGGATATCCCGCCGCGCATGCTGCGTGAAGTGTATTTTTACCCCTTTGAAAAGGCGGTCAGGGAAGGCGGTGCGTTCTCTGTCATGAATGCCTACCAGGAAATAGACGGAATGCCCTGCGCGGCATCCAGGGAACTGTTGACAACCATACTGCGTAATGAGTGGGGGTTCGATGGCATGGTGGTGTCCGATTACTACGCGGTGCTCATGTTGCATACCTTCCACCGCATAGCATCCGACCGGGTAGAGGCTGCCCGTCTGTCACTGTCTGCGGGGATAGACATGGAGCTTCCCAAGAACGACTGCTATACGGCGGCGCTTGTAGAGGAAGTTGCCGCCGGTAGATTCCCGCTTGACATAATAGACCGTGCTGTCGCCAGTGTGCTCAAGATGAAATTCAGGCTCGGGCTTTTCGAGAAACCGTATGTTGAGAGTCCCGACGTAACAAAGATATTCGATACCGTGGATAACCGTGCCATGGCATTGGAAGCGGCTCGTAAATCGATAGTGCTCTTAAAGAACGAGGATAACCTGTTGCCGCTGGATAAGGGAGCAGGGACGATCGCCGTTATCGGCCCCAACGCCGATAGTGCCAGGAACCAGCTCGGGGACTATACGTACCCGGGGCATATAGGCATAACTGCTCTGACGGCGGATTCCCTCGGTTGTAGGCTGCCGGTGGAAGATGTACAACCGGATAGCATTCCTGTGAGGGTGGTGACGCTGCTGGAAGGAATAAAAGATAGGCTACCTGGAGGGGCAAGAGTGCTGTACGCTGCAGGCTGCGGCGTTTGCGACGGGTCCGAGGATGGTATCGCCGGGGCTGTAGATATTGCTAGGCAGGCGGACGTCGTTATTTTAGCGGTTGGCGGCAAATCGGGACTGATGCCTGATTGCACCTGCGGGGAGATGCGCGATTCTGCTGACCTGCGCTTGCCCGGGGCACAGGAGCAACTTGTCGAGGCTGTCCATGAAACAGGCAGGCCAATCGTCCTGGTGATCATGGATGGCAGGCCGCTGGCTCTGGGTTGGATGGCTGATAAGATACCCGCCATACTGATGGCCTGGAAGCCGGGCGAGGAAGGCGGGAATGCCGTGGCTGACGTGCTCTTCGGAGATTGTAATCCCGGAGGCAAATTGCCGGTGACCTTCCCCAGGAGCGCAGGCCAGGTGCCTGTTTACTACGGCATCAGGCCATCGGGAGGCAAATCGCAGTTCTGGGGCGATTATACCGACTGCCAGGTGGCTCCCCGGTATGAATTCGGATACGGCCTGAGTTATACCACTTTTGCCTTAAGCAACCTGCATATTACCCCTTCCCGCGTTAACAAAGATGACACTGTGGTCATAAGGGCGGATGTCAAGAATACCGGCGGCCGGCAGGGCGATGAAGTTATACAGTTGTATATCAACGATGTCGTTTCCAGCCTGACGCGCCCGGTGCTGCAGTTGAAGGGGTTCCGGCGCTTATCGCTGCAACCCGGCGAGAACGCTACGGTAGAATTTGCTTTACCTGTTAAAGAGTTGGCATATTACGACGTTAACATGCAACTGGCCGTCGAGCCCGGTGTATTTAGAGTAATGGTGGGCACGTCTTCTACAAATTTAACGCTCACCGGGCAATTTGAGGTGAAAGAATAATATGATCAAACAGATTTTATTGATTGCCCTGCTGATAGGCTTAGCGGTCTTAACTTATTTGCTGTTTTACCCGGGGGCCGTTTTCGTGCTGGCCGTTTTAATAGAGGTGGTCCTTTATGCCGGCTTCGCCCTTACACTATTTCTCTGGCGGAGAAGCAAATGGCGCATCGCGGTCTTATCTATATTCAGCGCCATGTTTCTGTCGCTGGCCATACTGGGAAGTCTAAAGCTGTCGGAAAGCTTCCGCTGGATCAATCAAAACCCGGACGTTTACCCCGACGGCAAAATCGTGGAAGGTTCGGCGGGCGGGATTACATCCCTTGATACCGCCATAACAGAACGCAATACATACGTAACACCCAGGCTAACGTTCCGCACCGGAGAGAAGGGGATAAGCCAGGGCGGTGGCATTATTTTACGCCTCGGCAAGATAATTCCGGTAGGTGGGGTACCCAGGTTTTATGACTGCACATACCAAGATATGTTTAACAATAGCCTCCAGGTAAATAATCCTGCCGGGCAGGGATTTGTCAGCGTCATGGCGCCCGCCGGGATCAAGATTTCCCTGAGCAAGCCGGATGCTCCCAATACCAGGGATTTCCTGCTAAACGCGTTCGTGACTGCCTGCGGTCCATACCGCAGTGATCCAGGCTCTCGGGTGAGGCCGTTGAATTGATCCTCGGAGACAGGTCAGGCGGTGGGCCGGGCTGGATGATGCCTGCCGGCGAGGCGGATGCCGACCTGGTCGTCTATGCCGACGAATCGGGCAGTGGGGAATACCGCGTTGTTCCCTCGTATTCCACCCTGGAGGTCGGGGGAGGCCCGGCAGCTTCGTTGAAAGTGATCTCTCCCAGCACGCCCGGCTTAAATGAGGAATTCACTTTTGTGGTAAGGGCCGAAGACAATGACGGTTTTCTATCGATGAAATATACTGGTACGGTCAGCATACCCCCGCAAGCTGGAATAGAATTCGGCAACGGTATATATACCTTCCTTGCGGCGGATAAGGGCGCGGCAAAGCTGAAGGCACGCATCACCAAACCGGGGACATATAATTTGAACGTGCGTGATGATGTGACGAATAAGACTTATAGCAGCAACCCTCTCGTGGTCGGGGAAACAGCGGGCGCACATATTTACTGGGGCGACCTGCATCAGCATGACACCATGGGCAAAGATGCCAACCGGGCGCCGGAATGGGTTTTTCAGAGGAACAAAAATGTTGATGGCTTCGATTTCGCCGCGGTCAGCATCCACGACCTGTTTGAATACTGGGGCATATCGCCTGATGCAGGCGAACTCAGCTATCTGAACGAGTTGACAGAAAGATACAGTGATGCCGGGAAATTTGTCACGTTTCAGGGATACGAGTGGACCAACCTGCCGCAGGGACACCGAAATATATATTTTGCAGAGGGCGAGACGCCCGTCCTTTTCTCTTACGATAAGGTTAAAAGCCCGGATGCGCTGCGTACGTCCCTGGCGGGCAAGCGCTACCTGGTGATTCCTCATCATACCGCGTGGCGCTTTATGTATTCCAACAGCCCCTACAACTGGGGTCCGCCGGACTGGGAGGAAACGCGCCTGGTCGAGATCTACTCCAAGCATGGCAGCAGCGATTTCTTCGAGGCCCCTTCCCCCATCCACCACGACGTCACGCCGTTCTTCATTTACCTTATGGGAGCGACCAGCAACAGGGCGCACAAAGGGGACGGCTCATATGTGCGTGAAGCTCTGGCAAAGGGCTTTAAACTGGGAATCATAGCGGGAGGGGACAACCACTGGGCCAGGGGTAGCAAATCATTCGGGACGGGCATAACGCAGGATTACCCCAATGGCCTGCAGGCCGTCATGGCAACGGATTTGACACGCGCCGGTCTCTATGAAGCCATGTGGCAGCGTCATACCTACGGCACTACCGGCGCACGCATCATCATCGACTTTAAGGTTAACGGTTCGCTCATGGGTTCGGAAATCCGGGCTGACAACGGCAACCCGCCCCGCATTTATTACATGGTAAAGGGGACTGCCCCGGTTCAGAAAATTGAGATCTGGAAATACTCGAAATCAAAGGGATACGAGGTGTTTAATTTCGAGGGCAAAGGTATGCTGGCTGCAGAAAGTCAATTCAGCGACAATGAATTCAGCCAGGACTCGTTTTATTTCATGAAAGTGGTTCAGGAGGATGGCAACGTGGCATGGTCAAGCCCGGTGTGGGTGCAAAAATGAACGACACTGAAACTCACAGCCTCTGCTTCAGGGATTGAAGACCGTAAACCTGCCGTTCCTGATAATCTGAACTATTGAGGGATGAACCGGTTCACGCGAACCGTCGAAGCTAAAAGAGCCGAGGGGCGTGGTGAAGTTAGCGATTTCTGCCAGTGCGTTGCGGATAGCGCCGGGGTCGCCGCTACGGCCTGTCCGCACGGCATTTGCGATAAGCCAGGTACCCGTATAAGCCTGGGCAGCAAACTGATCCGGTTGAACCCCATAGGCCTTCTGGAAAGCCGAGATGAAGGCCAGGTTCCGGGGGTTGGTATTGCCGATATTCCAGGCAGTGCCGGCCATGACACCTTCGGCATCTCTACCCGCCTGCGTGATCAGATCGGGCGAGTTAAAGCCGTTGCCCCCGATGATCAGTCCGGTGTAGCCGAGCGCACGGGCTTGCTTGATGATCGGTGAGGCCTCCCTGGCCAGCGCCGACACCAATATCGCATCCGGTTCACGTGCGATGATTTTCTCAAGCTGTGTTTTGAAATCCGCATCTCCCCGCGCAAAGGTTTCATCAGCAAGTACCTGCAGGCCGTTCTTTTCTACGGCGTCGCGGAAAGCCTGGTATCCGGCACGGGTGTAATCGTCATTACTCCCCCACAGGAAAGCAACCTTAACGATGCGGAGCTGGCTGGCTGCCGCCTTGATGGTGCCACCGATGACCGTTGATTCAGGCAGGCTGCAGCGGAAGATATAGTTTCCCATCGAGGTGATTCCAGGCACAGTATTGCTCACTGCCATGACAGGTATGCTGTTTTTCTGCGCCTCCGGGTCAGCCTTAAAAGCCTGCGAAGATAGTGTCGGCCCGATGATTGCTACCACCTTGTTGTCGCTAATTAATGTGGAAATTGCTGCGGCTGCGGAGTCGCCTGAAGACCCTCCGTCCACTACTATCAACCGTAACTCCCTGTTGCCAGCCAGGTAATTACTGTCATTGACTTCCCTGACCGCTAACTCAATGCCCTTTTTCTGTGATACCCCGTACGCTGCGGCATCCCCGCTCAGTCCCAGCAGGGCGCCAATGGTAACGTATGACCTCTGATCAACCTTTGCCGCGGTATCCTGCGCAGCAGTATTGCACCCAGAAGTGATCAAAGCGCATAGCGTAATAGCCAGGATCAGACGTATTTTATACAATTTAAAATTTCAAAATAAATAATTCAGTCGAGATCTATAGCCTCTTTGCACTGGCGGCATTTCTTGACACCCCGGAACTGCGGGAAGCCGCAGTGAGGGCAGACATAGCGCTTCTCCTCTTCAGCCATCCATTGTTCGGTGCTGACCTCTTTCCAGTGTGGGATTGAGCGCAGGATGACCTTCTTGCCCACCGGTACCGGGAAATTATCGATGAATTTGCAGGGGAAATCGCTGCACTGGTGGCAGCCCTCGATTTTCTTGTCCTGGCAGCAGGACTTGATAGGACATACCTGGCAGTATCCGAAAACACGTTCAGACAGGCACCCATCGCACACCAGGTCCTCTGGTTTGGAGCCGTAAACCGGCGCAAGCTTCTCCTTGAATTTCTCGTTATTGTCGCGTGTCGCTATGAAAATGCCGCAAACACCGCAATAAAGGCCGCAGGGAGCCGCCAGGGCTTTATTACCGGACATATGTTGCCACCCCCTCTCGCTTGATGCGGGTAATTATAGGCTCTACCAGCTATGTTTACAAGCAATGTAACAGATTTGTCGCCGCTATGCCGCTGGTGTAGAATTGCTTACTAACGCCGGGATATATTTGCAAGGAGGATAACTAAATGAAATCTACCTGGGGATGCGTGCTGGCGGCGGTTGGCGCTGTTGTCGTCGTGGCTATTATTATCGTGGTCTCCCTGATGGGCATATATAACGGGCTGGTAACCAAATCTCAGGCCATAGATGCCCAATGGGCACAGGTGGAAACTCAATACCAGAGGCGCTTCGACCTGATTCCCAACCTGGTCAACGCTGTTAAGGGCATGATGAAGCAGGAGCAGACGGTATTCCAGGCCATCGCGGATGCCAGGACCAAGTACGGCGCCGCCCAGACTGTGGATGCCAAGGCGGAAGCAGCCGGCGAAGTGGAAACTTCCCTGGGACGCCTGATAGCCGTCATGGAGAATTACCCTGACCTCAAATCCAGCCAGACGGTAATAAACCTCATGGATGAGCTGGCCGGAACGGAAAACCGCATCAGCGTCGAGCGCAGGCGCTTCAATGACCTGGTCAGGGAATACAACACGCAGATAAAAACCTTCCCCACCAATATGCTGGCTGGCATGTTCGGTTTCACAGAGAAACAATACTTCCAATCTGTAACCGGCGCTGACGTGGCCCCCAAAGTGGAGTTTTAGTGAAGCGTTTATTGCCTCTTCTGGTACTGGCGGCTTGCCTGGCTCTCATTGCGATGCCAATGGCCGCCGTACTGGCCCAGGGGCCGAATTTCCCGGAATATCAGGGTTTTGTAAACGATTACGCGGGACTGCTGTCACCCGCGGTTAAAACACAGCTTGACGTCACTCTTACGCAGCTGGAAAAGGATACCACTGCTGAGGTAGCCGTGGTCACGGTGAAAAGCCTGGAAGGCGACAGCGTGGACGATTACGCAGTCAGGCTTTTCGAGAAATGGAAGATAGGTAAGAAGGGCAAGGATAATGGTGTCCTCTTCCTGGTCGCCGTGGATGAACGCAAAATGAGGATCGAGGTAGGGTATGGGCTGGAACCGTTGATCACCGACGGGCGCGCCGGCCGGATCCGTGACAATGATGTGATACCCAAGTTTAAAAATAACGATTACGAGGGGGGGATAACGGCAGGTGTGGCCTCGATAGAGAAATATATCAGGGATGGCACTCCGCCCGCCCCTTTGGAGGAAAACCCTGTGAAATCCGCCCTGGGCGACTGGACAGGAGTGTTATTTTTCCTGACGATTATAACTGTTTACCTGTCCGGTTTCATGGCCCGCAGCAAAAGCATCTGGATGGGTGGCATATGGGGTGCTGTAGCTGGAATAATCCTGGGATTGGTCATCGGCGGCATTGCCGCACTTGTTGCCGCGCCGTTGATATTTGCTGGATTGGGACTGCTGACAGATTTCATCCTGTCCAGGAATTATCAGAAGCTACAGGAATCGGGCAAAGCTACCGACTGGCACAAAACGGGTGGTGGGTTCTGGGGTCCCGGTGGATTCGGTGGTGGTTCGGGCGGCGGCGGTGGTTTCGGTGGATTTGGTGGTGGTGGTTCGGGTGGTGGCGGCGCCGGCGGCGGCTGGTGATCCTATATAAGTAATAAAGAGGAAGGGCTCCTTCATCTGAAGGAGCCCTTCTATTTTTATTACGGGACCGTGCGGTTATCAGTATGGCCTGGGCAGGCCGAGCTTGAACTGGCCGATAACGTTCTTCTGTATCTCTATGGTGCCGGCCGCGCTGAACCAGCCTGCATTGAGCAGGTAGAGGTTCTGCAGCCGTCCCTTCAGCTTCGCCCATTTTGAATCGGGGCTGATCTGTGAGTATGCCCCGATTATTTCGAGTCCTGTCTTGGCCAAATTCTCGGTGACCAGGTTGCTGTAAAGCTTGTTTCTGGCAGCCTCATATCCGGGCATCTTGCCGGTGCTCATCTTCCACATTATCTCGAGTCCGAAGGTACGCAGCGTCTCCAGTTCTATGGCCCTTTCGGCAAGCTTGTTGCGTACCACCGGGTTGGCGCTCAGCGGCTGGCCTTTGTCATAGGTCTCCCGGGCATAGCGTACGAGCATATCCATCAGGCGTCTGCCGTTTCCCAGGATGTGCGGTGCCATGGACAGCCGTTCGATGGCCAGGGCCGGGATGAGCATATAGAAGCCTTTGTTCTCCTCACCCACCAGATTGGAAGCGGGCACCCTGACATTGTCGAAGAAAAGTTCGTTGAAACTGTGTACGCCCGCCAGGTTGACCAGGGGCCTCGTAGTTATGCCGGGACTTTTCATATCAATGATGATGATGCTCATGCTCTTGTGTATTTTGCTGATGGACGGATCGGTTTTGCAGGCCAGCCAGCA
>JAPLHK010000023.1:0-9336 GCA_026389715.1 Chloroflexota bacterium
CCGGGCTATGCAGATAAGGACCTGTACTGGCCTGGCGGTTATGGCGCCATAGGTGAATTTGAGGTTCGCGACCCGGCGGTGGAGAAGGTCCGGAAAAAAATGGGGGAACGGGGCTGGTTGACCATGGCCTGGCCCAGGGAATATGGTGGTGGGGGTCGTTCTTTCGTAGAGCAGGCGATATTTTTTGAACGGCTTAGCTATCATGGTGCGCCGGGTATGGACGTGTCCACGCTGATATCGGGTCCCACTATTTTGCGTTTCGGAAGTGAGGAACTGAAAAAAGAGTGGATACCCAAGATCGTCAGGGGTGATCTCAAATTCTGGTTGGCTTATAGTGAACCCAATGCCGGCTCTGACCTGGCCGCCATACAGGCCAGGGCAACAGTAGATGGCGACGACTTGATAGTTAATGGCCAGAAGATCTGGAGCAGCGGGGCACATGTGTCGGATTGCGGCTGGATGGTGGCCAGGACGGACATGGACGCTCCGCCGTATAAGGGCACCACTTTATTCATCGTGGATAATAAAAGCCCGGGCATTACTATCAGGCCGATAGTAAATATCGACGGTTTTCACTCGTTTAACGAGGTATTCTTTGATAATGTGAGGGTGCCGAAGAAGAATGTGGTCGGGGATATGAACATGGGTTTCTATTATCTCATGGTGGCGCTGGACTTCGAGCGGCTGGTGATATCCATGGGAGGTTTCCGGCACCGGTATGAGGACCTGCTGAATTACGCCCGCAATACCAGGCGTAACGGCAGATTGTTAAGCGAAGATGCCAGGGTAAGGGCGAGGCTGTCGCAGCTTGCCATAGAGATCGAAATTGCCTATTTACTCTATTATAAGACTGCCTGGATGATGGATAACAACCTTTTTCCCAATATCGAGGCGTCTGAAATCAAGCTGATCACCACACTGCTCAGCAGGAAGCTGGCCGATGCCGGTATGGAGATTATGGGACAGCAGGCTCAGCTATGGCCGGGCTCGCCCCATGCGCCTCTTAGAGGAAGGTTCGCCGTAGGGTACCTTGATTCTATCTCGGCGGTAATCGGCGCAGGGACGTCGGAAATACAGCGCAATATCCTGGCTCAGCGCGGCCTGGGCTTGAAAAGAAGATAGTTCATTAAGTAATAATAGCTAAAATCGGGAGGTAAAATTATGGATCTGGGTTTGAATGAAGAACAGGAAATGCTAAGGAAATCAGCGCGGGAGTTTTTGAGCAAGGAGTGCCCGAAAAAGCTGGTGCGTGAATTGGACGAAGGCGATTCCGGCTTATCGAGGGAGCTGTGGAAGAAGATGGCCGAGTTGGGCTGGATAGGGTTGCCCTTTCCTGAGAAGTACGGGGGGAATGGGGGAACCCTGCTTGATTTGATCGTTCTGCTGGACGAGATGGGCTATAACATCGTCCCCGGCCCCTTTTTCTCGACAGTGGTTTTAGCCGGATTTACGTTGCTGCAGGCCGGCTCGGAGGAGCAGAAACAAAACTATCTCACCAAAATATGCAGCGGTGAAATGATCATGACCTTGGCGCTTACTGAATTGGATGGCACCTATCTGCCGGAATCTATCGAAACGGTTGCTGAAGCTAAGGGTGAACAGTATATATTAAAGGGTACCAAACTTTTCGTGCCGGATGCTAATATTGCCGATTTCCTGCTCGTCGCGGCGCGCACAGGTAAGAGCGCTAATCCGGCGGACGGTATAAGTATTTTCCTGGTTGATGCGAAAAGCCCGGGCGTAAAGGTCACCCTGCTAAAAACACTGGGCAGGGACAAGCTTTGCGAAGTGGTTTTCGACAATGTAAAGATACCGTCGAAGAACCTGGTGGGCAAGTTAAACGGCGGCTGGCCGGTAATCAGATCCATACTGAGAAAAGCAACTGTCGCCAATTGAGCCGAGATGGTAGGCGGCGCGCAGCCCTCGCTGTATATGGCTGTCAGCTATGCCAAAGAAAGGATACAGGCCATCCAGCACTATTGCGCTAACATGGTGACCGATGTGGATGGCTCGCGCTTCATAACTTATAAAGCTGCCTGGACCGAGAGCGAAGGTCTGCCGGCGGATATGGAAGTATCCATGGCCAAGGCCTGGACCAGCGAGGCATATAAGCGGGTTGCAGTTCTGGCGCACCAGATATTCGGCGCCATCGGCTTTACCATGGATCATGATATGCACCTGTATTTCCGGCGGGCCAAGGCTGGGGAATTGGCCTATGGCGATGCTGATTTCCACAGGGAGATCGTGGCTGCGCAGTTGGGCCTGTAGGCCTTTCACGGGATTTTTTACTTCTCAGTACGTTAGAATATAGCGTTCTGAAAGGGTAATTGAATTGTCACAAAATGAGGTAACCCGGCCAGGGTTAGACTATATCTTTCATCCGCGATCCACGGCTGTTGTCGGCACTGTCCCCGATTCGCAGAACAGGTTCAAGTTAGGTAACCAGTTCATCAGGGTGCTGCAAGATTTTGGATATAAAGATCCCTTATACGCTGTCGGGTCGGGTGTGGGGGAGGTCAGTGGCCTAAAAGTGTACCAGAATATCGGGGATATCCCGGGGGTGGTGGATTATGTAATAACAGCTATCCCCAACCGCGAGGTGCCGAAATTAGTTGAGCAATGCGGCGAGAAAGGGGTCAGGGTGATGCACCTCTTTGTTTCAGGTTTTGGTGAGATCGAAGATAGGGTGGGGTTGGAGCTTCAGCAAGAGATATTGCGTACCGCGGGAAAATACGGCATACGCATTATCGGCCCTAATTGCATGGGGATTTATTGTCCCCGGTCCGGCCTTGCTTTCGGCATGGATTTCTCACGCACGGCAGGCAAAGTAGGCTATCTGGCTCAGAGCGGAGGCCAGTGTATCCTGGGTATCAAAGAGGCTACCAGGCGCGGCATTTATTTCAGCAAGGTAGTGAGCTACGGTAATGCTGCCGATATAAACGAGTGTGACCTGCTGGAGTATTTCACGGATGACCCGGATACGGAAATCATTACTGCCTATATCGAAGGTACTAACCATGGGCCGCGCCTGCTCCAGGTACTTAGGGAAGCCTCAGCTAAGAAACCGGTGATTGTCTTCAAGTGTGCGGCTACCGAAGGGGGATCACAGGCAGCGGTCTCACACACCAGCGCCATTGCAGGTTCCAGCCTGACCTGGGAAACGCTTCTACGCCAGACTGGTGCAATACGGGTTTACAGTGTGAAAGAGATGTTCGATGTTGTTATCGTACTGCAGCGCTGCCCGGAAATAAAAGGATTAAATACCTTAGTTCTCGGGCATGGTGGTGGGTCGTGTGTGCAGGCGTCCGACGACTGCTGCCGGGCCGGGCTGAAGATGCCGATGTTGCCGGTTGATCTGAGACAGGCCCTTATGAAGGTTTACAAAACAGATGCGGGGAATATATTCAAAAACCCCCTCGATATTAATCCCTACTGGGGGATGGACAAGGCCAGAGAGGCCTTCAACGCCGTAGCGGGCTGGGATGGTTTGGACCTGGTATTACTTCATTCCACGCCTGAGCAGGATCCCTTTGTGCCGCGCGATTTTCAATATCAGATTCATACGGATACCCTCATTGAATGGGCCAAATTGTCGACCAAACCGGTTGTGCTGGTTATGAACACTAATACAGCACCGGGAGATGACGGATTGCCCGAAAAGTCATTTAACCGTGCGCTGGAGGCCGGCTACGCTGTCTTCCCTTCAGTAGAGCGTGCCGCAACAGCCGTTTTCCGTGTCTATCAGCACTACCGGTCGAAAAGCAAACCGGGCAACCGGATAGTATAGTCGACGGCGTTCTATAGAGATATCCCCTCCACTATTCACGCAAACCTCCTCAACCCTTCATTATAAATTCATAATGCGGTTATAGAATATGTACATCCATGAATAAAGGAGGTAACCAATATTGAATAACTGGTTGAAAGTAGGTGTGCCCGTACTGATAGCTGTGCTGCTTGTCGTAGCTTCAGTGGGTATCACGCTCGCAGTCACGGGCAGGAGTACCGGTGCCCAGGCTGCAACGCAGTCATTGGTATCCAGTCAGGCGGCTGATACTCAGTACGCACGCGGCCCGCTTTGCCCGAATTGCCCCGGATATGGTCAGGGCGGTAATGCCAGTGGCCAGGATAACTCGACGGGCAACACATACGTTCCACAAGGTGCTACCTGCCCTAATTGCCCGGGGTATACAGCCGGGACAGGCGGGCAAACAACAACCTATCGTGGGGGCTGTTGCGGCGGCAGGTAAACATTTTCTGTAGAATGACCCATTTTATGCTTACCCATTCCTCCTGCGAAAGGGACGAAGACTCGACCTCTTCGTCCCTTTATGTTATGTATGCTAAAATCGGGTAAAGGGTGATATACAGATGGCGCGCAGAAAAATACTGGTAGTTGATGACGAACCCAAGGTATGCGACCTGATAAAGGCTTATCTTGAGAAGGATGGCTATGAGGTGATCCTGGCAGGGGACGGCAGGAGCGCTGTGGACCAGGCGCGCAGCCATAAACCGGACTTAATCGTGCTTGACCTCAACTTGCCTGTGATGGATGGCATCGAGGTCTTCCGCACGGTACGCGCTGTTTCCGATATACCGGTAATTATGGTTACTGCGCGGGACGATGAGGTTGACAAAATAGTTGGCCTTCAGCTTGGCGCCGACGATTACGTCACCAAGCCTTTCAGTCCCAGGGAGCTGGCGGCCAGGGTGGCTGCTGTGCTGCGAAGGTACTCGGAGGGGCCAAAAGCCGCCACGCGGCTGTTGACCGGGGACCTGCAGGTGGACTTTGACCGGCACGAAGTAAAATACCGGGATGAGACCGTCAACCTGACTTCTGCTGAGTTCAAACTGCTGGCGGTAATGGCCAGGAACCCGGGACGTGTTTTTACCCGCCTGCAGCTTATGGATTCCGCATTTGGGGAAGCCTACGAGGGATATGACCGCACTATTGATGCCCATATAAAAAATATCCGTCAGAAGCTCAACACAATTGGCGGTGAAGAAGAGAACCCGGTGGTTACCGTAAGGGGAGTCGGATACAAGCTGGAGCATACCAATGTATAGTCTGTCGATAAAGCTCAGCCTGCTTTTCGCTGGCCTGGCCCTGCTCAGCATAGGCGTACTGGCTATCTGGGTGAACCAGTCGGCTAATGCCAGGTTTACCGACTACTGCCAGCAGCATAATGCAACATGTATGTGCGAAGACCCCAGTACAGGTGTGATGACTATGGGACAGGCCGAGCAAAACTTCCTCGAGGATTCGCAGAGGTCGCTGGGCATTGCCGCCTTTGTAGTGATTGCAATCGCCATTTCGTTGGGATTTATTATTAGCAGCCTGGTTACCAGGCCGATGCGTGAGAAGAGCCGAAAACAGTTGCTGGCGGACGTCGCCCATGAGTTACGCAACCCCTTAAGCATAATTCAGGGAAACCTGGAGGCGTGGCTGGACGGTGTTATCACCCCGACCCCCGAACAAATAGCGCCGGTTTATGACGAGACGGTGCTGCTCAACAGGCTGATAACTGACCTGCGTGAACTTTCCCTGGCAGAGGCGGGACAGCTTAAACTGAATTTGGAAACCGCTGACCTCGGTGCGCTTATCGACTCGGAGATAACCGTGTTCCAGGCGCGCTGTCAGGACAAACAGGTGCTCCTGCGCGCTGAGGTAGCCGATAATCTGCCGGCGGTCAGTATAGACCGCGACCGCATACGGCAGGCATTGCATAACCTGCTGGAGAACGCCCTCCGTTTTACTTCTGCGCAAGGCGATATAACCGTGCAGGCTAAAGTCAGTAAAGATAACGGTGTGCTTGTCTCGGTGAGTGATTCAGGCAGCGGCATCGACGCTACCGATCTGCCCCATGTCTTCGATCATTTCTACAAAGCCGATAAATCCCGCCAGCGCATACATGGCAGCGCCGGCATCGGGCTTGCCCTGGTTAAGAAATACGTGGAACTGCATGGCGGGAAGGTCTGGGTGGAGAGTGAGGCAGGCAAAGGCAGCAGATTTAGCTTCACCATCCCTTCAGTATAAAGGTACCTGTCTCAGGTATTCGGTTACCCCGGAGTGGCTATGCGCTCAAAGATGCCCATGCTCACCCCCTTAAATATAGCCGGTACCTATCAACGTCCGTTAATGGATTATACAGTATGTCTGCCGTGCAACGCTCCCACCACCCACTTATGCCACTGCGTGCGCAGCGACCCTGGCTCCATCATGGTATTGTGATGGCCGGCGCCTATCATGACCTGCTTGGGCTTGCTGGCCTCTGCGTACGAATAGAGAAAACGGTTGTAAGGGGATATCAGGTCGTTTAAACAAAATACAAAGAGCTTGGAACAATCCTCCAGGCCGGATAACGCCTGGGAAGGCTTCATCTTCGGCCAGAATTCGATGAATTTCTTCCATTCCACGCGTACCTTAAGCTTATTAACCAGCGTGGCAATCAGGAAGACCAGCACCGCAATATACCGTAAAAGGGGATGGGCTATGTGCCCGGTATTCCTGGCCACCGCGTTGTTGATCTCGCCCGGGCAGGCGAGGGCAACCAGTACCCTGGCCTTATTCAGTTTGCCGGCCGCCAGGATGGCGGAAAAGGCCCCCATGCTGTGGCCTATTAACCCCATACGTTTGCGGTCAACTTCGGGTTGGTTGTGTAAATATTCCCAGGCGTCCATTACGTCTTCGATGATGCTGCCATCCAGTTTGCCGCCGCTGGATCCGTGTCCGCGGAAATCGAAAGTGAGTGTTATGATGCCCTCTTCAGCGAGGGCGCGGGCGCTGTTTTCGAAAACTGCCTGGTCACAACCATAGCCGTGGCACATGACGGCCCCGGGCAGACGGTTAGATTTACCGGCATTGCCGGGGATGAATATAGTCCCGTTAAGCTTTATGCCCTTACTGCCAAATGTTACCGGCTGTTCTGATACCGTGTTACCACCCGGATGAGTTCTCGTGGTTTCAGGATGAGTCACCAAAAATATCTCCTTTTTAACGAATGGTCTAAGTTTACGCTGTGTACGCGCGTAGGTAATCGGAGCAGGGGTTGATTTTAACCGGACATACGTAGTTGGGAAACATGGCCCATATAGTAGTCTAAGACCATACTTTCGGATGATATATGGAAAACGAAAGAAGGCCGCCGGTGTATGCCAGCGGCCTTCGGTTAAACGATATAATTATTCTATTAGATCCAGTTCAGGATGCCCATAAATATAATCAGGGCCAGTCCGTCCACAGCGGCAATAGTGCCCACGGTGATTAACTTGCTTTTTACCGTTTTCATGTCGAAAACCCAGAAGGAGACGAGGAAGAATGGCAGATAGCCGATGAGCCAGATGAGCCAGGGAGCGCCCAGATTCCACCACGGGTATTCCCAGGTCAGCGCGCCCACCCAGTGGAGCAGGCACTCTATGCCCACAGCCAGTATAGAATTTACTACGGCGAAAAGAAGCCGGTTGGGAATCCCCAGGATTTTCATGTTCTTATCAGGCGGGAGCAGCTTGCACATGACTATGCCCATCAAGGCAAACATGAAGCAGATCTCAATATTGAGGCCGATCAGGATAACCAGCGAACTCCCGTTGCCCGGCGTGCCCCAGACCGGGGCGAAGCCCGTGAAATGGAAGACCAACCCGTTCCAGATCTCGTTGAACCAATCCATCAGCCAGAGTGCCAACCCGGCCAGTACCAGGCTCCAGTTCCTGCGTTCCACCTCGTTGGCGTAGACATACATGACCAGCAGTAACAGGGGGATAACATACCATTGGAAATGGCTTCCGTCGCGTAACAATGCCAGCGCTTTAGCGGCAGATTCTGCCATAGGGCACCTCCTCGAAATATTGTTTCAATAGCCTGTACAAACTCATCAGGCGGCTAATCCCAGCCGCTTTTTCATCTCGTTGAGCAACTGTACGAAATCAGGCGCTACAGCCGGCTGCTGCCTGGCTGCCAGCACCTTGGCCGTGGTCTTCTGTACAGCCAGCGCCCTGGGGTTAATGCCCTGCTGTTTGGCTTCGCTCAGTATCTGCGAAGAAAGCGGCCCCAGGTAATCCCGCAGCACGCGGAATACATCGTCAGCGGTTCCGCCCAGCACATCCACCACGCCTAATATCACGCCGCCAGCATTGGATATGAAATCCGGGACTACCAGGACGCCCTTCTTGAATAGCATGGCCTCAGCTTCCTCGGTCATCGGGATATTGGCGATACTCGAGATAATCCTGGCCTTTACGCTGCCGGCATTTTTCTTGGTTATAACATAAGGCCTGGCGCCCGGTATCAGGATATCTACGTTAAGGCCATACATTTCCTGTGGCCTGATATGTTTGGCGTTTTTGTATTCTATGACGGCCTTATCCCCGGCCGTCTTGCGCGATTCCAGCAGCGCTTTAATATCTAATCCGTCCTTATTATAGATGGCGCCGCTGATCGTGGATATGGCCACTACCTTGGCGCCCGACTCGGTGATGTATCTCGCCACGCCTCCGCCAACCTTGCCGAAACCCTCAATAGCCACGCTGGCGTTCTTTATATTAACTCCGGCAAACTGGCAGGCAGACAGCGCTGCCACCACCACGCCGTAGCCGGTGGCATGGTCCTCGAGTGGTTCCCCGTCCACCATTTGCGTTGAAAGGCCGGTGAACTTCTTGGGCACCTCCGCACCCTCAAAGAACGTGGCCACATCGTCGTTATCGGTGCCCATATCGGCCGCCAGTGTCACCCCCGCTCCGAGCAGGGCTTTGACAGCTCTTCCGAATGAGAGCATCAGTTCCTTGCGCTGGGGTCCATGTATTGAGGGCTCTGCCCAGATACCGGCCTTGGCGCCGCCGATGGGGAAATCCAGGATGGCGAATTTATGCGTCATCGCCCTGGCAAGCTGGAAAATCTCTTCGGTAGTGATATCCGGCAGCATACGGGTCCCGCCCGCTGCTCCGCCTAAGGACATGGTATCTACGACCACGACACCCCGCAACTCTGTAACAGGATCATAAACATGCAGTACCTTCTCGGGTCCGAGCTGGTCGATATTAGTAATCCATGCTGGCATATTGATAACCTCCTTTACAACGTATGGCCAATTTTTACCACAAAGCAAGGCAGAATGCAATAGGAACTTCGATAATACGAATAATTGTTTGCCCTATCCTATTGCTTGCAGCGCTTTGCGCGCCAGGAGAGGCACATCCAGAGTAAAGGTGGGGTCCTCCATCGAAGTGATGACCGGTTTCAGGATATCGCCGTATTGTCCCTCCCGGAGGTCATGAAATACGTGGTGGGCTCCTTCCCTGAGGTATTCCGATTCCGGATTATCGGTAATTGCCTTCAGCAGC
>JAPLHK010000023.1:9348-14315 GCA_026389715.1 Chloroflexota bacterium
CACATCAAAGAGCCTGTCCTGCAAAGCTTTTACCAGGGCATCGATGGACCGTGGGTCCATTATTTGACCCAGCGCCTTGGCCGATGCCCACCTGACCGTTTGGCTGGGGTCACTCAATGTTTTTACCAGGGATTCTACCGATGGTGCTCCTATTTCCACCAGCGCGATCCTGGCTTTGTTGCGTGTAATGCCGTCCTTGCTCGACAGGTCCTTCATAAGGGCATTGATATCCCGCTTCTTTTTAGTCACGGTTTACTCCTTGTAATTATTTATTTGAGGCGCTGACAGCGTGCGCAATAATAGGTCCCCCGCTGGCCTACCACTATACGTTTGATAGGACTGCCGCATACCGGGCAGGGATGGCCTTCACGGTGGGCCACGCAGAATTCCTCGTGTGCCCTGCCTTTGCTGCCGTCCGGTCCGCGGTAGTTCCGCACGCTGGCGCCCTGGTTCTTTATCCCCTTTGTCAACACGTTCTTAATCGCCTGGCGCAGCCTGTTGATTTGAGTGGTTGTGAGCGAATCGGCAGGCTGTTGCGGATGTATTTTAGCAGCGAATAGCGCTTCGTCGGCGTACATATTTCCGATACCGGCGATATGTTCCTGGTTGAGCAGGGACGATTTTACCGGCAGGCTGTGCGATTTAAGCATGTCGAAAAGTGCCCGGCGGGTGAAGCCGCGGCTGAGCGGCTCGATGCCGAGTTTTCCCACCACCTCTTGCGGGTCTGCAACAAGGTACATGGTGCCGAACCGCCGGACATCCGTGTAAATGAGGCGGCCGCCGCCTTCAAAGAAAAACTCAACGCGTGTAAACGGTTCTTTTTCGGAGCAGTTCCATAGCAGGGCGCCTGTCATGCGCAGGTGGATTATGAGATTACCGCCGGCTGAGAGACCTATTATCAGGTATTTGCCGCGGCGGGATATGCCTGTAATTTTGCGCCCCAGCAACCCGCTGCAGAATTCGTCCGGGGATAACCTCTGCACGGGACGGGTATCGATAATCCTGACAGTTGAAAAGGTGCGGCCGACTAAGAATGGTTCGAGCGCATTCTTGATAGTCTCGACTTCGGGGAGTTCCGGCATCAGGCCATCTCGCCCCAGTTAGGGCCGGTCTTGACGTCTATTTTCAGCGGCACTGAGAGCTTCATGGCGGCGGGCATGATATCCTGCACCAGCAGCTTCATGATGTCCATTTCAGCCGGCGGCACCTCGAAGACAAGTTCGTCGTGTACTTGCAGTGTCATCATGGTTTTCAGGCCCCGCCTGGCCATTTCGCGGTGCAGGTTGACCATGGCCACCTTAATGATATCCGCGGAGGTTCCCTGCACGGGCATGTTGATAGCCATCCTTTCGGCAGCCTCGCGCGCCAGGCGGTTGGCCGAGTTGATCTCGGGTATATAGCGCCTGCGTCCCAGAACGGTTTGAACATAGCCGAGGGCAGCCGCCTGCCGCTTGGTGTTATCAATGTAGTTTTTCACGCCCGGGTAACGCTTGAAGTAGGTACTGATGAAAAGTTCCGCTTCCTCCCTGGTGAGGTCGGTGGCCTGCTGCAGGCCGTAGCCGCTCATACCGTAGATAACGCCGAAATTGATCGTCTTGGCAGCGCGGCGCATTTTTGTGGTGACTTCAGCATCGGGTACGCCGAAGACCTCTGAAGCCGTATGTGTATGGACGTCCTCATCCCTTTGGAAAGTGGCGATCAGTTCCGCGTCCTGTGAAATGTGTGCCAGCGCCCTCAAATCTATCTGCGAATAGTCAGCGGAAAGCAGCAGCCAACCGGGTTGGGCGATGATAGCCTGCCTGATCTTGGACCCAGTCTCCCCGCGGATTGGCAGGTTTTGCAGGTTGGGCTGGCTGGATGACAGCCTGCCGGTAGTTGTGCCGGTCTGGTTGAAGCTGGTGTGTAACCGTCCCGTCTTCCGGTTAATCAGGAGCGGCAAGGCATCGGAATAAGTGGATTTAAGCTTGGCAAGCTGGCGGTACTCGAGGACGAACCTGATGACGGGGTGATCATCTTTAAGTTCCTCCAGTATTGCAGCATCGGTGGAGTACCCGCTCTGCGTCTTTCGCGCAGATGCAGGTTTAAGCTTCAGTTCGTTGAAAAGGACCGCGGATAGCTGCTGGGGTGAGTTGATATTGAACTGGTGCCCCACGCAGTTATAGATATCCTTTTCCAGCCTGAGCATATCTGAGCCCAGGCTGGTGGACATCTCCATTAGCAGTGCCCGGTCCAGCAGTACGCCGTGCATCTCCATCTCGGCAAGGATGGAAACAAGCGGCATCTCGACGTGACTCTTTCAGCCTGAGTACAATGTCGGCATCCCTGCAGGCAAATTGTGAGACCTGCTCTATGGAGGAACGCGCCGGGGAGACCTGTTTGGCTCCGCTTCCGATTAATTCTGATAACTCGGGTATCTCTATGCCCAGCTTGTTGAAGGCCAGTGCCTTTAGCTTTAACGATTTTTCACCCAGCAGGTACGCGGCGATCAATATATCGCAGGATATGCCGCCCGGTTTTAAACCCGCCTGTGTTAATAATACGATGTCAAACTTGCCATCGTAAGCGATGCGGGCGTAACGTTCCTGCTCTATAAAGGGTTTCAGGCTGCTGATTACCCTGGCAGCCGGCAGTTGCTCGACCTGGCTGAGCGTCATGTGCCCGGTTGGTATATAGTAAGCTTCGCCCCGGGCCGGCGATATAGATAGCCCGACCAGGTCCGTCTGCATCGGGTCGTCCCCTGCGGGCACCACTGATAAGGCAAATGTCCCGGTGTAAGAAAGGCGAAGCGCCAGTTCGTCCAGCGCGGCTTCAGTACTGATAATCCGGTAATTGTTTTTCGAGGTTTCTGTGGGCCTGGGAGTCTCAGCCGGTTCAGCGCCGATCTCACCGGGCAGGCGTGACAACATATTGGAGAATCCCAGTTCGCGGAAGAGTTCCACCACCTTATTGCGATCGTATGAGCTGACGGCGCAGGATGGCATGTCAAATGTTATGGGGACATCGGTGACTATCGCAGCCAGCTTGCGGTTTTGTATGGCTAATTCTTGGTTGGATTTAAGCAGCGCGCGTAACCTCTCGGGTTCCACCTCATCTATATGGCTGTAAATGCCGTCGAGGTCGATGTACTGCTGGAGCAGCTTCACTGCAGTCTTGTCGCCTATGCCCTTTACCCCGGGTATGTTGTCCGAGGGGTCGCCCACCAGCGCCTTGTAGCTGATGAGCTGAAAAGGGTTGAGATCATACTTCTCACGTACACCTGATTCATCATAGACCACGGTATCAGCAAAACCCCGTCTGGGCGACATGACGCGTATACCGGGCTTTACTACCTGCAGCATGTCGTTGTCACCGGTCACGATCAAAGTGTCGATGCCTTTTGAGTCTGCCTGCCGGCTGAGCGTGCCGATGATATCGTCCGCCTCGAAGCCATCCATCTCGAAAATGGGCAGGTTGAAAGCCCCGGCAAGCTGGTGTACGCGCTCTATTTGGGTGATGAGTTCTGGAGGAGTCTTCGGGCGCTGCGCCTTGTAATCCTCGAACATCTCGTGCCGGAAAGTAGGGGCATGGCGGTCGAAGGCAATAGCCCAGTAGTCGGGTTTATTCTCACGCAGCAACTTGAGCAGTGTGCTGGCAAAGCCCTGTACGGCATTCACCATCTCACCGCTGCGCGTGATAGTCAGCGGCGGCAGGGCATGGAAAGCGCGGTGTACCAGTGCATTGCCGTCGAAGAGTATAAAAAGGGGTTTTTCTTTTGACATCTCCACCTGCCCGGCCTTATTTCCACGGTAGCGGGCTAATTATATATCATCCCTGCGCTGTTAGGAACTGAGGTTTTGCTGCGCCCGAAGCGCTGTGGAATCAAGGCGTTTTCAATGATCCAGGGAACTTCTGTCTGAATTTGTCCAGCTTGGGTTTAATGATCGTTTGGCAGTAGGGTTGCCCGCTGTTATTTTCATAGTAGCTTTGATGATAGCCCTCAGCTTCGTAAAAAGCCGATAATCGTTTTATTTCAGTGACGATCGGCCGTTTGAATTCAGCGTTTGTGTTTAATTCACTGACAAACCGTTCCGCCGAGGTTTTTTGTTCGTCGTTGGTGTAGAGGATTATGGAACGGTACTGCTCTCCGAAGTCGTTGCCTTGCCGGTTGAGCGTGGTGGGATCATGGATATGGAAAAAGACGTCAAGCAGGTCGGTATAGCTGATGACGGACGGGTCATAGTCGATTTTATTCACTTCCGCGTGCCCGGTTGTTCCTCCGCAGACCTGCTGATAGGTAGGTTTATCAACGTTGCCCCCTGCATAGCCCGGCGTTACTTTGAGAACACCTTTCAGCCTGGAAAAAACGGCCTCGGTGCACCAGAAGCAGCCGCCTCCCAGTACCGCCGTTTCGATAGTTTCAGTCATGTTCACCGGGTATGAAGCGCAGCGACATGGAGTTTACGCAATGGCGGGTATTTTTGGTGGTAAGGCGCTCGCCTGCGAAGACGTGGCCCAGGTGGGCGCCGCAGGTTGCGCAGGTTATCTCCGTCCTGTTACCGTCAGCATCGGGCGTACGCCGTACATTGCCTGCTATCTCCTGATCAAAGCTCGGCCAACCGCATCCGGAATGGAATTTATCTGCGGACCTGTAGAGCGGCGTATTGCACCTGCGGCATACGTAAACGCCGTCTTCGAACAGCCCGTCGTATTCCCCGCTGAAGGGCGGTTCCGTCCCCCTGTGCAGGATTATCTTCTCTTCCTCGGGCGATAATTTGTTATATTGCATGCGGGTAAACCGGTGCCTGCTGTTATTAGTATAGCTCGATATCAGCGTGCTACAAAAGCAGGGACGGGCAGGTTTACAGGTAATATCATATTGAAACAGATGTGGTATACTGATAATTTGTACAGGAGTAAATGCGAAGTGAAAAAACGGGATATTCTTTCGGTCGCGGATTTCGCCGCAGGCGAAGTTGAGCAATTAGTTA
>JAPLHK010000023.1:14362-26753 GCA_026389715.1 Chloroflexota bacterium
AATTAGTTAAGAAAACCATAAAGAGCAAAAATGAGGCCTGGCCCCTGGTGTTGGCGGGCAAGAATATCGCCCTGCTGTTTGAAAAGCCGTCCCTGCGTACCAGGATAAGCTTCGAGCTGGCGGTGCACCAGCTGGGCGGATATGCCATTTATATGTCACCGGAGGAGATCGGCCTGGGCAAGCGTGAGTCCGTGCCGGATGTGGCCCATGTGCTGAGCAGGTATGTTCAGGGCGCAGTGGCGCGCACCTTCCTGCACCGCACGCTGGAAACCATGGCGGAATATGCCAGCATACCGGTGATCAATGCCCTCTCCGACTATGAGCATCCCTGCCAGGCCATGGCGGATCTTGTTACGATATTTGAGCGCAAGGGAAAATTCAAGGGGTTGAACCTGGCCTTTATCGGTGACGGGAACAACGTTGCCAATTCATTGTTAATAGCCTGCGCGATGGTGGGCATCAATTTTCTCATTGCCACACCGCAGGAATACAGTATGCAGGACAATGTATTGAGGATAGCCAATAAATATGCAGAGCAGACCGACAGCCACATCATGCTGCTGGAGGAGCCTGCCATGGCGGCAAAAGACGCGGATGTTATCTACACAGATGTTTGGACCAGCATGGGCCAGGAAGAAGAATATGAACAGAGGCGAATAGCTTTTGCCGAATACCAGGTGAATGAGAAATTACTGTCGTATGCTAAGAAGGATGCCATTGTTATGCACCCGCTGCCCGCCCACCATGGTGAGGAAGTCGCGGTGGGCATCATCGATAAGTACCGCTCGGTAATCTTCGACCAGGCGGAAAACCGCCTCCATTTCCAGCGCACGCTGCTCGCGGAACTGTACAAATAAATACGCAGCGGCACGGATTTTCGTAGTATTACGTATTAAATAGTATCCTGTCAGCGTGATAAAATGGCTCTATTCAGATGAATCCGATTGTTTCAATAGTTGGCCGGCCGAATGTCGGCAAGTCGACCCTGTTCAACCGTATAGCCGGCGCTCCCATAGCTATCGTTGAAGATCTGCCGGGCACCACCCGTGACCGTATCTTTGCTGATGTGCGGGTGCTGGATAACGAGATAACACTCATAGATACCGGCGGGCTGGAGCCGGCGCCCGGCTCTGAAATGAGCAGGAAGATCAAGAAACAGGTGGAGGCGGCCATCGCCGAATCTGATTTCATCATTTTTGTTGTCGATGTAAGGGATGGACTGATAGCCGCTGACCGGGAGATAGCGGACAAGCTGCGCAAGCTGGGCAAGCCGGTGGTGCTGGCTGTAAATAAAGCGGAAACCCAGAAATTGAAGGAATCCTGTGCCGAGTTCTACCAGCTTGGCCTGGGAGATCCACTGCCGATCAGCGCCCACCACGGCAAAGGCATAAATGAGTTGCTTGAGGCGCTGGTTAAACAGCTCCCGCCGCCGGGTGAGGTGGTTGAAGATAGCGGGAGACCGAAGCTCGCCATAGTCGGACGGCCGAATGTGGGCAAATCCTTATTGCTCAATGCTATTGTCGGGGCGGACCGGAGCATAGTTGATGCTACGGCCGGGACAACGCGTGACGCCACGGATACCATTGTCAGGTATAAGGACCAGGATATCGTGCTGATAGATACGGCCGGCATCCGCAAGCGCGGCAAGACGGGTACGGGACTGGAGTATTACGGGCTGGTGCGCTCACTGCGCGCTATTAACCGCTGCGATGTTGCCCTACTGGTTATGGATGCCAGCGAGTTTATTGCTGCGCAGGATACACATATAGCCGGCTATATCAAGGAAGCCTGCAAGGGTATCGTGCTGATAATAAACAAGTGGGACCTGGCCAAAGCCGACAGCCAGGATGATTACGTTGCACTGGTAGATAAACGCATGAAATTCATCGCTCATGCGCCAATTTTGTTTATATCGGCCATAACCGGCCTGGGTGTGAAAAACGTGCTGCCCATAGCGCTGGAAGCCTGGAGCGAGAGGCAGAAGCAGTTGCCCGATAACGTCATCGACAGGTTGATAAAGGATGCGGTGGCAGCACATGCGCCGCCGCCTAAAGGAACCAAGAGACTGCTGGTCTTCCGGGCTTTCCAGGGGAGCTCCAACCCGCCTTCCTTCACATTCCTGGTCAATGACCCGCAATTAGTGCATTTCTCTTATGAAAGGTACCTTGAGAACAGGCTACGCCAGACGTTCGGTTTTTCCGGCACATCGCTCAGGATGATTTTTAAAAAGGCCTCTAAAAAGGGTGGCAAAGCCGGAGGACAGGTCACGTGATTATAGTTATTAAATATTTGATTATTGCCGTCAGCGCCTACCTGCTGGGGGCCATCCCTTTCGGGCTGATCATCAGCCGCAGGATGGCAAACGTGGATATCCGTGAACACGGCAGCGGCAATATAGGCGCCACCAATGTGTTTCGCATACTGGGCACCAGGCTGGGCCTGATCACCGCAATATTCGACCTGTCCAAAGCCGCGCTGGCAGTCCTGCTGGCCATGTTCATCATCGGTAATGACCCCTTGATGGTGGCCGGCCGTGATATACACGTGCAATTTGCCCAGATACTGGCTGCCATCTCGGCGATGGTGGGGCATAACTGGTCGGTTTACATCAAGTTTCAGGGTGGCAAGGGCGTAGCCTGTTTCTTCGGCGGCTTGCTGGTGATCAACTGGATGGTCGCGCTCATCGGCATTGCGGCCGGGATAATCATCGCCCTGACTACGCGCTATGTGTCACTGGGCTCCATGCTGGCGGCGGTGTGCGTCGTTCTCGCGCTGGTCGCGCTGGCGCTGCTGGCGGTCTCGGCGCCGGTATATATAGTTTACGGACTGCTGGCAGCCGGGCTGATAGTCTTCCAGCACCGCAGCAATATCACGCGGCTGCATTCAGGCACGGAACTCAAGCTGGGCGATAAGAGCGCTAAAATTGAATTATAAGCGAAGGCCGGTTAGTGGCATCGTTTAGCCCAGGTGCTGAAGCAGGTTTTCATCGGGCCTGGCGTATTCCGAAGCTTTTGGCAGGCTGGCGCTGAGCTCCTCCAGCAGCTGCCTCTGGCGCTGGTCGAGCTTGTCGGGCGTCAGTATTTTAGCGATCACTATCTGGTCTCCCCTGTTCTTCGAATTAAGCCGCTGAAAACCCTTATCCTTGACGCGGAAAACCTTTCCGTGGTGCGTGCCTGCCGGCACCTTGAGGCTGAATGTACCATCCATGGTGGGTATATCTATTGTGCAGCCGAGCGCGGCCTGGGCGAAATTGAGCGGTAGAGCCATAACTATGTCTGAATGGCGCCGTAAGAAATATTTGTGGGGTTTTATCTCGAAACGCACGTAGAGGTCGCCGGGTGAACCGCCGTAATAGCCGGCCTCGCCTTCATGGGACATCCTCATCTGGCTTTCCTCATCCACCCCCGGCGGGATGTTGATCGAGATCCGCTTTTTTACCTTCTCACGGCCCTGGCCGCGGCATTGCTGGCAGGGTGAACTGATGATCGTGCCCTGCCCGCTACAGGTGGAGCAGGTGGATGTCTGCACAAAGCGGCCGAAGATGCTCTGCTGCGTGCGCCGCACCTGACCTGCCCCGTTGCAGTCAGGGCATTTTTCAGGGTTAGTCCCCGGCCGGCTACCCACGCCCTTGCAGGTAGAGCACAGCTCAACCCTGGAGATTTCCACCTCCCTGCTTGCGCCGAAATAAGTTTCTTCAAAGGTCAGTGAAACCTTGGCGCCGATATCCGAACCCTTGCGCGGTGACCGCCTCTGCGAAGTAGACGCAGTTCCACCGAAGAAAGCCTCGAAGATATCCCCCAATCCTCCGAATTCGAAGCTGTCGAAGCCCATGCCTCCGCCACCGTTGCCGGGCGCCTGGCCGGTGCGGTCATAGAAAGCCCGCTTTTGCGGGTCGGAGAGTATTTCGTAAGCCTCGTTTACCTCTTTAAACCGCTCGTTGGCCTCGGCGCTGGCATTGCGGTCAGGGTGGTATTCCATAGCCATGCGGCGGAAGGCCTTTTTAATCTGCTCATCGCTGGCATTGCGCGGCAACCCCAGCAGCGAATAATAATCCTTTACAGGTGTCATATAAAAAACCTCAATTTATTAGTATAAACAATTGCAGATTGACGAATCAAATTTCAGCTACGGAGTTGCAGAATGGGGGTATGGCGACGGGTCGGTGTGAGATTTGAAACGATTTTGAAATAAGCTGTATGATTAGAGACCTATGATTGAAGAGATCAAGAAGACGCTGGCGGCCCACAAAAAAATATCAATTGTAGATAGCAGCCTTACTGATTCGGCAGTCCTGCTGCCTATCT
Organism: Chloroflexota bacterium; assembly: GCA_026389715.1. Lineage (GTDB taxonomy): Bacteria > Chloroflexota > Dehalococcoidia > GIF9 > UBA5629 > CAIMUM01. Next base: position 18,667 of record JAPLHK010000023.1, read on the forward strand.
ATCAGAAAGAAGGAAAATGCCATATTATTTTCACCAAGCGCACTGACCATCTGACCCACCACAAAGGGCAGATATCTTTCCCCGGGGGCGGTCATCACGAAGACGATAAAACTCCGCTGGAGACGGCCCTCAGGGAGAGTTATGAAGAGATAGGATTAAAGGAAACGGATGTGCAAATACTGGGTGAACTGGACGATGCTGCCACGGTAACCTCGCTGTACAGGATTGTTCCGTTCGTAGGCCTGATACCGTATCCCTACGATTTTAAAATTGACCGGTTTGAAGTTGACGAGGTGTTTGGCCTCCCGCTTGAAGGTTTGTTAAACAATGCCAACAGGCAGGAGGAGGATCTCGTTTACGGGGATAAGGTCATCAGAGTCTATACTTATGAACTGAACGGGCGGATCATCTGGGGTGCCACGGCCTGGATTTTAAACCAGTTCCTCGAGATACTGCGGAAGGCGCGTGGAGCTCACCACAGCAGATAATTCTTATTTTCCTTGGCTCGGCCTTTGCCTTGATGCTTCCGACGATACTCCTACGTTATTTTATGGAATATACTGTGAGATACCATCAATATAAATATTAAGATATCTAATAAAAAATATTATTTATAATGTAATTAAATATCAGGAAAAGTTGCGCTATTTTGACACAGTTCCATTAAATTCTGTATAATTTTCCGCAAGGTGGAAAAATGGCAGGAAAAGATTATTACAGCTTACTGGGGATACCGAAAAATGCGCCTGACAAGGATGTGAAGGCGGCCTACCGCAGGCTGGCGCGCAAGTATCATCCGGATGTGAACCCGGGTGACAAATCGGCCGAGGCCAGGTTCAAGGAGATAAACGAGGCCTTCGAGGTGCTCTCAGACGAGCAAAAGCGCAGGAAATACGACCAGTACGGGTCGGATTTCGAGAATGCCGAGGCTTTTGCGCGTGCCAGGCAGCAGTCCCAGCAGCAATCCGGCAGCTACGGACGTGGCGCCCGCGGTTCACCTTTTACTACTTATGAAGCCCAGGATATGGGCGATCTCAATGATGTTTTCGAGAACCTTTTCAGGGGTATGGGTGGTGGCGGCGCCCGGACTGGTGGGAGGCGCGCGCCGCGCAGGGGACAGGATATCGAGCACCAGATCGAGATGAGCCTCGAGGAGGCCTACAATGGCACAAAACGGGTGCTCGAACTGCAATCCCAACAGTCTTGCCAGGCCTGCCAGGGCACGGGCCGGGTGAAAAATAGCGTCTGCCAGCAGTGCGGCGGCGCCGGTGCGGTGTTAAAGCCACGCAGGCTGGAGGTCAAGATACCACCCGGCGTGAAAGAGGGATCAAAAGTGCGCGTCGCAGGGGAGGGTGAAGCGGGCGCAGGTGGAACCGGCGGTGACCTTTACTTAGTCATCAAGGTAGCCCCGCACCCCCTCTTTAAGCGCGAGGGCGATGATCTGGCTGTTGAAGTGCCCGTTTCTCTGACAGCAGCCGTGCTGGGCGATGAAGTGCAGGTGCCGACCTTGAAGGGCAGCAAGCTGGCACTGAAGATACCGCCCGAAACGCAGAATGGCAAGGTCTTCAAACTGGCCGGGCAGGGCATGCCGCGGCTAAACGATACAAAGCGTGGTGATATGCTGGCTAAAGTGTCGGTGGTGCTGCCTACCAACCTCAGTGCTAAGGAGCGCAGCCTTTTTGAGCAGCTGAGGTCGATGAGGCCGAACTGATTTTGATATTGAATATACGAGGTGATAAGATAAAATGCCCCGCGAAGTAAATGAACCAAGGTACGTAATCAGCATCGCAGCAAGGTTATTGCATTGCGAGATACATACCTTGCGCTATTACGAGAGGCTGGGCGTGGTCAAACCCTACCGCTCAGAGGGCAATATCCGCTATTATTCCGAGGCCGACATCGAGAGGCTGCGACATATTAAGGTGCTGATGGACGACATGGGCATTAATATGGCCGGTGTCGAGGTCATCATGAGGCTGGGAGAGAAGCTGGCCGACCTGCAGCACAAGATCGATGGTCTCGAATCCGAGCTTAAGAAGTATAAAAGTGCCGATAGTGATACGAAGAAAATCAAATCAGGAGGTAGATAATGGCTGAGGCCCGGGCAGATATCGCGCCGGCCGGCTGGCAGATTACCGCGACCACTTTATCCTGTGATAGGGTGGCCGACTACGTGACCGTGCTGGTTTACCGCGACTGGTCATACCGTTGCACCTGGTGCGACAGGTATAAGCTGGTGGCGGAAGCGGACCCCAAACGGAGATTTGCCAGGGACATCAGGGCGAAGATTTCCAGGTGCCGGTGGCCGGGTTGCGACTATGTCCTCAACTACCGCGATAAGCTCATCGCCGAAGAAGCAGCCGTTAATAAATAATCATATGAAACAGGAAAGATTTACCGAGCAGGCCCAGGAGGTGCTGGGCGCTTCTCAGCAATTAGTCAGCCGGTTCCGCAACTCAATGTGGGACGTTGAGCATATTTTCATGGCGTTGTTGGAGCAGGAGAAGGGACTGGCGGCCGAGATACTCAAGAAGATGAACGTCAATCTGACCGCTATGAAAAAGCGTGTATCGGATGTGCTGGAAAAGTACCCTAAGATCGGCGAACAGCCGAAAACCGCTATCGGGGGCATACAGATTTACCCCACGCCCCGTGTGGCCCAGGTACTACAGGCCGCCGTCGGCGAGGCCGACCGGTTGAACGATGAGTATGTCGGAGTTGAACACCTGCTCATCGCCATCTCCAGCGAAGGCAGCGGTGATGCCGTGGACATTCTCAAGGAATTCGGTATCGACCAGGAGAAGATCTATCAGGCCCTGCTCAGCATCCGGGGAAGCCACCGCGTGGACGACCCCAGGGCGGAGACCAAGTACCGGTCGCTGGAAAAGTACGGACGGGACCTGACCGAACTGGCGCGCCAGAACAAGATAGACCCGGTCATCGAGCGTGACGACGAGATTAAACGCGTTATGCAGGTGCTGATACGCCGTACCAAGAACAACCCCGTGCTCATCGGCGAGGCCGGCGTGGGCAAGACCGCAGTTGCCGAGGGCCTGGCGCTAAAAATCGTGGCGGGCGACGTGCCCGATTCACTCAAAGGGCGCAAGGTCATAGCGCTGGACATGGGTTCCCTGGTGGCCGGCAGCAAATTCCGCGGCGAGTTTGAGGAAAGGCTCAAGGCCGTGATGGATGAGGTACGCCAGGCTAGAGGCGACGTTATCCTCTTCATCGACGAGATGCATACGGTAGTGGGCGCCGGGGCGGCCGAGGGCGCCATAGATGCCAGCAACATGCTTAAGCCGGCGCTGGCCAGGGGAGAGCTGCAGTGCGTCGGCGCAACCACGCTCGACGAGTACCGCAAGCATATCGAGCCCGACAAGGCGCTGGAGCGCAGGCTGCAGACCATTTTCGTCGGTGAGCCCAGTGTGGAGGGTACCATCCAGATGCTCAAGGGTCTCAGGCCCAGGTACGAGGCGCACCACAAGGTCAATATAACTGATGCCGCCATCGAGGCCGCGGTAAAGCTTAGCAAGCGCTATATCACAGAGCGCTTCCTGCCGGACAAGGCTATCGACCTTATTGATGAGGCGGCCAGCAAGCTGCGCATAGACATGGAAAGTCTACCGCCCGAGATAAAGCAAATGGAGCAGAAGATACAGCAGCTTACCGAGGAGGAGGCGGCGGCCTCACAGCGCTCCGAGTATGAGAAGGCGGCAGAGATAAAGAGCGAGAGGCTGCGCAAAGAAGAGGAATGCAAGACAGCCAGGGACAAATGGTTACAGGAGAAAAAGATCGACAACGAGGTCGACGAGGAGACCATCGCCGAACTGGTGGCCAAACAGACCGGCATTCCAGTCTCCAGCATGAAGGAGAACGAGTCCGAGAAGCTCATCCACATGGAGGACCGCCTGCATGAGCGCATCGTCGACCAGCAGGAGGCCATAGCCGCCATTTCCGAGGCAGTCAGGCGAGGGCGCGCCGGGCTCAAGGACCCCAGGCGCCCCATTGGCAGCTTCATCTTCCTCGGTCCCACCGGCGTGGGCAAGACCGAGCTGGCCAGGGCGCTGGCGCTATTCCTTTTTGACGATGAAGACGCCATGATCCGCATCGATATGTCGGAATACATGGAGAAACACACGGTTTCCAGGCTCATCGGCGCTCCCCCCGGTTACATTGGGTATGACGAAGCCGGCCAGCTTACCGAGGCAGTGCGCAGGCGTCCCTTCAGGGTGGTGCTTTTCGACGAGATAGAGAAGGCGCACCCGGACGTATTTAACGTTCTTCTGCAGATACTCGAGGACGGCAGGCTGACCGACAGCCACGGCCGTACGGTCAACTTCAAGGAGACCGTCATCATTATGACCTCAAACCTTGGCATGCAGGAGTTCCGCAAGCAGGCCAGGCGTGTGATGGGCTTCAACGTCCCGCAGGACAAGCAGGATAAAGAGGAGCGGGACGAGTGGGAGAAGCTCAAGGTGGTAATTGAAGCCGACCTCAAGAAGACCTTCCGCCCCGAGTTCCTCAACAGGATAGATGAGATAATTATCTTCCACCCGCTGACCGAGCAGAACCTCAAGAAGATCATCGACCTGCTGGTCAAAGAGGTGGATAAGCTGCTGGCCGACCGCAATATCGCGCTCGAGCTGACTGACGAGGCCCGGGACTGGGTATTTCGCAAAGAATACGATCCCGAGTACGGCGCCCGGCCGCTGCGCAGGGCCATCCAGCGTTACATTGAGAACCCGCTTTCCAGCAAGATAATCTCGGGCGAGGTTAAGGATGGCGACCGCGTTAAGGTTTCCGTTGATAACGACGCCCTGGCTTTTGCCGTCGTAGGCAATGCTACTGGCGAAACACGGGATGACGAGGCTTCCGGCGGGTCCAAAAAGAAAAAGAAAGGCAAGACAGCCAAATAAGTGGGAAACGCTTCCTCCTCCTATGGGATGACCGTCAGCCGTCGCAAGACACCCGCATACGTGCTGGGCGTACTGTCGGCGATTCTGACTATAGCCCTGTGCGTGCTGGTAATCATTTACTGGCAGGTATTCGTGCAGTTCTCCAAATATGGCTACATCGGCGTCCTTGTCATCAGCCTGCTGGCAGGGGTGACCGTCCTGGTGCCCGTCCCCAGCGTTTTCGTCATATTCACGTTGGGCGCGGTGCTTAACCCGGTGCTGGTTGGTCTGATAGCCGGGTTCGGCGAAGCTACGGGAAGCATGGTAGTTTACCTGACCGGCCTTTCCAGTGCGCGCGCCTTCCACGCGCTCGACCACACGGTAATGGCAAAATTCAGGGCCTGGATAAAGAGCCGCGGTGCCCTGTCGGTATTTGCCATGTCCGCCATTTTCAACCCGCTCTTCTATCCCTTTACCGCCATAGCCGGCATGATGCATTTCGGCTGGTGGCGTTTTTACATATTGTGCCTGGCCGGCAAATCGCTGAAAAATATATTGGTGGCGGGTGCCGGCTACTATGGGTTAAAGTTCATCATCCAATTATTTGGAGTGCACGTACCACTGTGACGAAGATGCCTGCCCCGCGGAGCTGGTATGTGGCCCTGTTGCTGGCCATTTTTCTGGGTTGGTTTGGCCTGGACAGGTTCTATATCGGGCGCTATAAGGCCGGCTGGCTGAAGCTGTTGACCCTTGGAGGGCTGGGTATCTGGTGGCTGCTGGATATAATCCTGATAGCTGCTGAGTACCGCAAGGACCGCTGGTACCGTCCCCTGGTGCACTCGTGGAACCCCTGAACGGCTAAAGCAGCTTCCTGGCTGCCTCGATGATGCGCCCGGTGCTGGGCAGCGCCGCGTCCTCGAGGTTCCGTGAATAAGGTATGGTCCCTTCTGTGCAAACGCGCCCGTATTTGAAAGTCAGCCCTGCTTCAAGCAGTATCGCGGCAACCTCACCGGAAAGGCCGAAGTCTCTGTAGTCCTCATCCACTATCAGCAGGCGTTTGCTTTTAGAGACCGCCTCGCAGATTGTCTTGCGGTCGAGCGGCGAGATGCTTCTCAGGTCGATTACGCCGGTTGAAACAGATTCTTTCTCCAGCGCCGCTGCGGCCTCCAGGCAGCGGTGTACGCCCACGGCAACGCTGACCAGGGTAATGTCGCTGCCCTCGCGCCGTGTGACCGCCCTGCCCAGCGGTAGCGCTTCCCATGTATCGGGTACCGGACCATTGGCGCCTTCCAGAGGGATGTCATAGCTTACGGTAGTCCGGCCGCCAGAGCCGAGGTATTCCAGCCAGTAGTTTGAGAGCAGCTTGTGCTCGAGGTAGACTACCGGGCCATCATGTTGAAGTGCCGTCAACATCAGCGAGCCGGCATCGGCCGGGGTAGAGGGCGCCACCACGGCCAGGCCGGGTATATGCGCCAGCCATCCCCACAGCGACTGCTCGTGCTGCCCGCCGTCCCCGTAGCCTCCGCCGCAGGCGGCGCGCACCACCATGGGAGCCTTCCATTTACCTCCTGAAAAAGCCTCTAATTTGGCTGCTTCGTTGAGCAGCGCGTCCATGGCCACTCCCAGGAAATCCACCATCATAATTTCCACCACCGGCTTCAGGCCAGCCATGGCAGCGCCGACCGCCGCGCCCAGGAAAGCAGATTCACTGATGGGCGTAGGCCTAACCCTTTTTTCGCCGAAACGCACGAACAGGTTCATACGCAGGCCATGCACGTCTTCGCCGAAAATAACGATCCTGTTATCGGAGGCCATGGCCTGCCCCAGCGCGTCTTCGATCGCTCCCGCAAAGCTCATCGTCCGTATTTTCTTTCCCTCTGCCATCGCGCTTCAGGCCTCCATCATCGCGGTTTCCAGCGCCAGCCTTATCTCGGCTTCAATTTCTTTTTCAAGAGCGTCGAGGCCGGACTTCTGTGACTGCAGCTTTCGCCTGGCTTTATCAAGAGGGTCGTGCCGCCGCCAGTTCTTTTCAACGGTGGTCTTGCCGACCAGCGACAACAAAGTGCCGAGGCTATAAGCGCGCTCAGCCACGGAAGCGCCGGGTTGTGCAACGAATGCGGTCATAAGCGGCCCCGCAAGTTCCATCATATTAGCCCTACGCAGCGGGTCGCCTAAGTAATGGCCTTCCAGCCTGGGGCAGTGGGCCAGCAGGAATGACGGCCCGTCCCCATCGCGGGCACGCTCGATCAAATGCCCTGCTGCGGCATATACAGCTTCAACGTCCGATCCGTCCACCTCGGCCGCTTCAAGGCCGAATGACCTGGCACGGTCTGTGATGTCACCGCCTGTCACTTTCGGAGATTGAGTGGCTATGGCCCAGGTGTTGTCTTTACAGACGAAGATGAGCGGCAGCTGCCATGCCGATGCCAGGTTAAATGATTCCAGCAGCATGCCCTGGTTGGAGGCGCCGTCGCCGAAGAAAGCTACGCTGATATTGCCGGGATGCAGGTACTGGGCGGCCATTGCGAAGCCTGTAGCCAGCGGGCCTGAGGAGCCGACGATGCCCGAAGATGCAGCGAGGTGCTGGGCTGAGAACAGGTGCATATGTCCCCCCATTCCTTTGCAAAGCCCGTCGCTCCTGCCCAGGAACTCCTTCAGGAGTAGTGCGAGGTCGACGCCGCGCATGACCAGAGGGGGAGTACCGCGGTGGTCAAGCGCCATGGCATCGCCATCCCGTAGGTGAGCAACTACACCGGCAACGACACCTTCCTCACCAACCCCCAGGTGCATCTCACCGGATATCTTGCCGGCTTCCCACAACTTCGTGACGGCTTCTTCGAAGCGCCTGCTTCGCAGCATCAGGCGGTAAAGCGCCTGCAGGTCAGTTCCCATACACTCCTCTCCGCGTCATAGCTGATCCCACAAGGTATTATATATAATTATGGGATTGCGCGTCTATAAAATTATTTATTCTCTGGCACCAATCAGATATATGCTTAACGCTGCAGGCCTATATAGGATTTGAATTATTCCCTGATTTTTGCTAAATTGGTACTTTATTGCGGGGCTGTAGCTCAATTGGGAGAGCGTTTGACTGGCAGTCAAAAGGTAGTGGGTTCGAATCCCATCAGCTCCACCATTCAAAACTCCGAAGCTAAGACAAATCCTCATCACCTTTCTATTCGTCCAAAT
>JAPLHK010000111.1:0-9582 GCA_026389715.1 Chloroflexota bacterium
ACAGCCTCCTCAATAATTTTTTACTTAAGTTTAGAATTGTGCGGGGTTGCGGGGTTGGAAGCACTTCCAGAAAGGTTTCAGGTTGCTCTTGATCTCAGCTTCGACAAGCTTGGTCTGCCCGTAGGCGGGGTCCTTGTGAAATTTGTGGGTCGCGGGCTCGGGTTCCTCGACGTCAATGTTCCAATTGCCCAGGCCGGAGATAAGCGCCAGCCAGGCGTAGGGCAAGACGCGTTTGTTGTAGCCGGAGGCGATGAGGTCCAACTCTTTGCCCTGGCATAATTCGTCCGAAAGTTGCCTGACTTTCTCGCCTATCATGTAGAAACCGTGCACCGGCAAGCCGAGGTCGGTAAGCCCGTCATCGGGGTGGGGGTCTGAGCCTCCGTTGCGGATAATGAACTGGGGTTTGAATTCCCGCACTACGGGTTCTACGATTTCCCCGAAGATGCGGTAGTATGAATCGTAGCCGGCGTTGGGCGGCAGCGGTATATTCACTGTGAAGCCCTTGCCTTTCTCAGCGCCTATGTCGCCGGCAAAGCCGGTGCCCGGATAGAGGGTATGCGGATCCTGGTGCAGGTCGATGAAAAGAACCCGGGGGTCGCGGTAGAAGTATTCGCCGGTGCCGTTGCCGGCATGGGCATCCGTATCCAGGACGAGCACGCGCTGCAGCTTGTAGTGATCGGTGAGATAACGTGCGGCGAAGGCTACATCATTGTAAAGGCAGAAGCCCTCGCCGGAACCCTGCTTGGCGTGGTGCATGCCGCCGCCTATTGAAACAGCTTTTTTATAGTCTCCGCTCTGGATGAGGTCGCAGCCCATCTTGGCCTGGCCGATGATCAGCCTGGCCGCCTCCTCGAGTTTGCCCGGCGTATCGAAGGGCATGTTGTCCATGCTCTGGTAGAGGCCGAATTTGACATGGTCCAAGTTTCCGTTATGAGCAGCTTTGTAATAGGCGCAGGTGAAATCGATGTAGTCTTTGTTGCAAATCAGTGCCAGGTCATCGTCACCGGCAGGAGGTGCCTTGATAAAGTGGTAGTTATCGTCTTCCGGCACGCGTTCCCGCAGGAAATTGGGGAAAATCTCATAACGGTCGCCGCGGAACGGGTGACCCGGCCCGTAATCGTACTGGCTTAGATCCTCATCGTAGAGTATCGCAATAGCCAAGGTGGCCTCCCTGCTATTTTTCAAAATAAAAGATAGTGAAATATTACGCTACCGCGGAAAGATAAACAAGAGTTTTGACCGGGTAATCCGCGCATTAATGAAAATTACTTGCGTTTTGTATGGCCTTTATATAATATGTGCCCACTTGTCGTAGAGGGGGTTGATAAATGAAAAAGGTTTTGATCACGGGAGCAACAGGCTTCATCGGGCAGCATATCGTCAAGGCCAACGTGTCAAGGGGCAACAGAGTGTGCGCGCTGGTGTTGCCGGGCGATGCCGGTGAGGCCGGGCTGAAAGCGCAGGGTGTGGAGATCATCAATGGCGACATCCGCGATTATGAAGCAGTCAGGCGCGCGGTCGGGGACGTGGATATCATCTTCCACACTGCTGCGGTAGTTACCGACTGGGCGCCGAAGAAGCTTTTCTGGGAGGTCACGGTGGGAGGCGCCGAGAATATCTGCCGGGCGGCTGTTGAAGCGAAGGTGTCCCGCCTGGTGGATATTAGCACCTGCGACGTATTCGGCACGACCGAAGCGGTGGTCATGGATGAAAGCCTGCCGTTGCAATACTGGGGGGAACCCTACGCTGATTCCAAGATAGATGCCGAGAAGGTCATGCGCAGGTACCACGAGGAGCAGGGTATGCCGCTGGCCATGGTTTACCCGCTCTGGGTGTTCGGCGAGGGTGACCAGACATTCGTGCCTCTGCTGGCCGACGCCATTATCAAAAAGGAGCTCATCTTCTGGCGCAAAGGCGCCATCGTTTGGCCCACTTATATCGATAACCTGGTTGACCTGCTGATGCTGATCTCCGAGGATGAAAGGGCAATCGGCAACGGTTACCTGGTGCATGACGGAGAATCGACTACCCTGGAGGAATTCTGCGCCGGCATCGCCGACGCCCTGGGCGTGCCTCCCATCAAAACCTATATCCCGTACTGGTTGGCCATGACGGCGGCAAGGCTGATGGAATTCACCTGGAAGCTCTTTGGCATCAAGATGCGCCCGCTGCTCACTACCTATACCGTCACCAACCTTGGTTCGCGGTTCAGGTTCTCCATCGAAAAGGCGGAACGTGAGCTCGGCTGGAAGCCGAAGATCACCTATAAAGAAGGTTTCAAACGTACCATGCAATGGCTGAAGACGCTGGATATCGCGTCACTCAAGCAAAAGTAGTGAGGTTTTGAAAATGAAAGAGTTCAAGGACAAAGTTGTTTATATCACAGGTGGTTCCTCCGGTATCGGCCTGGCGTTTGCCAAATTGATGGCCGGAAAGGGGGCCAGCGTTGTCATCTTCGCACGGCGGCAGCAGGTTCTGGACGCGGCGCTGAAAGAGATTTGCGCTGCGGGCAGCGCCGCCGGGCAGAAGCACGCCTGCCTGCCGCTGGACGTGGCCAACCGGGAGCAGGTCAAGTCGGTGCTGTCAGCTGCGGTCGCTAAATACGGCGTCCCGGACGTGCTGGTCAACTGCGCGGGCCGGGCCATACCCCGCTATTTCGAGGACATCAGCTATGAGCAGTTCGATGAAACGCAGAAGGTTGACCTGTACGGTACGTGGAATACCACCTCTATCCTGGTGCCCTTGATGAAGGAGCGGGGAGGGTATATAGTCAATGTTTCCTCCATCGTGGGCTTCATCGGCATCTTCGGCTATACCGACTACGCCGCCGCCAAATTTGCTGTGTTGGGCTTCTCGGAAGCGCTGCGCAGCGAACTCAAGCGCCATAATGTAACCGTATCAGTGCTGTGCCCGCCGGATGCCGACACTCCCGGCTTTGCAGTGGATAATAAGACCAGGGCGCCCGAGACAAAAGCGATTTCCGCTTCTGCCAGCCTGATGAAACCGGCGGACGTGGCCGGAGCGCTTTTGAAAGGTATGGCCAAGAAGGAGTTTATTATAATTCCCAATGCCGACGGCAGGTTCACCTACATTATGAAGAGGCTGCTGCCGGGATTGGTGGAGATGGTGACCGATTCCCAGGCTAAAAAGGTACAACAATCTATGAAGAAGCCGGCTTAGAGAGACAGGGTGGGTTAAATCATGCTTAACGACGGAAGGCGCAGGTTGTTAGCGTCGCTCGAGATAGTGACGGCGGCCGGAGTAATTCTTTTCTGGATAGCTTTCTTCACGGTGGGACTGGCGCCAGAGAACGCTCCGGCCTGTTATTTTGCCTATGAGCATTCCTTTCCGCTGCCGGACGGCCTGCTGGCGGTGCTGCTGCTGACGGCCGGCATTCTGCTGATGTTAAATAAGCCGTGGGGCTTCAAGCTATCGCTGGTAGCGGCCGGCGCCCTGGTATTTCTGGGGTTTTTAGACTTCAGTTTCAACATCCAGAATGGCGTATATTTAACCTCTACGGTTGACCTGGTGTTGAATGCTTTTATCAACATCTGGTGCGTGGGGTTTGGACTTACTTTGATCATCACGATCGGCAGGAAAGCCTTTGCGTAAGGCCCTCGTAATCGGTGTGTCCGTACTGCTTGCCCTGGTGCTTATCATCACCTCGCTATTCTATGCATTGGTGCAGAAGAGTTTCACACCGTTGGACGGGACGGTTCAAATAAAAGGCCTGGAAGCGGCGGTCAAGATCTACCGCGACCCCTGGGGCGTTCCACATATCTACGCGGACACTGAGAACGACCTCTTTTTCGCGCAGGGATACGTGCAGGCCCAGGACCGCCTGTGGCAGATGGAACTGCACCGGCGCATGGGCAGCGGGACGCTTTCCGAAGTGATCGGCGAAGCGACACTGGAATACGACAGGTTTTTCCGTGCTGTTGGCCTGCGGCGTTGCGCCGCCGCCTCTTATCAGTCGCTCAACCCGGCCATGCAGTGCGTCCTGCAATCCTATTGCAAAGGTGTAAACGCATTTATCAGCGCCAATAAGGATAACCTGCCGCTGGAGTTCACCATACTGGGCTTCAAGCCCGCTGATTGGGATCCGGTCGATTCGCTGACGGTCTCTGAATTAATAGCCTGGGAATTGGGCAAGAACTGGGAGATTGAATTGACGCGCGGCCGCCTGGTGCAGAAGCTGGGTGAGGAGAAGGCCGGGCAACTGCTGGCCCCTTACCCGCAGACCAGTCCGCTGGTCATTCCCCCCGAGCTGACGGCCAGCCCGTTAGGTGCGGAGGTTGCAACAGGGTTGCATCAAGAATCAGATTGCCTGGGAAGCAACAACTGGGTGGTTGATGGACAGAAGACGGTGACCGGCAAGCCCCTGCTGGCTAATGACCCTCATTTATCGGTGATGATGCCCTCCATCTGGTATGAGACGGGATTGCACGGCGCAGGGTTTGAGGTAGTGGGTGTATCGTTGCCTGGCTGCCCGCTTATCAACATCGGCCGCAACCGCGGTATATCCTGGGGAATCACCAACCTGCCGGCCGATACCCAGGACCTTTTTATCGAAAAGCTGAACCCGGCCAACGAGTTGCAGTATGAGTACGAGGGCGAATGGAAAGACCTGCAGGTGATCGAAGAACCGATAAAAGTACGCGGCCGCGGCGAAGCGGAGAAACTGCAGGTCAGGATTACCCGGCACGGGCCGCTGATGGATAACATTGTCAAGGGGCTGGAGCAGCCGCTGGCGCTGCAATGGACAGGTTATGGCAATAGCCGTTTGATCGAGAGCGTTTATCACTTAGATAAAGCGGGCAACTGGGACGAGTTTCGTGACGCACTGCAATACTGGGACTCACCCAGCCAGAATATAGTTTACGCCGATAAGGACGGCAATATAGGCTACCAGTCAACCGGGCTGATACCCATACGCAAGAAGGGGTTGGGCACGGTGCCCGTTCCAGGTTGGACGGGGGATTATGACTGGACGGGCAACATACCTTATAAAGAGTTGCCCAGCGTGCTGAACCCGTCCACCCATTTTATAGCTACGGCCAATAACAAAGTGGTTTCGGACAACTACTCGTATTTCATGACCTATGACTGGTCGCCGCCCTATCGCGCCCAGCGCATCACAGACCTGCTGAAGTCTAAAGATAAGCTGTCGGTTGAGGATTTCCGTGATATACAGGCTGATATCTTTGATATACCGGCCAGCATCTTTACCCCCTATGCTTTACAGGTAGTGCCTTCCACGGCGCAGGAGAAGCAGGCTCTGGAGATACTGAAAAAGTGGGACTTTCAAGACCGGGCGGACGATCCGGCCCCGGCCATTTATAACGTCTTTTACGTCAAGCTTTTGAAAAACATCCTCGAGGACAAGCTGGGAGAGCCGCTGTTCAACGACTACCTTAGGGCGATGGGAGGTTCGGGAGATGTCCATGCCATTTTCGTGGAAGGTATTATGCAGGATAAAGACAGCGCCTGGTTCGATGATGCCCGCACACCGGATCGGGAGTCCAGGGACGATATCGTTAAGAAGAGTTTGGCCGATGCACTGGCGGAACTCAGTAGTAAATATGGGTCAGACCTGGCTAAATGGCGGTGGGGGGATATACATAGCACCTGGTTCCGCCACGTCCTCGGCAGGGTACCGGGCCTCGATGCCGTATTCAGCCGCGGACCGTTCCCGGCATCGGGATCGCGTTACACGGTCGACGTGGCAGCCTTCGACTACAGCAACCCCTATAGCGTGGTGGCCGTTCCGAGCTACCGCCAGATTATCGACTGGAGCGATCCCGATAAATCCCTGGCCATGCATACCACCGGACAGAGCGGCCTGGCCTTCAGTCCGCACTACAGCGATATGATTCCTAAATGGCTGAACGTGGAATATCACACGATGCTGTTTAACCGGGCTGATGTTGAGGCGCAGAAACGGGCAATGCTGACTTTGAAGCCGGGAAATTAGGTATCTGAGCCTGCCTCCCGCTCAGCGTAATATTCGTCCAGGTAATTTTCGATGTCACCGCGTGACAGTTCCCGCTTGAGGAAATAGTCGTAGAGGCGGTATTCCTGGACCGGGCTTTTCAACGGTTTGAACCACACGTCGGGCGGCAGATCGTCACCGTGGGTGTAACCTGCCGCCGTGTTAAGTCCCCGCCAGGCGTTCCACATGCGGGCGCTGGCTGACTTGAGGTCCGCTGCTGTAGCATTGATGCCGGTGACGGCCGAATATAAAGAGGCCAGAGTTTGCATGCTGTAGAAACGCGAGATATAGAGGCGGTGGCACTGGCCGAGCATATTGAAGAGGCTGAAGAAGTCCTCGCCGTGCTTGGCCAGCCTGCCAAGATTGAAGGAGTCGCTGGTGAAAAGCCTGCCCATATCCTGGGCGGGTACGCCGCAGCGCTCAGCGTGCTTGACCAGTTCAGGGAGCGGCCAGCCCGGGCTGTAAGAGGGGGCGCCCATGGCGGCAGAGACTCCCAGCGTGCGGCCGGGATGCACCAGCATGCCGAGGTGCATGGGCAGGAACCCGCTCATACGGGGGTCGAAGGCTATGAATTGGCCCTTGACCACGTTTTGAACAAGCTCCAGAGCGCCATGGCCGATATTATGCGCCGCGCTCAGCACGCCGTCCGCCAGCACGTCTCCCAGTCCCTCGCGATTGGCTGTTATCCTGACAAGTTTTATCAATGTTTCATAGCTGCGGTCGAGCTCAAGCCCACCGGTGCTTGCCCTGTTTATAATGCCGTCTTCGTAGAGGGTGATGATGAAGTCGGCCAGGCCCTGGAAATTGTAAACGCGGTCGAGTCCCAGCCTGTTTATCAAATCGTAATACTGCAGGGCGAGAGCGTAGCGGTCGGCCGTGCTTCCCTCAGCCGCATAGCCCAGGGCGGGAGAATAGGTCATCGCTGCCATTTCCATGAAAACAGCCGTATCGTAGATAGTCCTGCCGTTGGGCAGGTCGATGCGGTCCTTGTCGGACATGGGGCAGGTGGCGCAGGCGATTTTTTTTCGTGAAGCCTTATGCAGTTCATAGAACTGGGGCTTAAGCTCACTCATATTGGACGGGTAGGGGATAAGCTCGGAAGAATTGCGTGAAACTATGCCGGGCAGCATCCAGTCCCTGGTCATGGCCATGGACCCGCCGTCCATCATCTCGGTGCGCAGGTGGTAGCTGTTGACCTTCTCCAGTATTTCATCGACCAGCCTTTTCAGGCGGTCGGGTTCGGCGACCTCGACCGTCCTGCTTCCCATGCAGGCCACGATGGCCTTGAGGTTCTTGGAGCCCATCACCGCGGCCAGGCCGCCGGAGCCGATGGAGCCCACCTTATCTATATTCGTCACGGAGATGGCGACCTGCCTTTCCCCGGCGATGCCGATGGGTATGATGCTGCAGGGGGAATGCCGCAATCTCAATTCGTCCACTGCGTCGTAGCCGTCCATGCCCCAGACATCGGAAGCGTGGCGCAGGCTGATATTGTCGTCCTCGATGGTTATATACACGGGCCAGGGTGAGCGTCCGGTGATAACCAGGTGGTCGTAGCCCGAGGATTTGAGGAAGTGGCTGAAATTGCCGCCGCCGTTGCTCTGCGGGAAGGATCCGTTGAGCGGGGACTTGTAGGTGGACATGGTCTGCGACGCTCCCGGAATGAAAGTTCCGTTGAAGGGACCGGTGCCCAATATAATGGCGTTGCGGGCGGACAGAGCATCTGTCCCCGGCGGTATGAGGTCAATGGCCAGCTTGGTGTTGATGCCGGCGCCTCCTATCCACTCCCTTACTACATCCTCGTCCAATGGATGTTTACGTATGCTCCCGTCCGTGAGATTTGCATAAAGTATGTTGCCGGCATAGCCGCCTATTTGCATATCAGTCTTCCGTTACCCCATTCTCATTTTTGGTAGCGGTCAGTGCGCCATAGGGGCAATAGCGGGCGCAGATGAGGCAGGCGTCGCAATCCGCGGTGAAGCTGACCGTAAATTCATCGGAGCGTCCGGACTGTCTTTCCACGCGGATGCGAGAGCGGGAGAGGTTGAATTTGCTATCAATGCGGAACGAGCAGCGTAGCATGCAGGTAATGCAGCCCGCGCATTTTGATGGCTCGGCAATTATCGAACGGCTGTCCCTGGTTACCCTGGTTAGCATGTATATCGATTACAGCGGGCGCAGCTAAAGCAACGCCCCTACAGCTACGCTGCAACTATGTCGTAGGGACGGGTCTTCAGACCCGTCCGCATCCTCGGGCGCAGCTAAAGCAACGCCCCTACTTGCTGGTATCAATAGTCTATTTTATCCCGAACGAGCCTGCCAGCGCGCCCATGCCCAGGGTTTCCATGCGAGCTTTGCTGGGCTTGCCGGTTGTCTTGTTCCAATCGCGTATCTGGTAATATTCAGGGAGCATTTTGGCCATATTGGGCACATTACCTTCCTGGCCGCTCTCAACTATAGGTCTCAGGGCGATCTCGGGCAGCTCGTCGTCCTTAGGCGTAACGCCGAATTTGCAGGTCGTGGCGCGCATGAGCTGGAAGATGCGCTCGCCTGCCTTCAGTATGGCGTCCTGGTCAACTCCCCAGCCGGTGGAGGCGTTTATCATATCCACTATTGACTGCGTGGACATCAATGCGAGGTGGCAGATGCCCAGCGCGTCGGTCAGCGATTGCCAGTCCTGCGAGAGCGCTACCATGGGTGCCTTGTCATCGCCGAAACGGTCGCCCGGGTTAAGACCCAGGTCGGGGTTGCCCATGCCGTTCTCCACCATATATCCGCCGCTCTTGTTGTGGTCGGCGCCGCGGTTGCCGGTGGCATAGACCAGGCCCATGCAGCAGAAAGCGCGCGGGTCGTGCATGGGGAACTCCAGGCCCTTGACCTGCATGTCCTCGCCGGGGCGGTTGTAGCGCGTGGCCATGCGCTTGGTGCCCTCCTGGAGTATCCTGCCGAAGCCCTCGTTTCTGCCCATCAGGTCGATCAGCTTGAGCGTGACGTCGATATCGCCCCACTTGAGCTCCAGTCCGCCGGTATCCTTGCTGGTTATGACCCCCTTTTCATAAAGGTAGTAAGCAAAACCGACGGAAGCGCCGCCGCTGATGCTGTCGAAGCCGTAACCGTTAACCATTTTGTTGAAATGATTGACGGCACCCATATCGGCTATCATTAACATTGGTCCCAAGGCGGCGCACGTTTCATACTCCGGGCCCTCGGTGGGCTTCTCTGTCTTGTAGGGGCCCTCCTTGATATGCAGCACCTTGCGGCACCCGATCGGGCAGCCGAAGCAGGCGGTATTGCCGACCTGGTATTTCTCGGCCTGCGTGACGCCGCTGATATTGGTCGCCTCCGGCATGGAGGCGATGGTGTAGTACTTGGTAGGCATATCGCCGTAATCGATGGCGCCATCTATCCAGCCGCTGGTGCCGGTATCGTGAAACATCTGGGTTATAAAGCCGGTCTTGACCTCTTCCATGGCGCCGCGGGCGAACTCGCGGAATTTATCAGGCTCGGCCATGGGTATTTTGGCCTTGCCCCTGACCGCGATGGCCTTAAGCTTCTTGGAGCCCATCACGCAGCCCATCCCCGCCCGACCG
>JAPLHK010000111.1:9656-15579 GCA_026389715.1 Chloroflexota bacterium
CCTCGGTCATGATATTGGCCATCAGGCCCAGGTTTTCACCGGCCTGGCCGATGCAGGCCACGCGGGTGCGCTGGTCGTCGTACTCTTTGCGGATGGCCTCGATCGTTTCGTAGGTGTTCTTGCCCCAGAGCTCGCCTGCGTCTTTCAGCTCCGGCTTGCCATCCTTGATGTAGAGGTAAACCGGCTTGTCCGACTTGCCCTTGACGATGATGCCGTCATAGCCGGAGAAGCGCAGTTCCGAGCCGAAGTGGGCCCCACAGTTGGAATCACCGTAGAAAGTGGTATAGGGTGAGCGCGCGGCGACTACCCAGCGGCTGAAGCTGGGCCCGCCGGTGCCGGTGAGCAGGCCGGCCATGAAGATGAGCGGGTTACCCGCTCCCAGCGGGTCGGTCTTCTCATCGGTCAGATCGACCAGGTAGCGGCAGGCGATACCCCCGGCGCCGATGAAATCGCGCGCGTACTGCTCATTCAGCGGCTCGTCTTTTAGCTCCTTCTTGCTGAGGTCAACTATCAGTATCTTGCCCACATACCCGTTCATGGTGGCCTCTCCTTATCTGTTTTATTCCATTCGGGCGGGCCTGAAGGCCCGCCCCTACATTGCCCTTTTTTCTTAATTGTACGTTTTAAAAGTCAACTGATTTGCCATCGTATGCATAGGTGAACATCTTCTCCAGGTCCTCGCTCTCGGGTACGCGGGTGACGGTGCTGGTCATCATTTCGTTCACCGAGCGGTCCAGCAAGTCCGGCATGGACTTCATATAGTCTTCCCGCTTTATACCCGTTTCTTTAACGGAGAGTGGCTGGCCTACGCTCTTGGCCAGCTTACGTACCGCATCGACCAGGGCGAGGGCGCATTTCTTGTCGTCGCCTGCACCGATCTTGCAGAAGCGTGCTATCTCGGCAAAGAGTCCCACCGCCTCTTCCGAGCCATTGATAAGGTATTCCATAGTGTAGGGCAGGAACAGACCAACTGCCCGTCCATGCGGGGTGTGGAAGATTCCGCCTAGCGCATGCCCTGTACTGTGGCCAAGCCCGGGCATACCATTACTGAAGCAGGAGCCAGCCTGGTGAGCGGCATACATCATTTCTTTACGGGCATCCTCGTCCTTGCCATTATCGTAGGCCTTTTTCAGGTTCTGGAAGACAAGCCTGATGGCTGCCAGTCCCGGACCGTCAGTGAACTTGGTTCGCCAGGTGGCCGTGTAGCCCTCGATGGCGTGGCAGAGGGCGTCAATGCCTGTATCTCCTGTTATCTGGGGCGGCATGCTCATCACCATGAGCGGGTCGAGGATTGCAACGTCGGGCATTGTCTCATAGGAGCCCAGCGATACCTTGCGCTGTCCTGCCACGTCAGTCAGAACAATTGCCCAGGTGGCCTCAGATCCGGTGCCGCTGGTCGTGGGTATACACATCAATTTCGCTTTGGACCTGAGGTTGTAGAACTCGGAGGGTGACATATCAAGGGGACCGATGCCAGCAACATAACAGACCAGCGCTGACTTGGCAGTATCCATGCTTGAACCCCCGCCCAGCCCGATGACCCAGTCCGGCTTAAAATCTTTAGCGATGCCAGCGGCCTTGACCACCGTCTCGATGGAAGGGTCAGGTTCCACCCCGTCGAATATCTTGCATTCTATATTGGCCTTTTTGAGTTCGGTAATAACCAGGTCGGCCAGGCCGAGTTTGGTGATATTTTTATCAGTGACAATGAATGCGCGTTTGCCCAGGATGGTGTTCAGGTATTGCAGTGACTCGTCTCCAAAAACGGTAAAAGGAACTCCAAAAAACTGCATAACAACTCCTAC
The DNA here is from genome assembly GCA_026389715.1 of Chloroflexota bacterium. GTDB lineage: Bacteria > Chloroflexota > Dehalococcoidia > GIF9 > UBA5629 > CAIMUM01. The sequence continues at coordinate 11,462 of JAPLHK010000111.1, forward strand.
TCAGTAAAAATACCGAAAAATTTGTATATAATGCGCTGCGTGAATTATTCGGGATACTCGGTCTTGACCTGCGTCACGCAGTTGACCAGCTCCTGCGCCGCCTTCACCGCGCGCATGACCTTGCCCATATTGCCGGTGAGTTTAAGCTGGCGTGTGACGATGGCCTGGATGGGGTCCACCTTCTTCTCGGCTACCTTCCTCCACGTAGCTATTGAAGCCTGTAAAACGAATTCAGGCTTGTATTTATCCTTGGTCGCCTCGGTGACGACATCCACCTTGCGGCATTTGCCGTGCCAGAGGTCAACGTACTGGTAACCCTGCTCTTTGACCGCGCCGCCCACCTCGGTAATGAAATAGAAATCGCCTTCCCAGGTCTTGGCCGCGTCCTCGTATGCTTTGCTGGCATTAATTGCTTCCATGAATGCCGTTACCCATTCGATTGTTCCGAATACTGCCATGCCATACCTCCCTAAATAAATATTGCTGGTATTCTATGCGTACAGGAACGGGATGTCAATCCCGCTTTTGCTCTGATTAATTACGTATCCCTGTTCAGCCTGTCGTACATCTTCCGGTTGTTTTTATAGATATTCAGGAATTCACGCATGAGCTCCGCATAAATACCCCGGTTGGCAGGATCAGGGTTAAATACCCGGTCATATTCAATCAGCTGCGGGATATCGTCGAAGCTGATATGCCCCAGGCCGCAGGAGGCGATGAAAGCAGCGCCCCGTGCATTGGCGTGTATCGGCTGCATGACCTTTTTTATGTTGCGGTCGAGCACATCAGCAAAGATCTGGCACCACACATCGGAGTGGGCCCCGCCGCCGATGATGCTGATATCCCGCATGCTCCTGCCTGTGAATTTTTCAACGTATTTAAGGTTCCAGGCGGTGTTGTAAGCAACACCCTCAAAAAACGCCCTGACTATATGGTCTGTATTGGTAGTCAGTGAGACGTTGAAAAGCCCGCCGCGCAGCGTCTTGCTGTCAACCGGGCTCCTCTCGCCGTTGAACCACGGGGCTACGATCAGCCGGCCTGAGCCGGCAGGCACTGACGCCGCTATCTCGTCCATTTTCCTGTAAGAGTCTTCGGGCGGGCTGCCTTTGCGCAGCCTGTTTTCATAATAGATGATATTTTTTAGCAGGTATGAGAGGGCACCGCCGGCGATATCCTGCTCATTGATGCACTGGTACTTGCCCGGTATGGCCGTGGGCAGGGTCGCGATGTTGTGAAACATATCAGTCTTTTTGAAAGGCGTTATACACTCGATCCATGAGGATGTGCCGACGTAGAGGTGCCCCTCGAAGTCCCTAACCGCGCCGGACCCCACCAGGGCCGATTGGTGGTCCGGTGACCCCGCGATCACTTTCACGCTGTTTTTCAATCCCAATTCCGCGGCAATACCCGGTTTTATCCTGCCGATACAGTCTGTCGATTTGATCAGGTCAGGCAGTTTATCCCTGTCCGCGCCGAATTTTTTTATCAGGCTGTCGCAGTACCTGATATTGTTTATATCCCTGGTATCTGTGACCCAGAAGAGCATGATCGAGTCAAAGGTTGCGGCAAACTCGCCTGTGAGGCGGAGGTTGAGGTAGTCCTTGCTGCCCAGGAATTTATAGGTTTTTCCGTAGATGCGCGGCAGCTTGTTTTTAACGTAAAGTACGTGGGCTATATCGTCTTTACCTGAAAGTGAGGGACCACCACCTGTGATGGAGATCCACTTCAATACATTGCCCAGCCCATATCCCTCGACGGGCGGGAACCCCGACATCACCTTCCTGATGTATTGCGCGCCCCTTGAATCCATCCAGGTCATAGCATTCATGAGGTGTTGGCCGTCCCCGTCAACCGGCACGGTAGTTGAAAACGTGCTGGATACGCAAACCGCTTCGATTTGCCCGGCTATTGAGCTTTGCCTGGCCAGGAGTTTTTTCGAGGATATTAAAAGCGCCCTCCACCAGTCATCCGGATCTTGCTCCGAACCGCCTCCGGGGATATCGATCAGCGTAGTTGGCTCGAACTGGTGGTCGATTATCCGGCCATGGAGGGTGACGATCGCGGTCTTGAACCCGGAAGTGCCGTGGTCAAACGCCAGGATATACCCGTCATTCTCAAGGTTCATAATTAGATATCAAACTTCGAGATATTGCCCTTCTCGTCAACTGCCTCCACGATAAATCCGCCAAAGGATTTGCCACCCTCCTTCTGTTTGTCGAGCGTCATCACCTCGGGCAGCAGGGCCAGGAGCTCATTGGGGTTCACGCAGGCCTCCGGCGGCATGACCCCTTTGCCGTACACCTTGCCCCTGTTCATCAGGATGGCGCCCATAGCGGCAGGTATCCCCGTGCCCTCTCCCAGCGCCTGGCTTATGGATGCCATATGGAACCTGAACTCTTTGTATTTCCCATCCTTTTTACCCTTGACCACGACTGATGCGCAGCCCCGTTGCTCTCCGAATTTGGTTTCCTTTAAGATCCGCTCCCTTTCCCTCAATATGTAGGCAACGGCGAAGTCGTAAGGCACTACATCATGGCCATTTACCTTGACAGGCTCCCTTGACCCCAGGCCGAGCATGCACATGTCGCGTGTCAGGTTATAATATTCGTTGGGGATAACAGAACCCTTGTTAGTGACCCTTTTCAGCTTTAAATATTTGGGCATGGTGATCTGCTCGGGGTGGGGATATGGATAGAGCGGCACCTTGCCCAGTATAGGGAATTCGAACGTTTCCCTGAGCGCTATCCCTTCCTTCTCAAAGTATTTCACGTATTCCAACTTGCCATCCAGGAACATCGGTATGTCGATCGACATGCAGTGGAACCGGTGGCCGATAACCCCGGCCCCCTCGACCTTTTCGCCCCCGTGGGCGTGGAATATGTCGACCGAGTCAGTCTCGTCAAGCAGGCTGTCATGAGCGAGTTTGCCCATAATGTTCGTTATGCCGGGCGAGTTGCCCATTCCGATCAGGGCAGTTATCCCCTTTGATTTGATCTCCCCGTCCATTTCGAGCAGTTCGATGGTGACATCGACGTCGTCGCATACATCCACGTAGTTGATGCCCGCCCCCGCCACGGTTATCAGTATATTTTTAACGGTGCTGTAAAAGGGGCCCACGCAGTTCAGGACGACATCGGCCCCCTTGATGGCATGCAGGATGCTCTTTTTATCGAAAGCATCGAATTTTACAGACTTAACCTTCTTCGAATTGATTTCTTTTTCCAGAAGCCTGGCCCTATCAATGTTATAATCGCCGATCACAATCTCGGAAAACTCGCTGTTGTGTGCCAGTGTTTTAACAGCGATGCTGCCAACTGTCCCGCAGCCACCGAGCACAACTACCTTTGCCATATTTCGCCTCCTATAACGGTATTATTTCAGGATTTGCTCTATCGATCAGCGGCTTATCAATAGTTAATCGATGCTGTCCTTGGTGCTGGGGACGCTGCCGGAGATGCGTGGGTCGAGGCGTGTGGCCATATCCAGGGCGCGCGCCAGCGCTTTGAAGAGCGCTTCGGCCTTGTGATGGTCGTTTTTGCCGCTCAGTACCCATGCATGGATATTGATGCGTGCCTCCTGGGCGAAGGAGACGAAGAAGTGGTGCACCAGGTCGGAGTGCATCTCGGATATCATGGCTTCCTTGATAGATGTCTCGATGATGGCATTTCCGCGGCCGGAGATGTCCAGCGCCACCAGAGCCACGGCTTCGTCCATGGGCACGACGGCATGCGCCATGCGGACGATGCCCTGCTTGTCTCCTAACGCCTGGTTGAAGGCCCGCCCCAGCGAGATGGCCACATCTTCCACCACGTGATGCTGGTCGGGCCCGTTGGCGGATATCTTGAGGTCGAAGATGCCGTGCTGCGCAAGCTGGCAGAGCATGTGGTCGAAGAAAAGGATGCCGGTGGTTATATCGTATTTGCTGCTGCCGTCGATATTGACCTCGACCTTAATCGAAGTTTCCCTGGTACGGCGGGTTACGCTCGCTTTGCGTTCGGCCATTTGCTACCTCTTTATTCTATGAATTCAAGGCCAAGGGTATCACATATCCCTGAGGGCGGCAATCACTCGGGCCGTATCCTCCGGGCGCCCTACGCTGATGCGGATGTAATCTCGTA
>JAPLHK010000048.1 GCA_026389715.1 Chloroflexota bacterium
GGCAAATATGAAGACAAGCATGCGTAACGCTGGCCTGGTGAATTCCATTGTTGCCCAGACCCTCGAGTGGGAGGATTACCTGAGATCGCAGCATACCGGCGCTTCGACCGTTCCCAATGCCCTGGCTGTGGGCGAGGCGGTGAACGCCACCGGTAAGGAGTTCCTGACCGCTCTGGTGGCTGGCAACGAGATCTGCGGCAGGACCGGGCATGCCTATATAAAAAGCCACCTTTTCACCAAATCATGCCCGAACCACCAGATCGATGCCGCCGTTGTGGCCGGTAAACTATTGGGTTTGAACAGTGAACAGATGATGGACGCCCTGGGCATATCCTGTTTCCCGCCCATGACGCAGTGCTTTGCCGGCTGGTTCTCTCCCACCAAGGGACTTATCACCGGCGCGCCGGTGCACGCCGGGATCACCGGCGCCTGCCTGGCAAAGGCAGGTTTCAAGGGTTTCAGGAAGATAATCGAGCACCCGGACGGCTTCTCCTCCGCCATCTTTGAACGCTACGACCTGGAAGAAATGGTGCGTGACCTAGGCAGTGACTGGCGGACCGATACTCATTCACCCAAGCTTTACCCGTGCTGCGGGTGGCTGGACGCGCTGATCGATTCCGCGCTTGATATCATGCGTGAGCACAAGGTCGATTGGCGGGATATCTCCAGCATCGATGTGCAGAGCCCCACGGTCACCCTGCTGCTGAATAAGCCAAAGGATGAACTGATCGAGCTGATCGACCGTATTGCCGATACCGATTACCTGACCTGCGTGCCGCTTTTCTTCAATTCCATCTATCCGTTAGCCGTGGCCATCGTGGACGGCGAATTAACGCCGGCACAGTTCACCAAAGAGAGAATCACCGATAAAAAGCTCCACGAATTCTTCGACCGGATACACTTCGCGGTTGACCCATCCCTGGATGTTAAGGAGATGCAGGAAGGAATCAACAGCGGTGGTGTGAAGATCAGGCTTAAGAACGGTACCGAATACAGCAAATTTACCGATGCCATGAAGGGTTCTTACAAGAACCCCATCGACATCAGGGAGAAGCTGGAGATCTGCACCCGGCACATCCTGGGCAACAAGCAGCGCGACGAGATTTATAATGCTGCCTGCCACATTGAGAAAATGGACAGCATCCGCGATTTCACCGGCCTGTTGCTTTGACGGCGTCCCCGCAGCACCACAATGAAGACAACAATAAGGAGGTTTTCGCTAAATGGCAGTTAAAACCGGCAAGCAGTATACCGACAGCCTGAGAGAAATTAAAAGGAATTCCTATATCCTTGGGCAGAAGGTTGACGACATAGTCGACCACCCCATGAACCGGCCGGCTGTGAACGCCATAGCCGAGAGCTATGAGATCGCAAATATCAAGGATATGAAGGCCTTTGCGGCCCCGTCTTCGAAGCTGTGCAATGGGCCGGTCAACCGGTACAACGCCCTTAGTGAGAGCGTCGATGACATGCTGTCCCGCGGCGAAATGGAGCGGACGGTGGGCTACAGGACGGCGGTAGGGTGTCCCCGCTCAACCGGATATGACGCCATCAACGCCGTTTACAGCATTGCACACGAAGTGGACCAGAAATACAAAACGCCGTATCTTGAACGCTTCACTCGGTGGCTCAAACGGGTCCAGGAAAACGATCTGGCCATCAGCGGCGCCATGACCGACGTCAAGGGCGACAGGGAGAAAAGGCCTTCGCAACAGGCCGATCCCGACATGTACCTGCATATAGTGGAGAGAAAACCGTCCGGAGTCGTGGTCAGGGGCGCCAAGGCCCACCAGACCGGCGCGGTTAATTGCCACGAGCACCTGGTAATGCCCACCCGAGGCATGAATGAGTCTGAAAAGGATTATGCCATCTGCTTTTCGGTTCCTGTAGACGCCCCGGGCCTTTATCATATTTACGGGCGCCAGCCCTCCGACACGCGCAAGTTGGAATCCGGGGGATCCATGGACGTGGGCAACAGCCGCTTCGGCGGTTGCGAAACGCTCATGATTTTTGATGATGTCTTCATCCCCTGGGAGCAGGTGTACATCTGTGGTGAAAACGAGTACACCTGGCCGCTGGTGAACCGTTTCGCCATCGGTCACCGCGCATCCTATGGGCTGGCAGGCGGAGGTGTGGGCGATGTCGCTATAGGGCTGGTGGTGGCCATGGCCGAGGCCAATGGGGTTGCGCATGACAAGATAATCTGGGACAAGATAGCCGACCTTATTATCTGCTGCCAGACCCTTTACGGCCTGGGGCTATCCGCCATGCTCAAAGGCAAACCAACTGCTTCGGGCATCTATTTCCCCGATTACGTGCTGGGCGGGGTGGCCAAGTATAACGCTACCACACTGCCCTTTCAGATGCTGCGCATTACCCAGGATATCTGCGGCGGTCTGGTGGCCACCATGCCCGGCGAAGCGGATCTGCGCAACGAGGTGATCGGCAAATACATTGAGAAATATCTGCGCGGCGCCGCGCAGGTGCCGACCGAGCACCGCATGCGGCTGGTGCGGTTGATAGAATGCATGTCCCTGGGTCCTTTGTCCGCCGACCTGCTGACCATGGGGCTGCACGGCGCGGGCTCGCCATATGCACAGAAAATGATGATACTTGCTGACTACGCGGAAAGAATACCCGGGCTGCGTGACCTGGCGCTTTACCACGCCGGCATCATAGATAAAATAAGCTGAAGTTTTCTTATTAGTGCAGAGGAGAAGGCCAATGACGGAGAATATCGCGACCCTGTTCATGGGGCAGGCTGAAAGTAACAAAGGGCAAACTGCGCTCAGGCGTAAAAAGGATGGCCATTATATTGACATAAAGTGGGAGGATTATGGACGTAATGTCCGTAAGCTGGCCTGCGCGCTGCTAAACCTTGGCCTCAAAGAGGGTGACCGGATAGCCATATACAGTTACAACTGCCCTGAGTGGGCATACATGGACCTGGCCGCTCTCTCCCTAAGAGCTGTGGTCGTACCCATATACTTCAAAAGCAACGCCTTGCAGGTCGAATTTATACTCAGGGATTCAAAGACCAGCCTGATCATGGTGGGTGATGAGTCCCAACTGGCAACAATAAACTCTATAAAAGACAGGCTCCCTGACCTGAAAAATGTTATATTCGCGGGAGAGACAGTGCCGGGTAGCGATACGGCGGCGCTGACTGTGAGTTCCCTGCTGGCGGGGGATGCCGGTAAAGCTGAAGTGGCTGAGTTGGAAAGTAGGATCGGGGAGATCTCGTCTGACGATATAGCCACGCTGGTCTACACATCAGGAACGACGGGGGAGCCCAAGGGCGTCATGCTCAGCCACAAGAATCTACTGGCCAATGTCAGGTCAGACCTGACCGCCGTATCCATGGGTAAAGGCGATGTTGGCCTTTCCTTTTTACCGACCAGCCATGTGCTGGACAGGGTGGTGGTCCACTATATGAATATAGTTATCGGCGGGACCATAGCATATGCCGGGAGCCTGGAGAGCGTCCTCGAGGATATCCAGCTTGTCAGGCCGACCGCCATGTGCGGTGTGCCCAGGATGTTCGAGAAGATCTACAGCGGAATATTTGACCGTATAAACAGCGGCCCCGGACTGCAGAAAAAGCTTTTCCACTGGGCGGTGACTGCGGGCAGCGCCGTGGTCACCAGGAATGCGGCGAAAAAGCCGGTCAACCCCTGGTTGAAACTGAATTACGCCCTGGCCGATGCGCTGGTCTTTGTCAAAATCCGCAAGCTGTTCGGCAGTAAAATGAAGCTTTTCGCATCGGGCGGCGCGCACCTTCAGGAGGAGATTGACATATTTTTCCGGGCCATCGGCATACCCATTATGCATGGCTATGGACTGACCGAGGCCACCTGCACGGTCACGCTCAATACGCGCACTGATTTCAAGCCGGGTACGCTTGGCCAGCCTTTGCCCGGCGTGAAAATCAGCATAGCCGAAGACGGAGAGATACTGGTGAGCGGTGACCTTGTTATGAAGGGCTATTACAGCCCGGCCCGAAGACAGCGCAGAAACGCTGGCAGGGGGTTGGTTGCATACCGGTGATATGGGTTACATCGATGGGCAGGGATACCTGGTGATGACAGATCGCAAAAAGGACATACTTGTGACATCGGGAGGCAAGAACATCTCGCCGCAGCGCCTTGAGACGTTGTTGTGCATCAGCCGCTTTATCGAACAGGCGGTTATAATCGCCGAAAGGCGCCGGTTTGTCTCGGCCCTCATCGTGCCCGATTTTCTGCAGCTCAAGCAATATTGCCTGGGCGCCGGCATTGAATATTCTGTTCCCGGTGAGATAGTGAAAAATCCGCAGATCATCAGGCTTTACCAGGCTGAGGTGGATAAGGTCAACAGCCGTCTGGACAGCTTCGAGAAGATCAAGAGTTTCGTGCTGATGACCCATGAGTTAACGGCTGAGGCAGGCGAACTGACATACACCTTGAAAGTCAAGAGGCGCGTCATCGATGAGAAGTACATGGCAGTCATAGATAAGATATACGAGTAGGGGACGTTTACCAAAAGAAGACGTTCTATAGGATGCGTGGTGGATTGACTCCGACATCGCGCTGCATTGGCTGTAAAATAAACAACTGCGCTGCAGCTTGGATGGCGTCCCCGGGGGGATTCGAACCCACAGCCCGCTGCTTAGAAGGCCAATTATAGAATCAATAGTATACGAGGTGTGATATGAATCTCCAACAGCCCAATAATAAAGCTCATGTGTCTATCGAAGATCATGTAATAAGGCTTAAGGTCAACGGTATATGGCACACATTTTACCTTGGTCACGATATTGAAGAGGCTGATACGTTAGCCTATTTACTGCGTGAAAAACTGGGACTCAGTGGGCTGAAGCTAGCCTGCGATGATGGCGCCTGCGGGGCCTGTACAGTAATAATGAACGGAGAAGCTATTCTCTCCTGTATGACTCTGGCGATAGAGGCCGATGGCCAAGCTATTTTAACCATTGAGGGTTTACCCAAGGATGACCCTGTTATAGCAGCCTTCGCCGAACAGAGTGAACCAGGCTACGGCACTGCTATGCAATGCGGTTACTGTACACCGGGATTTGTCATGACAGTTAAAGCTTTCCTTAATGAAAACCCGACCCCGATAAGGCAAGAAATAAAAGATGCCCTTTCAGGCAATATCTGCCGCTGCGGTTGTTACGCTGCAATCGAGAAGGCGGTTGAGCATGCCGTCGAAAAAATATCCACGCAAGAGGGTAATCAATGAGCAATCAATTTAAACGCCGTGTAAACCGTAAATACTTAGGGACTTATCGTCCCCGGATTGATGGCTGGGAGAAAGCCAGCGGCCGGGCAGAGTTTATAGATGACATCACATTAAAGTGCCGTCTGCCAAACATACTTTATGCCAAAGCGCTCCACAGCCCTTATCCGCATGCAGTCATCAAAAATATTGACATTAGCAAAGCTGAGAAGCTGCCAGGCGTTGAGGCCATATTGACCTATAAGGACCCTGAAATAGTCTCGTTAAAACCGATGAATGCCGGTTGGACGGATGGAGTAGATACGGTAAGTTATGAACGCATGATGTGGAAGAAGTTGCGAGACAGGAGGATACTTGGCAGCCATGCATACTGGGTGGGTGACGAAGTAGGTGCCGTAGTAGCAGCCAAAAGTGAACGCATCGGCGAAGAAGCATTAAGATTAATCAAAGTCGAATGGGAAGTATTGCCCTTTGTGCTTGATCCTATAGAGTCTATGCAGCCGGGAGCACCGGTAATACATCCTGATCTTTCACAAAGCAATATTTTACCGGCTGAACCGATCGGTGGCGCAGATGTCTTTGTGAATATAGGAGATGTGGAAAGAGGGTTCACTGAAGCAGATATAAACATCGAAGTTAAGGCAATTTACCATAATGCCACACAGTGCTCCCTGGACAATTGGTGTTGCCTGGCTTCATGGAAAGACGACCAGCTTACTGTATGGTCGAATTCATACGAAGCTGATCAAACTCGAATGTTTCTCAGTGAAATGCTGGAGATCCCGCAGAACAAAGTAAGAGTGATCAGCCCGTTTGTCGGTGGTCAATTTGGGAGGGGAGATACCGGAGAAGATCCTTTCTTTATTTACACTGCCTTGCTGGCGAAGCGGACGGGGAGTCCCGTGAAGTTCAAACATACGCGGCGAGAAAGTTTCCACAATACGCGTCAACCCATAATATATACTTGCAAGATGGGGTCCGTCCATCGGGAACGCAGGTGCCTATGCTGACCACACATGTTTTGCCACAAAGTTTGTTCCGCAGGAGATTGTGGAGGTCTCATTTGCACATATACCCAATGTAAAAATGGAATCTTACGCAGTCTATACCAACAAAATTCCCGGTTGCATGATGAGAGGTGTAGGCAATAACCAGTTCAACCTGATACTTGGTTTGGCAGTTGACGCACTGGCTGAGAAACTCGGCATCGATCCTATAGAGTTAGCCTTAAAGAATTTTGGGCACAAATGGGAGAAGTTACCGGATAAGAGCCTGGAAGCTGTTTTGCATGAAGGCGCCAGGAGGATTGGTTGGGATAAGCGGCATAAGCCGGGCAAAGGGCATACCTATGATGGTTCAAAGAAACGGGGAATTGGATTCTCTTTTCATCCGGGTTGGCATGCCGCCTGGCAGGAGCAGCGGCGCGGTACAATCCAGGTGGGAATCAAACTCAATCCTGATGGCACAGTGGTGCTGCTTGCCCCTACAGTGGAATGCGGACCCGGTTCCAATACCTGCAACGTACTGGGCTGCGCAGAAGCTTTGAATTTTCTAGGTGTAAAGCCTGTGGATATCCGGTGGGCGTCGATTGTGGACACGGACAGCGGCCTCAAAGATACCGTACAGACCGATAGCGCCGTTTCTTATCTGCAGTCAGAAGTGCTATTGGAAGCTGCAGCTAAAATCAGGGGAGAGGTCCTGAAGCTGGCAGCAAAGCACTTTAAGGTTGGTCCGGATCAAATTGTATTCGAGGGCGGACTAGTACGCTTGAAGGGACAGGTGAAAAAATCGATTACAGTTAAAAGACTCTTGCAAAAGGGGGACCTTGTGCCGATGGTAGCCATGGCCAGCAGCAGGCCTCATGCCAGGAAAACGGGCGTGCCATATCAAGCTACGTTTGCCGAGGTCGAAGTGGATATTGCTACCGGGCAAACGAAAGTGCTCAGGATGATCATCCTTAATGATTGTGGTACGGTCATGTTTGCCTCTGGGGCTGAAGCGCAGCAGTGCGGAGGCCAATGTATGACTGTCGGTGAGTCACTATTTGAGGAAATAGTCTACGATGAGAAAACAGGCGTGCCGCTGGATTTCAACTGGGTAGAATACAAGATTCCGACAATAGCAGACATGCCGAAGGTGGAGCCGGTGCTTTTTGAGGTGTGGAAGGGGGCCGGAGAATATGGAGCCTGTGGAATTGGAGAAGGGGTGGTGACCTGCGGGCCTCGCGCGATTGCCAATGCCATTTATAACGCAATTGGTGTAAGGATAGATGACATTCCAATTACCCCGGACAAAATATTAAAAGCGCTGGGAA
>JAPLHK010000108.1 GCA_026389715.1 Chloroflexota bacterium
ATATCTGTGCCATCAGGATTAATAGTGTAGATATGCCCGGGCTTATCGCGGTCGGACGCGAAGGCGATCAGCTCCGGCAGCCCTGAAGGCTTATTGACCGGGGCGCCGCTGCACGAAAAAGATAGCAGGAGGACTGCGCCGAGCATACCTGCCATGCAGGCAAATATAATAGATTTTAAGCTGGACATGGTTAAATCTCCTTGGGAAAACGTGATTATTGCCGTAAGTATAACGGCAACAATTCGGGATGGCAAACAGGGATCGTCATTTTTACTCCGTGTCATTGCAAGCCCTATTTAATCTCGTCATTGCGAGCCCGAAGGGCGCGGCAATCCCATTGCCTTAGGTAAGTCGAAAGATTGCTTCGTCGCTGCGCTCCTCGCAATGACAGTCTAAAACAAAAGGCCTCGAGATGACATGTAAAAGAAAGGAGGGGCGGCTTGCGCCGCCCCTCCCGTGCTATCGAGTGCCTATGAAGTGGTGATTACACCCTGCGGGTTTTGAAGATGAGGATGAGGGTGACGATCACGAGGATGGCGCCGATGGCGATGATGACCCAGACCCAGATCGGGGTTGCCGGTTCCGCGGGCGGAGCTGCCGGTGGCGCCGGTGCGGGCTCGGTCTGCATGCTGAAGGTGGCGGACCAATCACTCGGGATGTTCTGGCCATTGACTTCAAGGGCCTTTACGCGCCAGAAGTAATTGGTGCTGTAGTCCAGCGTGCCGCTGTATTCGTAGCCGGTGGTGGTGGTGGTGGCGGTTACGACCAGCGTCTTGAACTCAGGATCCTTGGCGAGGTCGAACTGGTACTTGGTGGCCTCTTTCCAGGGGCTCCATGAGAAGGAAGCGGGCTTTACCTTGCAGCCGATGCAGCCGTTGTTGGGGGCCAGAAGCTGTACGCCGTAGTACGGGGTGTTGACGATGAACCCTGCCTTTACGGTGAAGCTGCGGACCGCGGACCACGGGCTGGCAGCGATCTGTTTGGTGGCTGATTGTGCGGAGCGGATCCTCCAATAGTAGATGGCGCCGGCTTCAGGCAGCGCGCCCGGGGCTATCCAGGCAGCCGGTGAAGTCATGTTGGTGGCGTCCATGGTCAGCAGGAGTGATCCGACCACAGCCGTGATGGATTTGTCGGTGTTGACCGCCGGGTTGATCCTGAGAGTGAAGGCAGCATCCTTGGCAACCTGTAGCTGGTAAACCGTGGTCAGACACAGTTGTTCCCAGGACAGGTCGATCTGCTGGTTGCGGCCGGATACGGGGTCAGCGCCGATCAGGAACTGGTCAGCTGGGCTCTTCAGGACGGGGCCCTTCTTGGCTAAGCAGTCGGTGTAGGCCCAGAGCATGCCGAGATTGGCGCACGGAGCATAGCCGAGGGTCGGCGCATAGTATCCAGTCCCATAGTATGCGGAATAGGGACAGGCCTGGTAGTTGTACATACTGCCGCCGGCCCGGTTATCGATGGCGTAGAGGGTGGTGTTGGTGTCGAGCGTGCAGCAGCCACAGTATTTGAGCGAGGTAGGCTCAAGTGTGAACTTGACGCCGGTGGTGGTGATGGGCGCGAAGATGTCCAGGCAGTCCCACGCGATACCGGGTTTGGGCATGCCGTCGCGCGGTTTGAGCGTGCGGCAGACCGCGCTGTTTAAGGGGGATACCATAACAGTAGTAGTCCCGGCGGGTGCGGTCGTGACTGAGGTCAACTGCGTTACATTGTTGGCCAGGCTGGCGCTTCCACCGACACTTCCTGTAATAGAGGTAACAGTAGAACTTGTTATTGTTGCTGGTACAGCAACCACTGTTGCTGTTGGTGGTACTGATGTATAAACGGGGGCATGAGCGGAGTACAGGGCCGGCTGCGGGTCGCCCGTCCAGGCCTGTACCACGCCGTATTGACCGACGATATGCGGGGGATTGTCGCCCGCCGGCCAGGCAAGAGCCGGTGCAGCCGAGGCGAAGATGTAGCCGTTGCCGTTGGCGGCACCCATCATGTCGTTATCGGTCCATCTCTGGATGCCGGGGACGGTGTTGCGGTAAACGCTGCCGGGGAAGACGACGCCGGCAGCGGGGGCGCTGCCTGCGGACCAGCCATCATCGCCGGCGTAAATGAAGTTGTTGTTCTTGAAGTCGACGTCAAAGAAGACGTGCATCTGGCCGTGGTTTTGGAGGGACTGGCTGCCGGTATCGAAGGTCACGCCCTTGTCGGCGGAGTAAGATACCGGGTAGGATGAAAGATAGCCTGAGCCTACCAGTACTTTGCCGTCAGGGATGGCGACGATGGTGTGCGCCGTTTCGACGTTGCTCTGGTAGGTGGGCAGGTTGGTGGACCAGGATGTGCCTGTGTATGGCATCCTCTGGACCATACCTGAGCCATTCACGGTGTACAGGGAGGTGCTGGATTCGAAAGCGAAGTCCTGTACCGCGAAGCGCGGGGTAATGGTTGCCCAGTAATCGCCGTAGTCGGGCGACCAGGCCATTACGCCGTTAAGGTTGCCCGAGACAGCAGCGCCCTGTGCTGCCCAGCCCACTATTTCGCCGTCTTTCTTGTCTGTGCAGGAGGGGACGACGCGTAGTATGGGCAGGTCAGTCTGTGGCAGGCCGCAGTTGGCGGCGGTCACGCGGGTGTAAACGCGCTCCCAATAGACGCCCAGCGGCGGTACCGCGGGCAACGGGGCGGCGACGTTGGGGTTGATCGTAGAGCGCCATACACTGTCAAACGAGTTGCAGTTGGTGGTGCCGTTGGTATGGTTGGCCGAGGCTAAGTAGATGGTGGTGCAGTCGGGCGCCACGGCCACGTCGTTGAACCAGTCGATGGTGGTGTTGATAAGTACGATCTGGTTCCAGGTCTCGCCGTTGTTGCGGGAGAGGGCGAAGGCCGATTCGTCGTTGCCTACCGGGGTTGCGATCCAGGGGGTGAACCAAGTGTATTGGCCGCCCATATTACTGGTGGCAACCCTGCCGGTAGCTGCGTAGCCCAGGGAGCCGTCGGCGTTCCAGGCGACGAGGGCTGCGCCGGTGCCGGCCTTGCCAGTGGTGGCTGTACAGGTCATGTTGGCTGCGCCGGTGGTGGGTTTAAGCGCCGGGTACCAGCATGGGATCGGGCAGGTGGTCGGCGAGTCCGTGAACCAGGTTGGCACGGTTGCCAGGCAGGGGTAGCCAAAGCGTTCGCCTGCCAGAAGCTTGCCCGAGGCGTAGGTGCCGAAATAGGCGATGGTGTAGATGGACTTGTCGGAGTTTTGAGTGGTGTCCATCAGCACGTAGACGGTGGTGTCGTCAATGCGGTAGATGCCGTCCTGGTATGTCTTGGTGGTGGTGTAGCCAGCATTTGCGTCAAGGCTGATATAAGCCCTGCGCAGGGATGCGGACTGCCCTGAGAAGTCGGACGGGAGCTGCAGGGATGCGTTGTTGAGCGCTGAGAGGGGTGGGGAACCTCCTGCAAGCGTAGAGGTGGAATTCCACACCTTGATGCCCGGGTCCATATAGGCGTAATTCCCGGAGGTGTTGAGCGCCAGGTCGCGGAAGGCCACATTGAAAAAGGTGCCTTTGCCGGGCACTGTTAGGTTCGCCGCGCCGTCGGTGGTGTAAACCAGGGCTACCGAGGAGTCGCCGCTATAGGTCGGTGAGAATTTGAGGGCGACGAAGTCCTTGAGGCCGGTGATAGGCGCGGTGGCCGTATCCTGCTGCTGCCAGGTGGTGAAGCCGCTGGATGACCTGATGTAAAAGTGGCCGCCATTGGTGGCAGCAGTGCCGAAGCCTATGTCGCGCTTGCCGCCGTAGTCGGCGGAGATGTCGATGCAGCGGATGGTTTCGTTATTCGCGACCAGGCCGCCCGCGAAGCCGTCAAAGGCCAGGTCCCAGTTCTGTCCCGCATCGGTTGTGTACCAGATGAGGGTCGGGCCTGCAGTATCCTTGGTTGTGGGGGCGGCAACTGTTGAACCCCTGTCGGATGTGACAGCCCAAACCTTGGCGTCATCCGGGGCGATGGCCACCTGGTAGAGGTTGGCGCCGCCCGGGAAATTGGGGGAGCGTACCAGCGCCAGGTAGCGGGTGACGGTGGCGGAGATGCCCGAGTTGCTGCTGTAGTAAAGGCCGGTGCCGTATGCACCGGGGGGGGTGGCGGCAGCAATAGCAGTCCATACTGCATTGGGCGCTGCTAAGCCGTTGCTGACTGTGCTGGTAGACGGAGCAACGGCGGCAACTACACCAGCACTGATTTGATCAATGAAGGTGTCGTCAAGGAAGACGATGGTCATGCCGTCATTGCCGTTGGCCATGGCCTGGATGCTACTGCCACGGCCGCTATTGAAACCAGAGCCGGTCCAATCTTTCTCGTTCAAGATGTCGTTCTTGCCCGATACCGACATCGGGGTGGAGACGGTGTCCCACTTCATGATGCCCGGGTCTGCAGATACCGCTGCGGGAGCGGTAAGGTGCATCGGGACCACGAAAGAGGCAACCATCAATATAGCTGCGAAAACTCCAAGTATGCTTGGAAACCTTGTTTTCATTAATTCCTCCTGATTTTTTTAAACCCGGTAAACCCTCTCAAGGCCTTTTTACGGCCCCGGGCCTATCCTTCCGGGAACCTCCCCGCAAAATTTTCGACCTGTTGCGGGACGGTTTTTCCAGGTAACCCCTGCCTTTGCGGCACAGGTCACCCTGCAGGCATTTTAAGAGCCGGCCTGGCTTCGGCTATCCCCCTCGTATCAGGCCTTATGCCCCGGGACCAGGGCGCAACTAATCAATTGCCACGCCGGCGCTTACAGGCCGCCGCGGCTTATTTGATTGCACATCACCTCCTTTAAGATAAAATTCCCAATGCACAACAGACAAGGATATACCTTGCCTTGGTTATTAGTATAACATACCGTGTCAAGAACCTTCGGTAAAACCCAAAATACAAATTCCAAAATCCAAACAATAAATAAATATTTAAAATTTCAAAAATTGGAATTTGTTTGGAATTTGATTATTGGAATTTGGAATTTAGCTTAGTAGTAGTATCCCCGTATCCTCTGTATGAACGCCCTCAGCAGGAAGATGAAGATGATGATCAGGACGAGGCTCACGCCGGCGATGGCCCACAGGCTGATCAGCCCGACCTGGAAGGCATAGGGCGAGAGCGCCCACTTGCTCTTATTGCCGGAGGGGTCCACCGCCTGCACCCGCCAGTAGTAGGTGCCCGGCTCGATATTCATGGTCACGGTGGGCTCGGTCAGGCCGCTGCGCCGCATGCCGGCCATCAGCGGGAAGAAGTTGAGGTTGTCGGCTACCTCCACGGTATACAAAACAATGCCGCTGTCGTCCTTGGCTGCCATCCAGGTGAAGGTCACGGGTTGGCCGCCGAAGACGCCGAAGCGGTCGGTGGTGGGTGAGATAACCGCGGGTGTGCTGGGCGGGTTGTTTTCCACCGGCAGCTCCCATTGCGCGACGTTGCCGGACTTGTCTGTGGCAACCAGCGTATGCGTGCCGGCGGTGGTCTCGGGCACGGTGAAGTTATATACGAAGCGGCCGGTCTTGTCGCTGGATGGCGAAGATGTCACTACCGCCTGGTCGTATTTGATGGATACCTCGCTGCTGGGGGCGAATCCGTAGCCGCTGACCGTGGCCGTTTTGCCCACCAGCGGTATGGCAGGCTCGATAACAATGTAGGGCACTACCTTGATCCGCAACGTGGCCTCCTGGTTGTACAACTTCTTGCCGGTGGCTTTGATCACGTGCGTGCCGGCCATCAGGTCGGGCACGGGCAGCGCTGCTGTGAACGAGCCGATGGCATCGGACTGCACCGGCAGGTCGAGCGGGTCACCGTCCACGTAGAACAGTATCGTATCGGAGGGCGAGAACCCTGTGCCCGTCAGGTCGGCGGTTGAGCGGGGCTTGACCTTGTCCTCCTTGCAGACCAGGCCGGGCGTGACCGTGAAGGAGAAATTAATCATCTGCGTGGCGCGGCCAGCCTTGATGTAGTGGAAGTAGTTGGTGCCGGCGCAGGCCGGCGGCACGCTCAGGCTGAGGCTCATCGACTGCTTGAGCCGCTCGTTCCAGCCCGTGGCTAACTTGATGGCGGTCGGGTCGCTGTTGCCCTGCATGGTGGGCGACTTGCTGAACCAGATCTCGTAGTTGCCGTCCAGCGGGTAGGTGCCGCTCTCGATAAGTATCGTCACCGCGGTGCCGGTCGGGCCGGAATTGGGTGTCAGCGTCGTAGTGATGCCGCACTTGCCGCCGGCGCAGCCCTGGCCCTCAACGGGCAAAGGAGCAAGCGCCGCTAACGGCGCCAGAAAAAGCGCAAAAAAACCACACAGATATATGAATATCTTCACACAGAATTTATAGTCCATTCCCGCCCCGTTGTCAAGGACACAGATACGGAGAAGACATAATGTTGTAGTGGAAATAGAACAGATGAACTACAGAAGAAATTCCAAAAACCAAATTCCAAAATCCAAACAATAATCAAGCCCTATATTCAAAGCCGTAGGGGCGTTGCTTTAGCTGCGCCCGCTCTGACGGACAGGCCTGAAGGCCCGTCCCTACGTTTTTGTAAATTTGGATTTTGATATTGTTTAGAGTCATTGCGAGGAGCCCGCAGGCGACGAAGCAATCCCTTAGCACTATGTCACTTAACCACGAGATTGCTTCGCTGCGCTCGCAATGACATATAATCAAAAGGTTCGCAATGATATGATGCTTCGTTCGCAATGATGGCGTTAACACCCCGCCCCGTATTCAATTAATGGTAATGATTCCCCTTTTGACCGCGGTGATGACCGCCTGCGTGCGAGCGTTGGCGTCGAGCTTGCGCAGGATGGAGGTGACATGATTTTTAATGGTCTGCTCGCTGATATCCAGCATGCCGGCGCCCTTGGCCATGTAATTGAGTATCTCGGTCTCGCGTGGTGTGAGGGGTGAAACGAAGGTCTCCACGCCCTTGCCCCAGGAGAAGTCGCGGAACTGTTCCAGCACCTGCGCCGCCACCTTGGGCTGTGAGAGGAAGGTGTCGTTAAGCGGGTATTCACCGCGGGCGGCCCGGCGGATGATTGTGATCAGTTCTTCGGATGCTATATTACGGCTGACATAGCCCGCGGCGCGCGCCTTGATGGCCATGAAGAGGCCCTCGTCGTTGGGTGCGGGAGCGATAACAATGACCGCCGCCGTCGGCACGTGCTGCTTGACCATGCGGGCCAGGTCCATGCCCTCGCTGGCCAAGCTGATATCCAGCAGCACCACGTCCGGGATCTCTCTGACCGCTGCGGCTACCAGTTCGGCCTCGCTGCTGGCCTCGGCGCAGATCACAATGTCCGGCGCCTCGCTGAGGAAGAAATGAATCCCCTTGCGGAAGAGCGGCTGCTGGTCCGCTATGATGACCCTTATCTTATGTGCGCTTTCTGTCAATAGCCTTTCCCTTCGGTACCTTTGTAACCATCATACAACAAAGGCACGTTAAGCGTAAAATTCCAAATTCCAATGCTCAAATTCCAAACCGATTCGTTAAAATTTGCTTTCGCCCCCCTATTCGTCATTGCGGTGAGCCGAAGCTGCGAGCCGAAGGCGTGGCAGGCAGCGAAGCAATCTCACAGCATTACGCCAGGCAATGAGATTGCTTCGTCACTGCGTTCCTCGCAATGACGTTTTTGTGTTGTCATTGCGAGGCCGCCGAAGCGGCCGCGGCAATCTCATTGATAGTGAATAATTCAGATCTCGCTCCTGTCAAAGAGCAACCGGTTGATTATCACGGCCAGCGGGTGGCTGCTGCCGCGCAGGTCGGCGCGCAGGACGGCGGTCAGCCGGCGGGCGAGGATGAGCAAAACGACGCCGCCAAGCCGCAGCGTCATCTCCGGCGGCTGGCCCAAAAGGGCTGACGAAACCGGGAAGGAGGCAAATCCGATGATAACACCCAGCGGGAAAACCAGGCTGGGTGAGCCGCCCAGCCTGAGGCGCTCGTTGAGGTTGCTGCCGCTGCTCTTCCACCTCAGCGCGGTGCGCGCCGCGAATCCGGCCAGCGCGAAGCCCAGGGCGATGAGGAACATGGGCAGGGCGCCGTAAGCTAAGCTGAGCGTGAAGGTGATGCCCACGCTGACCGTGTTGCCGCGTTCACCGTCGAACTTGCGGAAGACCGGCCACATCTGTCCGCACAGCGCGGCCAGTCCGCCCAGGGCATTAATGCCGAGCGGGAAGCCGGCCAGGAAGCCGGCCAGCACCGGCAGCACGCCTTTGAGCACGTCGAGCGTAAAGCCCAGTATGCCCCAGCCGCGGCCGACATCGTACCACAGCGCGTGGTGCAGGTCGGGCGCCTTCGAGAGGTCAACCCCCCTGACGCGCCCGATGAGTATCATGAAGGGCATGGCGCCCAGGAAGTAGGAGGCTATAATAAAAAGGATATATAGATAGAGCATGTCCATATTTTATTCCATTGTGGACCTCTCACCTGTCACAGCCCTTTATAAGTATCCTCACTGCGCCTGGCAACGCGGACAACAATAATTTCCTTGTAACTCAAATCCCACACTCTTACGCTTTGCGCTTATTTCTATACTCCTTCCAACTGACCGTGCCGCTGGAGTCTGCTAAAGCCCGCAATCCCTCCCTGATATCCTCTTCATCCTCTATTACTTCCATAGCAGCGTCACGTATCAGGCTTGACATGGATGTCCGCCGGATAAAAGCCAGTTGGCGCAGTTTCTCAAGCTGGTCTTCGGTCAGAAATATCGTCGTGCGTTTTAAAGAAGTCCCCATTGGTTGTCGCCTCCACAATAAGTGCAACATATAAACACCGCTATGTCTATATGCTGTTAAATGAAGATGTCATTGCGGGGAGCCTGCGACGAAGCAATCCTATTGACTTACGTAATAAAATCCTTACCTTGACACTACGCTGACCTTATAGCCTTTGGCCTCGATATCCTTGATCAGGGATTTGACGTCCTCGCTTTCCACGTGCAGGGAGAAACCGGCCGGCGTTTCCTCGGCGGGGGGCATGGTGTGGGCTGAGAGTATCTTCAGGTTATGCTTGGCGACTATCTCCATGAGCTCCCCGATGCTCTGGGCCTGGTTGCATTTCTCGATATTCAGCCTGGTGCCGGGCTTGCCGATGCCCAGCGCCTGGTTGAGCACTTTGATCATGAAATCGGTGGTTGTCAGCACGCCCACCACCCTGTTTCCCTCCATGACCGGCATGATGCCGACCTTCATATTGAAGCCGTGGGCCAGCGCCTGCTCGATGGAGGCCTCGGGGTCGATGGTGACCACCTCTTTCTGCATGACCTCCTTGACCTTCATCTTGGCTAATATGTAGTTCATCTCCCAGACGCTCAGGCTGGTGGCGGGGGATGGGCCGACGCCGATGATGCGGTCCAGCGTGACCACTCCGACCAGCTTGCCCTTATCGACAACCGGCAGGCGGCGCACCTTGTGGGTCTCCATTATCTTGCGCGCTTCCATGATCGGCGTGTCGCTGGATGCCGTGATGACGTTCCAGGTCATGATGTCCTTGACTTTCATCTTTCAATCCCCCCTTTACAAGCTTTTGTAGCGGGTATTATAGCACAGGGTGATCAATCAATATACTCACGACGTCTGCCGCAGTATGCGCACTACGACCAGCCCGATAACCAGCAGGCCGCCGGCGATGATAACTGCCAGGATGGCAACGGACATGCCGTCGGACGCTCTGGCGGCGGATTCTTTAACCGTGAAGCTCGTGCTCTGCCCGTCCACGCTGACTGTATATTTGCCGGGTTCCGACTTGCTCAAGTTGAAACTGACCACCTGGGACTTGCCGGCGGCTAATTTTATGTCCTTTTGTTCCTGGGCCTGGTCATCTATCTTCAGGATGACCGTCTTGGTTGCCTCGCCTGTGCCCCCGTTGACAATGCGCACCGATACGCTGACTTGCTGGCCTGGCGCAGCGGTTTCCGGTGAAACCGTCAGGTCGGAGGTGCTGAAGGCTGATATGGCAGGAGCAGGGGGCGCAATTGGTGTGGCAGGCGCCGTGGTGACCTTGCCCAGCAATGCGTAAATGGAGAAATGGCTTAGCTGCGCGCTGACGGTTTTAGCCTGTGTATTTACGGTAGACGCAAGCAGGGTCCAGGTTGAATTTTCTGATACGGCGAGATAAAGGTCGGCTTCATGCACGTCGCTGGGCAGGCCGTCGGCAGCGTATTTGACTGTTATCACGGCAGCCGGCGTGAAAGTAGCGTTGTCGGGTGTGAAAGCGTAGGCTTCCAGCAGTTTTGCCCCGCTGGGTGCGGCCGGTGGGGAAGCAATCTGTATCACGGTAATCTGCCGGCCGCCGGTGGGAAGGCTGACGGTGGTATTGTCCGCCAGGCTGATGCTGAGCTTGCCGCCGGCGCTGCTGAGAGTGGCCGCAGAAGTTAGTACGCCGCTGATGGTGACGAAAGATGTGGTTGTGCCAAGTATATCGGTTGATATGGTGATGTTCGCCGAGGCAGCGGTTGACGGGGTTGTAGTAGCTGCGCTTGTGGAAAGGGCAGGGCAGCGGATGGCGAACGTGGTGAAATGCGCGACCGGCGCCGAGACCTCCTTGAGAGTGGTGTTCACTGTCGAAGATAGCTGTTGCCAGGCTGAACCGTTCCAATATGACAGGTACAGGCCGGACTCACTGGCGCCCGCGAGAAGGGAGGCCGCCTCGTACCTTAGCGTCATCGTGGCGGGCGGTGAGAAAGTGGCCCCGGCGGGGATGAAGCTGTAAGCGCGCACCAGTGTGGAGTTATCCGTGGCGGCGGGCGGGTTCGATTCCGCGGCAGCCCCAAGCTGCGACTGTCCCTGCATGTTGATTGTGGTGCCGGCGGCAAGGCCGAGCTTTACACGCCCGTCTGAGCTGGCCAGCTCTTTGGCCACGGGAAGTACGCCGGCGGAAAGCAGGAGGGTATCCGCCTTACTTATCATCAATGTCTGAATTGAAGTCAGGTTTTCTGCCGCTGTATTGGAGTTTACCTGGATGGAAATCGAAATTGTGCAATAGTGTGAAGCGCTGTCGTCCGCACGGACCGTAAAGCTGTAAGTCTGGGCAGCCAGCGGTATGCCGGATATGACACCGGTGCCGCTGTTCAGTGTCAGGCCCGCAGGTAGCGCGCCGCTTATGATAGACCACGTGTAGGGCAGTGTACCGCCGCCCGCCTGAAGTGTTGCTGAGTAGGGGCTTCCGACCGTGCCGGCAGGCAAAGTGGTGGGGGATATGCCGCAGGAAGATGGTCCTGTATCTGCGCCGGCAGGTTGAATGAGCCAGCCAAACAACGACATGCATACTAGGAGAGCTGCCGGCAGGCAAGCCATAAGGAGATGCAATTTAAGCAAAAGGCCTTTAAACATATACGCGCCACCTCCGTAAAATAATGCAGTGACGGTCCGGTTCGCCAAGATACAGGCCTATGACCTTTTTAATATCTTCAAGGCTCGTGATCTTTATCTTGCGCTGTATAGCCACGGATTTATTATACCATCTTATCCTGTCGCTGATGATATTATGCCTGTTCTCGTGGTTAGTGTTAAAATATCGTCCACCGGAAAAATGAATATAGAACAGGAACTGTCTAAACATACCCCCTCCCGCCCCACACTGCTGACCATCGGGGTCTTTGACGGCGTGCACTGCGGGCACCTGAGCCTGCTGGGGCACCTGGCCGAGCGTGCCCGTGAGAAGGGTTGCTTAGCCGGTGTGGTAACCTTCAAGACCCACCCGGAGAAGGTACTGGGCCGCAGGGACATGATCCCGTGGATAACCACGCTGCAGGAAAGGGTCAGGCTGCTCAGGGCCGCCGGCATGGACGTGGTGGCGCCCGTCACCTTTACCCGCGGGGTAGCAGGCCTGACGGCGCGGGACTTCGTCCTGCTGCTTAAAAAGAATTTGAATATGTGCGGCCTGGTACTGGGGCCGGATTTTGCCCTGGGCAGGGGCAGGCAGGGCAGCCCGGAATACCTGCAAGAGCTCGGCGCGGAACTGGGTTTCCGCGTGGAGGTGGTTAAACCGGCCAGGCTCGGAGGCGAGGTCATAAGCAGCAGCGCTATCCGGCAGTTGCTGGCGGAAGGCCATATAAATAAGGTAAATGATATGCTCGGGCGCTATTTCAGCCTGGATGGCCGGGTCGTGCTCGGCGATCAACGCGGCCGTACGCTGGGCTTCCCCACCGCCAACCTCAAGGTGCAGCCGGAGCAGGCCATGCCTAAGGACGGTATCTACGCTACCCTGGCGCATATCGGTGGCAGTGTCCTCCCCTCGGTTACCAATATCGGCGTGCGCCCGACCTTCGACGGACTCAAGCGTCTGATCGAAACTTTCATCTTTGATTTCAGCGGAGACCTTTACCGGCGCAAGCTGACCATTGAGCTCGTCGCGCGGCTCCCGGGCAGTTGAAAGAACAAATGGCAAAAGATGTGGTTAAAGCCAGAGATGTTTTGAATAAATCGCCATTGCGAGGCCTTTGACAGGTGTCATTGCGAGGAGCGTAGCGACGCGGCAATCTCATGGCACTGAATCTGCGATAATGATATAATCAGAGAGAACATTTACAGCTACGGGGGCAATATATGTCAACACAATATATTCTTACGGATTTCGTCAGGCGGGCGCTTGAAAAAGCAGTGTATGACAAGTTGAAAGATGGCACTTACTCCGGACGTATCCCTCCATGTCCCGGCGTAATAGCGTTTGGCACGAACCTTTCAAAATGTGAAAACGAACTGCGTTCTACACTGGAGGACTGGATACTGGTTGGACTGAAACTTGGCCACACTCTACCGGTGATCGGTAACATCGACCTTAACAGGGAGCCCGCTGGTGAACCGGTTAAGGCGGTGTAAACGTCAGGAATTTATAAGCCGCCTGAAAAAAATAGGGTTCAGCGGTCCATTCTCCGGAGCAAGACACCAATTCATGGCCTTTCGACAGCATCGGCTGACTATCCCCTCTAATGCGGAATATTCGGTGCCGCAGTTGCGCATGCTGCTGAATGAAGCCGGGCATATCCTGGGCCGCCGTATACAGGCGAAAGAGTGGGACATCCTTTCACATTAAGGAATACGGAATATAAAGATGAAAAAACTGACCGATGCTGACCTGAAAAAGCTCTTAAAAAGAGGCGTAACCCAGATCATCAACGAGGAGGAGCTGGTGAAGATGCTGCAGTCCGGCAGGCCGCTGCGGCTCAAGCAGGGCTTCGACCCCAGCTTTACCGATATCCACATGGGCCATGTGGTGGGACTGCGCAAGCTGCGCCAGTTCCAGCAGCTGGGACACCAGGTGGTGCTCATCGTGGGGGACTGGACGGCGCGCATCGGCGACCCCACCGGGCGCTCGCTGACCCGGCCCATGCTCAGCGCCGAGCAGGTGAAATTCAACGCCCAGACCTACATGGAGCAGTTTTTCAAGATAGTAGACAAGGATAAGACCGAGGTGCGCTACCAGAGCGCCTGGTTCGATAAGGGTGTCTTCGGCCTGGACGATATCATCAGGCTGACCTCCAAATTCACGGTGGCGCAGTTCCTGGCACGCGAGGATTTCGCCCGCCGCTACGCCGAGGGCCACCCCATCGCCATCACGGAGTTCCTCTACCCGCTGATGCAGGGCTACGACTCGGTGATGATCGAGGCGGATGTCGAATTCGGCGGCACCGACCAGGTCTTCAACTGCATGGTCGGCAGGCAACTGCAGGAGATGGCCGGGCTGCGCCCCCAGCAGGTTTTCTTGATGCCGCTGCTCATCGGCACGGACGGCGTGCAGAAGATGAGCAAGAGCCTGGGCAACTATATCGGCGTCACCGACCCGCCCTCACAGATGTACGGCAAGACCATGTCCATCAACGACGGTATGATCATCCCCTACCTGGAGCTGCTTACCGACGTGCCGGACGGGGAGATCGCGCATTTCTCCGACGGCATGGCTGACGGCAGGCTGAACCCGATGGCTGTGAAGAAGCGGCTGGCGCAGGAGCTGGTCACGGACTTCTGGAGCGCCAGGGATGCCGAAGAAGCCGCCGGGGAATTCGCACGCACCGTTCAGAACAAAGAAGTGCCGGAGGAGATAGCCACGCTTGACGTGCCCGCCGGTTCTGATGCCGCCCTGTCGGCGGAACTGGTGCGTGCCGGACTGGCCAAAAGCCGGACGGAGGCCCGCCGGCTGATGCAGCAGAACGCGGTGGAGATAGACGGCAAGGCAATCACCGGGGATATTGGCATAGACAAGGTGGCCGGCGGCAGTATCATCAAGGTGGGGAAGCGGCGCTTTATTAAGATTATAAAGAAATGATCTGTCATTGCGAATATGTCCGCGAAAATATGCGCATATCTGAATTCCCATTGCAGCCCAAATAATCTATAATTTACAAACTAATCTTTAGGGAGGCTTTAACATGCAGTTGAGAATTCCCGGCCCCACCCCCTGCCCGGACGAGGTGCTGAAAGCTATTGGCCGCCAGATGATCAACCATCGCGGCAAGGAGTTCGCCGAGATACAAAACCGGATTACTCCAAAACTACAGCAATGTTTTCAGACCAAGAACGATCTGCTGATCCTCACCACCTCGGGTACCGGCGGGCTGGAATCTGCTGTGGTAAATATACTGTCGCCCGGCGACAGGGTCCTGGGTATCTCCATCGGCATCTTCGGCGACCGCTTCGCCGAGTGCGCAAAGGTCTACGGCGCTGAGGTAATCCCACTTAAATATGAATGGGGACAGGCCGTCAACCCCGATGATGTCAAAAAAGCGCTGAATGAAAACCCCGGCGTCAAAGCCGTTTTGGTTACACACAACGAGACCTCAACTGGCACCACCAATCCCCTCAAGGAAATTGCCAAAGTGGTGAAAGACGCCGGCAAGCTGATCCTGGTGGACGCCGTCAGCAGCATGAGCTCAATCGATGTGCAGGTGGATGCCTGGAACTTAGACGTAGTAGTCTCCGGTTCACAGAAAGGCTGGATGGTACCGCCCGGCCTGGCCTTCGTCAGCATCAGTGAGCAGGGCTGGAAGGCGCAGGCGCAGGCTAAGATGCCGCGCTTCTACTTCGACTACACCCGCGCCAAAAAGTTCATCCCCGACGGCCAGACCCCGTGGACCCCGGCAGTTTCGGTGTACTTCGGCCTGGACGTCGCCCTGGGGATGATGCTTAAGGAGGGCCTGCAGAATATCTTCGCCCGCCATGCGCGGGTCGCGGATAAGGCCAGGAAATGGGTCAAGTCCAAAGGCCTGGAACTGCTCGTGTCAGACGAGAAATACGCGTCTAATACGGTAACGGCGGTGAAAGCCCCGGCGGATATGGAAGTGTCCAAGTTCACCGGCACGCTGCGGGACGAATACAAGGTGGTCATCGCCGGTGGCCAGGGCGGCATGAAGGGCAAGGTCTTCCGCATCGGCCACCTCGGCTTCGTCACCGAGAAGGATATGGACGAGGTGCTCGCGGCCATGGATAAGGCGCTGGTGAAGGCCAAGAAATAAAGTCCAAGCTCCAAATTCCAAGATCCAAGCAATAGTAAAAAGAAAAGTAAAAACGTATTAATTAGAATTTGGAGCTTGTTTGAGATTTGGTTTTTGGAATTTGGAATTTTTCTTATACGAGGTGGTTTTAAATGAAAGTTCTTGTCGCTGACCCGCTGGCGCCCGAGGGGATGGAGAGCCTGAAGGCCAAGACCGAGGTGGATGTTAAGCTCGGCTTGAAACCGGATGAGCTTAAGGCTATTATCGGCAACTACGACGCTATTATCGTGCGCAGCGAAACTCAGGTTACGGCGGATATAATTAAGTGCGGCACGAAGCTGCAGATCATAGCGCGCGCGGGCGTAGGCCTGGATAATGTGGATATCAACGCGGCCACTCAGCAGGGCATCATGGTGGTCAACGCTCCCACCGGCAACACGGTAGCCGCTGCTGAGCATACCATGGCGCTGATGCTGGCCATAGCCCGCAATATCCCGCAGGCGTATTCTACACTGAAAGCCGGCAAGTGGAACCGCAAGGAGTACACCGGCGTCGAACTGCGCAACAAGACATTAGGCATCATCGGCCTGGGCAATGTGGGTTCCGGTGTGGCGGCCCGCGCCAAGGGCTTCGAAATGAGGCTGATCGGCTATGACCCCTTCGCGTCGCAGGAATACGCCCAGTCGCTGGGCATTACGCTGCTGCCGCTGGAGCAGCTTTACAAGGAGTCGGATTTTATCACGCTACACCTGCCTCTGACGCCGCAAACCAAGGGGATGATAGGCGCGAAGGAGTTCGCCATTATGAAGAAGGGCGTACGCTTAGTCAACTGCGCGCGCGGAGGCCTGATTGACGATGAGGCGCTGATTAAAGCCATCGAGGAGGGCAAGGTGGCGGGCGCGGCTATCGACGTTTTCGCCGTGGAACCCTGCACCGACGGCATCCTCTTTAAAAATGATAAGGTCATTGTCACGCCCCACCTCGGCGCATCCACCAAAGAGGCGCAGACCAACGTCTGCATCGACGTGGTTGACCAGATAATCGATGTCCTCAACGGCAAGCCGGCACGCTTCGCGGTCAATGTCCCCCAGATACCAGCGGAGTTGCTCGAGATACTCAAACCTTACATGGACGTGGCCAATGTTGTCGGCAAGATGGCCGGACAGCTCATGGCGGGACAGCTTAAAGGATTGAAGATAAAGTACTCCGGCGAGATAGCGCAATATGATACTTCGGCGCTCAAAGCCTCCATATTGA
This sequence comes from Chloroflexota bacterium, assembly GCA_026389715.1. GTDB lineage: Bacteria > Chloroflexota > Dehalococcoidia > GIF9 > UBA5629 > CAIMUM01. Next base: position 16,673 of record JAPLHK010000108.1, read on the forward strand.
GCGGCCTGCTGGATACGGTCAGCGAGGAGCACGTCACGCTGGTCAATGCCGGCGTTATCGCCCAGCAGCGCGGGCTCAAGATTTCCGAGCAGAAGGAGACGGAGGTTGCCAACTACGCCAGCCTGGTATCCCTGGAGGTAATTGCCAGCGGCGCTACAATTGATGTGGCCGGAACGGTGCTGCGCGACGAGACCCATATCGTCAGGATAAACCAGTTCTGGTTGGACATCGTCCCCACCGGCGGCTATTTCCTGCTCTGTTATCATACCGATAAGCCCGGCCTGATCGGCGCGGTCGGAACCATTACCGGCAAAAACAATGTCAATATCAGCGCCATGCAGGTGGCGCGCATACAGCCCAGGGGCGAAGCGCTGATGATCTTATCTATCGACGAGGCCGCGGACGCCGCCATCATCAAGAAGATTCTCGAGGTGCCGGATATCACCGGCGTCAAATTGGTCAAACTTTAAATCAGACCCCGGCGGGCGCACCTTCAGGTGCGCCCGCCTCAGCATAGTATAATTATCCCCATGGACACCAACAGTATCGCGATGCTGGAATTTCCCCGCGTAAGGGAAAGGCTGGCCAATCACACCTCTTTCCCGGCCGGGCGCGAGCTGGCGCTCAACCTGCAGCCCACCGCGGATGCAGAATGGGTGAAACTCCTGCTCAGGCAGTCGGCTGAAGCACGGCGGTTGCTGTCCATGCGGCCGGATTTCCATATCAGCGAGGCCTACGACGTGCGGGAGGATGCCACGCGGGCGGAGAAAGGTGTTTCACTCGATCCCCTGATATTGCTCAGGGTGCTCAACCGCCTGGCGCGCAACGGGCTAAATAAGTTGTCCGGCGAGTTGCCTGCCCTTTGGGGCATCGTTCAGGACATCACGGTGCTGACGCAGACGGAGGCGGAGATAGGCAAATGCCTGTCTGCCACGGGCGAGGTATTGGACGCGGCCTCGCCGCACCTGGCGGATGTGAGGTGGCGGCTGCGGGATACCAGGAAACAGCTGCAGGAAAAATTGGCCTCCATCGTCAAGTCCAAACGCGGCCAGGATGCGCTGCAGGAGCAGTTGGTCACGGAGCGCAATGGCCGCTACGTGCTGCCGGTCAGGGTGGAGGCCAAGCGGGAGCTCAAAGGCATAGTGCACGATGTCTCCAATACCGGCGCCACGGTTTTTATCGAGCCGATGGAGACCATCGAGGCGGGCAACGAACTGCGCCAGCTCGAGGTGGAGGAAAGGCAGGAGATCGAGCGCATTATAGCAGATCTCAGCGCCCTGGTGGGCGCGGCGGCTGAAGATATCAGGTTGAATATCGAGATACTGGCGCGGCTGGACCTGGCGCTGGCCAAGGCCCTCTACGCGGAGAAGGTAAAGGCCATCGAACCGGAGATAGTTTCCGGAGATGGCGGACATTATTTAAGGCTGCTTAACGCCAGGCATCCCCTTCTCAAGGGAGAAGCCGTTCCTTTAAGTGTTGAACTTGGCAGGGATTTCTCCGTTTTGCTAATCAGCGGACCCAACGCCGGCGGCAAGACGGTGGCGCTCAAGACCATAGGCCTGCTGGTACTGATGGCCCAGTCCGGCCTGCCGGTGCCCTGTATGGATGGCACAGTCATGCCGGTGTATGATGAGGTCTTCGCCGATATCGGAGATGAGCAAAGTATTGAGCAGACGCTGTCCACCTTCAGCGCCCACATCAGCAATCTTGCCCGCATCATCAAGATGTCCACGCCGCACAGCCTGGTGCTGATGGATGAACTGGGCATCAGTACCGACCCGGGCGAGGGCGCCGCGCTGGCGCAGGCCACTCTAACGCACTTTGTGGGGAAGGGGACGGCCGTGGTGGTGACAACGCATTTCTCGGAACTCAAGGCCTTCGCACATCTCAACAGGGGGCTGCGCAACGCCTCGTTGGATTTCGACCCGGTTACGCTGATGCCGACCTACCATCTGAGTGTGGGTATACCGGGCGGCAGCAACGCGCTCAATATCGCAGCCCGCTTCGGCCTGCCCGAGGAAATCGTCAGCAACGCCCGCAGCATCATGTCCAGGGGTTCGCAGGAGGTCGAGGCTATGATGGTTGACCTGGCGGCTGAGCGCAAGAGGCTGGCGGAAGCCCAGCTTTTCATCGGGAAAGAACAGGCCCGGGCCACGGAACTGTCGGCGCACCTTGAAAACGAGATATCCCGCATCAGGGACAGGGAGCGGGACATGCTGCGCGAGATACAGGATAACATCAATAAGGAGATAGCGGGACTTTACCGCTCCATCCGCGAGGCTGAGAACGAGCTTAAGAAGCAGGCCAACCGGGAGAAGGTGGAGCGTGCGCGCAGGGCACTGGAAAGGATTAGCGGTGAGGCCGATGAGCGTAACCGGCTGCTCGGCGAGAGATTAGCTGCCTTAAAGGAGCCGGAAGCTTTAGCGGAGGTTATCTCGGTTGGCGATAGCGTGCGCCTCCGCGATATGGATACGGTGGCCACGGTGCTTTCCGTGGATGCCGGACAGGGCAGGCTCGAAGCGCAGGTGGGCGACGTGAAGCTGACGCTGCGCATCGACGGGGTGGAGAAATTGGATACGCCGGGTCCCGCCGCTGCAGAGGCGGAAAGGGCGGTGGCCAGGCCCAGAACCATCAGGCCGGCCTCGCCGGAGCTCGACCTGCGCGGGCAGCGCGCCGAGATGGTGGAGTCCGCCCTGGACAGCTATCTCAATGACGCCTTTATGTCGCACCTGCCCGAGGTGCGCATCATACATGGCTATGGGACGGGCGCGGTGCGCGCGGCGGTGCGCGAGGGCCTGGCCGTGCATAAATTGGTCAAATCGTTCAGGCCGGGTGGCCAGGGGGAGGGCGGGGACGGGGTGACCATCGCAGTGTTGACCTGATAGCCCTGGTCATTGCGAGGGACGAAGTCCCGCGGCAATCCTTAAGATTGCTTCGCTTCGCTCGCAATGACGAGGCTAAGATGACGGGCGCACCTACAGGTGCGCGCCTACGTTTTCTGTCTTCAACCCATAAAGTGTAAAATGTCGGCATGCCCGTAGTTAATCAATCTAACCTGACCCGTGCCCGCGCTTTGCGCTGGCTGTCGCTGCGGTACAAAGATAATGTAGCTTTTAGCCTTTATATCCGTCCGCTGACAGGCAGAGCGGAGATAGAGAAGCTGCTGGCGCAAGTACTGGACCGCGGGGAAATGCTGGACGCGCTGGCTGAGAAAGCGGCTAAATCGCCTACCGGTTCGATAATCTTTTACTTAATGGATGGGGGTTGTGTTGTCCGGCCTCCCTTCCCGCTTGCAGAAACGGTACTGTACCGCGGTTATGAACCGGGCCCTCTCAGGAGCATACTCGAGAAAGATTGGAAGCTGGGACTGATCTTGATCAGGCTGGGGCAATGGGCTATCGGCATATTTGAGGGGGAAAAACTGCTGGAGGGCAAGGCCGGGACGGGACTGGTGCACGCGCGGCACCATAAAGGCGGGTCGTCGGCCAACCGCTTTGCCCGTCACCGGGAAAAACAGATGGAGTACTTCTTCACCCGCATCGAGGGCCATGCACGGGAGCTGCTGGAGCCACGCTCTAAGAGCCTTGATTACATTATTTACGGGGGTGCGCGGGATACTCTTCTGAGGATGCAGAAACAGTGCCGTTTCTTCGGGTTGCTGGAGGGGAAAGTTGTTGACAGGCTGTTGTCAGTTCGTGACCCGAAGAGGTCGGCCTTCGAGCAGGCCGTGGGGCAGGCCTATGCCAGCGAATTCTACGAGTTCAAGCGGGCGTAGGGGCGGGTTTTCAAACCCGCCCGCAGGGACTAAGGATTGCTTCGCTTAGCTCGCAATGACGAGGTTAAGATGGCGGGCGCACCTGAAGGTACGCCCCTACGTATATGATTGATTAACTCGGGTGACCCGGTTATATCTCCCCGTCGGTACGGAACATGACCAACCCTGACGGCAGTTTGGGATAGAAGAAAGTGGACTTGCGCGGCATGCGGTCGTTGGCGTCGGCAATGGTCTTGATGGTTTTGGCCGGTAAAGGGTTGAGCAGCACGGTGAACTGGAACTGCCCTTCGTCGACCAGCCGGCAGGCCGATTCCCCGCTGGGTGTATAGGCTAATTTGTCGGTATCGCCAGCCGGCAGCCCCAGCAGCTTCTCGCAAATAATATGCTGCACTACGCTGACATCCAATTTGCCATAGGCCTCCGAGCGCTTCTGTTTGATAAAGTCGTTGACTTTGATATTGGGCAGCAAAGTGAGCCAGAATATCTTGCCCGGCTCAAGTCCGTACAGCTTGATTGATCCTGCGGCGTTTCCCGGCATGGAGACCCTGTCTGCCGGCACTTCCATGACCTCGAAATAGTTGTGCAACCCGGCTTTAAACGTTTTCAGCGTCTCCCCGGGGATGCCGCGCACCAGCCGGTGGATGGGCAGTATGACGATGCCCGGGTCGGAGAAGGCGACCAGAGCCATCATAACGTAATTGTAGGCCTCGCTGCCGCTGCCGTGGGGGTCGAGCCCCCGCCGGTACTCGCGGTAGGCCAGCGCCGTCTCGTAGCGGTGGTGCCCGTCGGCGATATAAATGGGTTTGGGGATGAGGAAGTGGCTCACCCTCTGCACAAACTCCGGTTCGCTGACCAGCCAGAACCTGTGGCTGTCGCCGTGCTGGAAGCTGTAGGTGGGGGTCGATTTGACGCGGTTGACGATGAGCTGGTTTATCTTGCCGCCCGGGTCCTCGTACAGCCCGAAGATGGGGCTGAAATCGGCCGAGCAGGATTTCATCAGGTCGAGGCGGTCGGCCTTGGCCTTTGCCATGGTGAACTCATGGGGGAAGATGACCCGGTTCTCCCAGGGTTCCAGCCTGACGCAGGCGTAAAGCTCCAGCCGCCTTTTCCTGGTCTCCCCAATTTCAAAGTTGTGCTCATGGACGTAGTAGTTGGGTACCTGGTCCTGCATCAGCACGCCTTCTTTCAGCCACTGGTTGAAGGTATCGCCGGCGCGCGTGTAGCGGTTGTTGCGCTCGTTATCGCCCTCCTGCTCGAGGCTATATTCGAGCCGTACCATATTGTACGCGTCGCTATCGTAAAGCGCCTGTTGCTCCTGCGGCGAGATGACGTCATACGGCGGGCAGATAACGTTCCGCAGGGACTGCACTTTGGCGGGGTTGTAGCGTACTCCCCTGAATTCAGATAATTCTGCCAATTAAATTACTCCGGAATGTAATATACAGGCTTACAGGCCGTTCATCCAGGCCTTGTTAAGCTCGCTCACGGGCAGGTCGATCAGGCCCTTGATGGCAAAGCGGCCGCCGTGGACTATGCCTAACCTGGTAACCGGGACCCTGCACCTGTGGGCCAGTTCCTCCAGTTTGCGGACCGACTCAGGGCTCAGGGAAACAACGGCACGGGACTGAGCCTCGCCGAAAAGCGCGGCGTCTAACCGTCCTTTTAGATTAATTTCGCCCTTGAAACCGGTATTGCCGAGTATGCAGCTCTCGGCCAGCGCCACCGCCAGTCCGCCGTCCGAGCAGTCGTGTGCTGAACTCAAAAGGCCTTTCTCTGCCGCTTTGATCAGGCAGGCGTGCAGGTCCTTCTCGGCGGCCATATCTATCTCCTGGCTGCCCATGACCTTGCCGTGAATGAGTTCAAGGTACTCACTGCTGCCTATGCCGGCGTCGCCGCCGGGGTCGCCGCCGGGGTCGCCCAGCAGCATTACCACATCTCCCTGCCTCTTGAAGTCCGAGGAACAATGGCGGTTGACGTCCTTGATCAAGCCGACCATGCCCACCACTGGCGTGGGGAAGATGGCCACGCCGCGCGTTTCGTTATACAGGCTGACGTTGCCGCTGATGACGGGTATCTTCATCTTCTTGCAGGCGTAGGTCATGCCCTTGATGCATTCCCGCAGTTGATAATAGGGGTCGTTTTTATCCGGGTTGCCGAAATTTAAGCAATTGGTAATGGCCATGGGGTGGGCGCCGCTGCAGGCCGTGTTGCGCGCCGCCTCGGCTACCGCGATGACTCCGCCGATAAATGGATTAACATAACAGTAGCGGCCGTTGCCGTCTGTAACCATCGAAATGGCCTTGGATGTCTCCTGGATGCGCAAAACGGCGGCATCGCTGCCCGGCAACACCACGGTGTTATCCCCTACCTGGTGGTCGTACTGCCGGTAAACCTTGTGCTTGCTGCAGATATTGGGCGCGGCCAGCAATCTCAGAAGCGTACTGCCGGCATCCCTGGGCGCGGTATCCTTTATCTTGTTTAAATCTAATTTCTGCAATCCGTCCAGCCAGGCCGGCTTTTTAGGACGGAAGCGGTAGACAGGGGGTGTGTTCAGTATCTCCACAGGCGCGTGCGCTACCACCTGCCCGTTATCGCGGATGGTGAACATGCCGTCCGAGGTTACCCTGCCGATGATGTCGGAATGCAGTTCCCAGCGGTCGAAGAGGGCTTTGACTTTTCCCTCGCAACCTTTCCTGGCGATGACGATCATGCGTTCCTGCGATTCAGAGAGCATGACCTCGTAGGGAGTCATGTCTTTCTCGCGGCGCGGGACCTTCTGTACCTCGATATCCATGCCGGATTTGCCCTTGTCGGCGGCTTCTACCGTAGCGCTGGTCAAGCCTGCGGCGCCGCAATCCTGCATGCCCACTATCCAGTCCGTTTTAGCCAGCTCGAGGCAGGCCTCGATGAGCAGCTTCTCCATAAAGGGGTTGCCCACCTGCACGGCCGAGCGCAGTTCGCGCTCCTCCTCGAAGGTGCGCGAGGCCAGGCCGGAGGCGCCGTGCATGCCGTCGCGCCCGGTGTCGGCCCCGACCAGCATGACCAAGTTGCCCTCGCCGTAGGCGCAGGCTTTGACCAGTCCATCTATTTTGCCGATGCCCAGGCAGAAGGCGTTGACCAGCGGGTTGCCGCTGTAACAATCGTCGAAATAGATCTCGCCGCCCACATCGGCGATGCCCAAGCAGTTGCCGTAGCCGGCGATGCCGCCCACCACGCCGCCCATCAGGTAACGGTTGTGCGGATCTGAAAGCGGGCCGAAGCGCAGGGAATTCATTAAAGCGATGGGGCGCAATCCCATGGTGAAGATGTCGCGGACTATGCCGCCCACTCCGGTGGCTGCGCCCTGGTAGGGTTCGATGTAGGACGGGTGGTTATGCGACTCCATTTTGAAGCCGATGACCTGGCCGTCGCCGATATCGATGACGCCGGCGTTCTCCTCGCCCGCCTTGACCAGGACGTGCTTTCCCATACCTGGGAACATCTTTAACAGCGCCCTGGAATGCTTGTAGCCGCAGTGCTCGCTCCA
>JAPLHK010000099.1 GCA_026389715.1 Chloroflexota bacterium
GAGTATCGCCAGCTATCTTTACCCGGCGCGTCGAGCTCCACGGTCTGGTGCGCATGCTTGATGGCCCCCACGCGGTAGCCGCGCGCTTTAAATTCGGCGATGAGCTTTTCCATTATCACCGTTTTGCCTGAGCCCGATTTACCTACGATAGCTATTAGCGGAACCATATACTGCTCCCTTTCATAGAATGCCCTCGGCGTTATCCAGAAGCTGTACCGTAAGCTTATCACCCGCCCTGGCCAGCGGGAAATCCTCCGGCACGATGGCCAGCCCGTTGGCGGCCGACATGGAGGTCAATATGCCGGAGCCCTGCGGCCCGGTCAGTATAGCCTGCCAGCCATCGGCGGTCCTGCTAATACGAACGCGCGCGTATACGCGCCTTCCGTCGTCATTGATAATATCCTGGTCGATAGTGGCCAGCACTGCAGGCCTGGTGCAAGCTGTTTTGCCCAGCATTTTGAAGATCGCCGGCCTGGCGAATTGCTCGAAGGTAGTCATAGAGCTGACCGGGTTGCCCGGCAGTCCCAGGTGCGGTACCTCGCGACCCCCCTCGGCTTTAAGTGTACCGAAGGCTAAGGGTTTGCCCGGCTTCATGCGCTCGTGCCCATTTTGGCCAGAACGTCCTTGACCACATCGTAGTCACCCCTGGAAACCCCACCCGAGGTTATCAGCATGTCCGCATCCAGGCCACGATTGATTTTATCCTGCAGCGAGGCCAGTGTATCCCTGCCGATGCCGATTATCCGTGCGATGCCGCCGCAGGTGGCGATATTGGCGGCGATAGTGTAGGTATTGCTATCGTATATCTGGCCGGGGCCCAGCGGTTGCCCGGTGGGGCAGAGCTCGTCACCGGTGGAGAGCACCGCTATGACCGGGCGGCGGATGACCGTGGCCTGCGCCTGGCCCAGAGAGGCCAATACCCCGATATCTGCCGGGTAAAGCGGGGAGCCTCTTTTGAGCACCACCTGCCCGGATTGTATATCTTCCCCCTTGCGGCGTATGTTCAGTCCCGGTGCAGCAGGCTCAATAATGCCTATTTTATCCAGCGGCCTGTTATCTTTTTTCCTTGCCGTCTCATCTGTGTTCTCGAACTGCACCACCGCGTCCGCTCCTGCGGGCAGCGGCGCGCCGGTCATGATGCGTATCGCCTTGCCACTGGTGAGCGTCAGGGACGAGGGGTAGCCGGCTGCTACCTCGCCTATGACATCCAGGTAAACGGGCTGCTTTTGGCTCGCGCGGGAAGTATCGCCGGCGAGAACGGCGAAGCCGTCCATGGCCGAATTGTCGTGTGGGGGAATATCGAATGTGGCGGCAACATCCGCGGCCAGCACCTGTCCCCGGCAGTCCAGGATGGGCTTAACCTCGGGTTCGAGCACGTGGATGGTGCTTAATATCTTGTCCAGCGCCTCTTCAACCGGTATCATGTGCGGTTTATACATTTGAATTGGAATGTATTATGTTGGCAGTGAAGCTAAATGTCAAGAAGAGGTCTTCATACGGAACAGGCCGTGCACAGCTATTCGCATTAATCCAGAGACAATATTGACGGCAAATGTATGTGAGTATACTATAGTGTTAGGTATAACGTAATGTAGCATGACTAACATAGCGGCGGCAGATCAATTCAACCTGAATTGCTGCAGTCAGTAAAGTTCGGGACACAGCAGGAGGGGCGTATTAAATGGTTAAAAAGGGGCGGTGGTATTGCGGGTAATTTCTGATCGAGGCAGGCGGGCGAGGATAAAAGTGAAACCAGCGGCTTCACGGGTAATAAATATATGTAAGTCCCTTATAGGTATTTCTCTTGTTCTTATTTTATTTATGTCCATAGGTAGTGCAGTAGTTGCGGTGGATGATTCGAAAATAGTTAGAGTCGGGATATACGAGAATCAACCAAAAATCTTTACCGATGATAAGGGGAACCCTTCAGGATTCTGGCCGGATATTATAGGAAACATCGCTTTAAAGGAAGGCTGGGAAATACAGTATGTTCACGGTACATGGACCGAATGCCTGCAAAGGCTGGCGAGCAATGAAATAGACATGATGCCGGACGTGGCGTATACGGAGGAAAGAAATAGAACATACAGTTTTTCACATGAAGTAGTTTATATAAGCTGGTCAAATGTATATTCAAGGGCGGGAGCTAACATATACTCCTTCCCCGACCTGGAAGGAAAAAACATAGCGGTATTAAAGGGCAGTGTTAATGTGGAGGGGCCGGAAGGCATAAAACAACTGGTCAAAGCGTATAGTGTTAATTGCACATTTGATGAAGTGGATAGCTATACCAGGGTTTTTGAGCAGGTGGAAAGTGGAGAGGCTGATGCTGGAGTTGCCAGCAAAGATTTTGGTAATCAATACGAAACGGATTATAAATTAGTGAAGACCCCTATCATTTTCCAGCCTTCCCAACTTTATTTCGCTTTACCTAAGAATTCCAGCCTGACACCCTACCTCATCGAAAGAATAGATCAACATATGAAGGGGCTGAAAGCGGACAATAATTCGATCTATTACCAGTCATTGAATAAATGGCTTGGAGTGAGACCCGCGGATAAACCTGTTATTCCCGGGTGGATTATAGGGATACTGATAGGCATTGGAGGGGCGGT
>JAPLHK010000038.1 GCA_026389715.1 Chloroflexota bacterium
CAGACGGCCAGGGGCTTGCCGTTCCGGCGTGCGGCCAGGAATGGAGTGCAGAAGCTTTCAGGATCGATAGGAAAGATCGGGGGTGGCAGTTGCACGGCTATGCAATCAACATTCTCATCATCTGCCATAGCCTCGATGAAAGCGCCGTGGTTGTTATTGAAAGCGCTGAACGTATAGATAATGCCGAAGTCGTAGGGGTTGAGGGCTATCTCCCAGGCAGGGAAAGTCTTGTGCAGCCTGTCGTAGCTGGACTGGCCGGGCTTGGCCATGACCAGGCCGTTCTGATAGACCGTATCCGTGGCCAGGACGGCCTCGCCCCCGGGAAAGGTGGCGATGGCTATGCGGTTTCCCTTCGGAATAGGAAGGTAGGAAAAGGCTTTGGCCAGGTAGAGAAAATCATCCAGCGTATCAGCTTTGATGGCCCCGGCCTGTTTCAGGGCAGACTCAAATACAATGTCGCTTCCCTGCACCAGCGACCCCGTATGCGACATGGCCGCCTTCGCGCCGGCTTCGGTCCTGCCGCCTTTTAAGACGATGACCGGTTTCCTGGGCGTGGTCTGTTTGAGAAGGTCAAAGAACCTGGGGCCGCCGCCCTTAATGGATTCAAGGTGAATGCAGATAACTTTGGTCTCAGGGTCCTGAGACAGGTACTCCAGGGCGTCAACCTCGTTGATATCCATCTTGTTGCCGAGATCGATCAGTTTGGCAATGCCGAGATGGAAATCGAACTGCATCCAGTTGAACCTGGGCTCGTACATGCCGGACTGGAAGATGAAGGAAACGCTGCCGGAGGGCAGCCCGGCCATGGTGAAGAAGCTGATGGCGAATTTATTGGCGCTATTTATTGGGCTGAGGGCGTTGGGACCGATGGCCCTGATACCCTTTTCTTTTAGCATCCTGGCTATCTCGTCCTGGATTTTTTTACCCTCTTCGCCTATCTCGGAGAAGCCCCCGGTGACGAGAACAACGCCGCCTATTTTATCGCCGGGTAGATTTTTGATGATTTCAAGCACGTTGCGAGCGGCAATGGAGATGACAACAACGTCGACATATTCGCCTATATCGTTGAAGGTTTTAAATGTTTTAATGCCCAGGACTTCATCCTGGTTGGGATTGACAGGGTGGATTTTACCTTTATAGCCAAGGTTGACCAGATTTTCTACCAGGTGGTAATTCACGGCGAATTTATTCGGCGTGGCCCCGATGATGGCAACGCTTTCCGGGTAGAGGAATCGCTCTAAGAAGTGTTTTTGCATATATTTATTCAAATAGATTGCCGCGGCCTTTCGTGCCTCGCAATGACGTGTAAGTTGCAGATTGCCGCGCCGCTGCGCTCCTCGCCATGACGATTTGGATGATACCCTCACCCCACCCTCTCCCAGCCGTTCCAGGATGCGCTGCTGAACCTTATCGACTTCCTCGTCTTTGAGGGTGTGGCCGGCGGCCTGGTAGGTGAGCCGGAAAGCCAGGGACTTTTTGCCTGCGGGCACCTGTTTGCCTTCGTAGAAGTCGAATAGTTGTATGTCAGACACCAGGCTGAAGGCCTTAACGATATCAACTATCTTTTGATAGGTGACCACCGCGTCCAAAAGCACGGCGATATCGCGGGTTATGGCGGGGTACCTGGAAACCGCCTTATATACGAGCGGCTTCGATGCAAGTGTAACCAGCCTGTCCACATCAAGCTCGAAGAGGAAGGCGGATTCGGATATATCAAAATTCTTGAGCACGGCAGGGTGCACCTCGCCGATTACGCCGATCTTATCCGCGCCAACCAGGATATCGGCGCTTTTAGCCGAGTTGAGCGTGGCGTCATCACCAAGTACGTAGTCGGCCTTTATGCTGAAGCGGGCCAGAAGCGCCTCGACAACACCCTTAACAAAATAGAAGTCGACCGGCCGTGGCTTGGATTGCCAGTAAACCTCGGGCGTAACGGTATCAACCAGGCCGCAGATTATCTCGTTTTCACGGGGAAGGTCTTCAGCGCGCGGGATAAAAACCTTGGCAACCTCGAAGAGGCGTATATTACTCTCACGGTTACGCTGGTTGCGGGAGAGCACCGAAAGCACGCCCATGCGCAAACTGGTCCGGAGGTATTCCAGCTCACGGCTCATGGGGTTGGCTATCCTGAGCATCGCGGCAGCATCCGCGGCCGGGGCGAACGACAGCCTTTGCATGGTTTCGTGATTGGTCAGCGGGTAGGTAATTATCTCCTGGAACCCGGCTGCGGCCAATATCTCCTTCAGCTCCTGCCGGAAAGAGACAATGGGGGCGCTTGCACCGCAAGGCAAAGAAGCGCTCAACATGGTCTCAGGTATATTATCATAGCCGGTGATGCGGGCAATCTCTTCCACCAGGTCGGCCGTGCAGTTTATATCATTGCGCCACCAGGGATCGTCCACCAGCAAGTTACCCGCATCGCCCTTCCTGCAAGGAAGGCCCAGCAATTCCAGGCATTCCTTGATCTTATCAAGCTTCAAATCTATCCCCAGCAGGCGCTTTACGTCGCGCTCGCTAACCGCTACCGACCCCGCGTCTTTTTTACCCGGGTATACGTCGATTATGCCCCTGGCCGCTTTGCCGCCTCCGAGCTGCGCTATCAACTGCGTAGCCCTCCGGACAGCCATCAATGCAAGGCCGGGGTTAAGGCCTTTCTCGAACCTCGCAGAGGCCTCGCTGCCGAGTTTAAGCTCCTGGCTGCCATGGTGGATGACGGCCTGGTTAAAGTTGGCGGATTCCAGCAAAATGGAGGTCGTGAATTCCCTGACCTCGGAGCTGAGCCCGCCCATGATGCCGGCAACCGCTACAGAGCGCTCGGCATCGGCGATCAGCAAGATGTTGCTGTCGAACTTGCGCTCCTGTTCGTCGAGGGTATACATGGTCTCACCATCGGCGGCGCGGCGCACGATTATTCTATTTCCCCTGACCTGTTTGTAGTCAAAAGAGTGCAGCGGCTGCCCGAATTCGAGCATTACATAGTTGGTTACATCAACGATATTATTGATCGGGCGGGCCCCGCATGCCATCAGCCTGTCCTGCATCCAGCGTGGGGACGGGCCGATGGTAATGCCCTCTATGATCGTCGCGCAGTACCTGGGACACAGGTCCGGCGCCTTTATCTCCACTGAGGCGAACGATTCCACCGCTTTATTCGATTCCGGATAGCTGAGGTCCGGCATGCGGAAGGCCTTGCCGGTAAGGGCGGCGACCTCACGCGCAATGCCCATCACCGATAGGCAGTCCGCCCGGTTGGGCGTGATATCTATATCAAATATGGCGTCGCCGAGATAATCCTTGAGCGGTTTGCCTATCTCAAAATCAGCGGGTAGCACCAGGATGCCCTCGTGATTCTCAGACATCCCCAGTTCTTTCTCTGAACAGATCATACCCGAAGATTCCACACCGCGGATTTTGGCAGGTTTGAGCTCCTCGGTTTTACCTGTATGGCCGTCAATCAGCCTGGCACCCGCAAAGGCGAAGGCTATGTTATCGCCGACGACCAGGTTGGGCGCGCCGCAGACCACCGTCTGCTGCCCTTTGCCCATATCAACCGTAGCCAGCCTCAAACGGTCGGCATTGGGATGGGGTTTGACCTCAAGTATCTTGCCGACTACAACCCGGTCCCATGAACCGCCGATGACCTGTATCGCAGAGACCTCCAGCCCGGCCAGGGTCAGCTTGCCGGCCAGCTCTTCATTGGATATCTCTATATCGACGTAATCTTTAAGCCATTTCAGAGGAACTATCATCAAGCACCTTTCTCAGAACTGCTTTAAAAACCGCAGGTCATTGCTGTAGAACAGCCGGATATCGTCGATCCCGTAGCGGAGAATAGGAATGCGCTCCACCCCCATGCCGAAGGCAAAACCGGAGTATTCATCGGGGTCGATACCACATCCCCGCAGCACTTCGGGATGGATCATACCGGCTCCGAGTATCTCAATCCAGCCGCTTTCCTTGCAGAGACGGCATCCCTTGCCACCGCACATGAAACAATCGATGGCTATCTCGCAGCCCGGCTCAACAAAGGGGAAATAGTCCACACGGAAACGGCACTTGCGGTCCTGCCCGAAGAGCCGCCTGGCGAATTCAAATAATGTGCCTTTTAAATCGGCCATGGTGATATTTTTATCGATGGCGAAGCCTTCTACCTGGGAGAACATCCATTCGTGGGTGGCGTCTGTGGCTTCATACCTGTAAACCCTGCCCGGAGCGACAACGCGTATCGGGGGACTACTTTTCTCCATCACGCGCGGCTGCGTGGGTGAGGTGTGCGTACGCATCAGCATCGGTCTGGCGCCTGTTTTGGTCTGGTAGTCGACCCACAGGGTGGCGAAGCCGTCCCTGGCCGGATGCCCGGCGGGCATATTGAGCATTTCAAAGTTGTAGCGCTCCCATTCCACTTCTGGCCCTTCAACCACCTGGAAGCCCATGCTGACGAAGATATCGCATATCTCCTTGACCGTCTTGGTGGTCAGGTGCAGGTTGCCGGGCTGATAAGGTTCGCCCGGCAGTGTTATATCGATTTTGTTATGTTCGAGTAATTGATGCAGCGCCTGCTCTAAACGCTCTTTCTTTATCGAGAGCTGGCTTTCAAGGGAATTTTTCAGCTGGTTGGCCCGTGAACCGAGCTCGCGCCTCTCTTCAACAGCAACGTCGCCCAACGAGCGCAATATCTCGATCAGCCTGCTTTTCCTGCCAAGGTAGCTGACGCGCCACCCTTCCAGGTCCTCAAGGCTGGCTATTTTTTGCAGCTCTGCACTGGCCCGGGCGGCAAGTTTTTCAAGTTGGTCCAACATCGTGGATTATTGAGGGGATTTAGCTCTTAAGTTTTTCGGTAGCCATCTTCACCAGCGCTGAGAACTTGGGTGGGTCATTGACGGCTATGTCAGCAAGCAACTTGCGGTTTATGTCAATATCCGCCTTTGTGAGGCCGTTTATTAACTGGCTGTATGTCAGCCCATCGATCCTCGCCGCGGCATTTATCCTGGCTATCCACAGTTTCCGCATATCTCCTTTGCGTTCCCTGCGGTGGCCATAGGCATAGTCCAGGGCATGCAGCATCGATTCATGCGCATGCCTGAAAAGGGGATGCCTTTTGCCCCTGTGGCCCTTGGTTAATTCCAGTAATTTTTTATGGCGTCGGTGGCTTACGATCCCGCCTTTAACTCTTGGCAACTGAGTCCTCCTGAATACCTAATGGTACGGTAATAATTTTTTTATCCTCTTTACGTCGGCTTTGTGCAGGGGTATTGTCTCATCATAAAGCCCTTTGGTAGCTGCTGACTTCCGGCGCCTGAAATGGCTTTTGCCCTGCTTGACACGCATGATCTTGCCGCCTCCGGTGAAATGAAAGCGCTTCTTCGCTCCCTTATGGGTCTTTAGTTTAGGCATTTATACTGTTTCCTTGACTTTTATTTCCTTAGTTTCCTTAGTTTCCTTAGTTTCTTTAATTTCTTTGCTGTCTTTACCATCTTTCGCAACAACCTGTTTGGCGGATATCGGCGAAAGTATCAGGCTCATAATCCTTCCCTCATGGATCGGCTGCCCGTCCAATTGGGCTACGCCTTTTAAATCATTCGCCACTTTTTGCAGTAACTTGATGCCCAGTTCCGGATGTACCATCTGCCGGCCGCGGAATACCACCAGTACTTTAACTTTATCTCCATCTATTACAAACTTTTTTGCCCGGTTAATCTTTATGTCAAGGTCATGGTCTTTCACCTGCGGCCTTACCCTGATTTCCTTCAGGAGGCCCGACCTCTGACCGCTGCGTACTTTTTTCTCTTTTTTTGTTTGCTCATACCTGTATTTCCCGTAATCAAGTATCCTGCATACAGGTGGAGTTGCCGTCGGCGCCACTTCAACAAGATCCAGGCCTTTTTCGCTCGCCATTTGCAATGCTTTGTCAGTAGCCAGAAGGCCTATCTGTTCACCTTCATCGCCTATTAACCTGATCTCCCTGGCACGTATCCGGTAATTAATATTTAGTTCTTTAAATATTTTGTTGTATCCCTCCCTTTATATAAAACTGAGCGCTAAGAATATATCACATTTTATAGCTGTAAATCAAAGTTTGGACAGTTCCTTTGATTTAACCAGAGAGTCCACCCTCTCCATAAAGGCGGAAATCTCGACCGATCCGAGATCTTCCCCGTTGCGCAGGCGCACCGATACCGTACTGTTTTCAACTTCTTTATCCCCGGCAATCAGCATGTAGGGTATCTTAGCCAGCTGCGCATCCCTGATTTTCATATTCATGCGCTCGGACCTGTCATCGAGCTGTACCCGCATGTCACTCGCCCGCAGCTGTTCAAACACTTCAGTTGCATAGGCATTATGCCTGTCTGCAATCGGTATCACCACGGCCTGTATCGGGGCCAGCCAGACGGGGAACGCGCCGGCGTAATGCTCGGTCAGGCAGGCGAAAAATCTCTCCATGCTACCAAGCACCGTGCGGTGAATCATTACGGATTGGTGCTCCTGGCCATCTTCGCCCACATAATTGACGTCGAAACGTTCAGGCATCTGGAAATCCACCTGGATGGTCGGGCCCTGCCATAGCCTGCCGATAGCGTCTTTGAGCTTGACGTCGATCTTCGGGCCGTAGAAAACTCCCTCGCCCGGGTCAACCTGGAATTTTATCTTTAATTTCTCCAGCACGTTACGCAGCGCGCCTGTGGCCATATCCCAGCTTTCGGTGCTGCCCACAGCCTTTTCGGGCCGGGTGGAAAGCATCATCTCATATTCTTCAAACCCGAAGGATTTCATCATGAACTGTGCGAGCTCCACGACGTCTTTAATTTCAGCCTCGATCTGGTCGGGCCGGCAAAATATGTGCGCGTCATCCTGAGTAAAGCCACGTACACGCGCCAGGCCGTGCAATACGCCCGACCTTTCATAACGGTAGACAGTACCCAGTTCGGCGTAGCGCATGGGCAAATTGCGGTAGCTCCTGAGCTGCGTTTTGTACATTAATATATGAAAAGGGCAATTCATAGGTTTCAGGACATATTGAATATCGTCGATCTCCATCGGTGAATACATGTTTTCTCGGTAAAAATTCCAGTGCCCGCTGGTCTCCCAGAGATGAACCTTGGCTATATGCGGTGAATAAACAATATCGTAGCCACGGCGCCTGTGTTCAGCCTTCCAGAAATCCTCGATCAGTTGCCTGACCGTGGCGCCCTTGGGATGCCAGTAAACCAGCCCCGGGCCGGCGTCCTCGTGCAGGCTAAAGAGGTCCAACTCTTTGCCAAGCTTCCTGTGGTCACGTTTGGCTGCTTCGGCGATCCTCTTAAGATATTCATCAAGATCTCCCTGTTTAGCAAAGGCAACGCCATAGATCCTCTGGAGCATCGGCCGCTTCTCGTCACCCCTCCAGTAAGCCCCGGCCACACTGGTCAACTTGAATGCCTTGATCTCGCCGGTCTTCTTGACATGAGGCCCCCGGCAAAGGTCGGTAAAACCACCCTGCCTATAGACCGTGACTTTCTCCTCACCCAGGTCTTTTATCAACTCGGTTTTATATTTCTGATCGGCAAAAAGTTTCAGAGCTTCCTTCTCTTCACTGACA
Source organism: Chloroflexota bacterium (assembly GCA_026389715.1). GTDB lineage: Bacteria > Chloroflexota > Dehalococcoidia > GIF9 > UBA5629 > CAIMUM01. The sequence continues at coordinate 7,577 of JAPLHK010000038.1, forward strand.
AAGGGCAAATCGGCGGCAATTATCTCTTTCATCTTCATCTCAATTGCTGGCAAATCCTCAACTGCCAGGGGCCTCGGCAATTCGAAATCATAATAAAATCCATCTTCGATGGCAGGCCCAATGCCGAATTTCGCTCCGGGATATAAAGATTGCACCGCTTCGGCCATAACGTGGCTGGCAGAGTGCCTCATGGTCTCCAATTTTTGGGATTTATCTTCTGACATTCCTTACACTCCCTTCCGGCACAAATAAAAACCTCACGCAAGGGATTGCGGGAGGTTGCACGGTTGGATATTTACGTTAAAATAATGTACCGCAAGCTTTGAATGATTATAGCAGCCTGGATAGCGGGGCGCAAATATAATATTTACCCGCTCAATCTTTAAATAACTCATCAATTTTAACGTTTTCTCTGACCAACTGTTCCATCAGCGCGATTTCATCGGTATTCTTACTGGTAATCAGCGGGGTAAGGGATTCTATCTGCTTGGCTGTCTCATAAACGCCGATGGGAACCAGCAATACCGGTATTTTCTTCTCGTTAGCTTTAGCCAGGATATTCTGCGGAGGCAATATATTGTTAGTCAGGATAACCGCGGCAGTGCATTTATCCTCAAACGATGCGAGCAGCATATCCGAACGGTCACCGCTGGTGACCACAAGTTTATTTTCCTTATGGAAGAGGATATCGGAATAAGCTGAATCAACAGAAGATGCGCCTACGAATATATTGCTGATACGCCTATTGAGCCATTCTTCTCCTGCTACCACCCTTGCCAGCAGGTATTGAGACAGGTATTCCATTGAGAAAAAAGTCAATTCCTCCCGGTAAGGTATCACCCCGAGTATATTAATACCGGCCTTATCCATCATCGGAATGTAAACATCCTTAAAGTCTTCAACGTTGCGGACTTTATTGATGATTACTCCGCCGAAATCCATCCCGCTGAAAACCAGGTATTTTTTAATAAAAATCACGTTATCTACGATATAGTTTTCATCCCCACCCACCAGTATCACCAGTTTTCCATTCAGGTATTCCGCCAGGGAAAGGACATTAAGGTAAAAAGAGATGCCGTACTCAATATCCTTGCCGCCCTCTACAAAGAGTATGTCTTTGCCGGCGCCGACTTCCTCAGCCATGGCCAGCACACGGTTTTTAGCCCCGGCCTCGTCATACTTAAATCTCAGCTTTAAATGCTCAAATCCTGCGGTGATATCTTCCGGGTTTTGCGTCATCCCGAATATGTTGGTCATCAGGGAGGCGTCATAATCCCATACCCGCTTTTTACGGTAAACCAGCCTGTCACCCAGCGGCTTAATGTAGCCAAAGGATTTACCAGAAGCCCTGGCAAGGCCTATTATCAAGCTGGTCTTGCCGGCGTTGCCATCCATCGAGCCTACTATCAAGCTTTTCATTTGCCTGCCTCCTGGGTGGACAGCATTATTCGCACGTCCACAGCTTTAACTCCCTGTCCATATTCATAGGCTACCAGGGGATTTATTTCGATATCCGAGATCTCCGGAAACTTTTTAATAATCGTCCCCACCCTCAATACGGCATCGGCCAGAGCATCGATATCTTTGCGTTTTTCACCCCGTACGCCGAGCAGCAGGGGATAGGTTTTGATCTCACTGATCATCTTTGTAGCTTCATTGCGGCTGAGAGGAAAAGAGCGGAAAGAGATATCCTTCATCACTTCAACATAAATGCCGCCCAAACCGAACATCACAATCGGACCGAAGGCAAGGTCACGTCGTGCCCCAACTATCGTTTCCACGCCGGGGCTGACCTGCTGCGATACTTCAATCCCCTCGATTTGCGCGTCCGCATTGAAGCGCCGGCAATTCTGCATGATGGCCTCGTAGGCGTCGGCGACCTCTTCTTTGTTATCAATATCCAGCGCAACTCCGCCAGCATCGCTTTTATGAACGATATCCCTGGATACAACTTTCATGACCACCGGGTAGCCGATATCCCCAGCAAAATTAATGGCCTCCTCCAAAGAACTTGCGATCTTGCTCTCAGGGCCGGCTATCCCAACAGCCCCCATTATCCGCTGGGCTTCAAATGAATACAGCAGGCGCCTGCCCTCCTTTTTGACCATCTCCAGCACCCCGGTAATCACCTGCTCATCAATCTTTAACTGTTCGGGCACAGCAATCGCGGCTACCTTCTGCCGGTAATTATCATAAATGGCAGCGAGACAGGATGTAGCCTGCAGCACATCGTTAAATACAGG
>JAPLHK010000045.1 GCA_026389715.1 Chloroflexota bacterium
TGCATAACTCACTTAGATCGCCGCGGCACCTGTTTGCTGCGTTATCTTGTCGGCGATATCGTTGCCATTACCAACAAGCAGTGCCCGCATTGCGGCAGAAACGATCAGAGGATCGTTACGACCGTGGGCAGCACCTACGGCACGCGCACTAAAGAGCTGATGAAGGTCAAGGGAACCCTGATCAACCCCGAGATCATGCGTGATGCGGTCGCCAACACATCCGGCGTCATCGAGTACCAGTTCGTGGTCGCAAAGGAAAATAAGGACGATCCCTACTCAATGGATGTGATCAGGCTTCTGGTAGGAGCGGACAAAGGCGCTGACCTGGCCAAACTTGAGGCTGAATTAAAAGACAAGGTTAAAAGAGCTGTAGAGCTGACCCCTAAGGTGGAATTCGTTCAGCTGTCCGAGATATTCAAGCCCGGCGCCACGTTAAAAGCCACGCGCATCGTCGATCAACGACCGCAGGGTTAAATTCCGCAAACTGCATAGCAACAATGTTACCTGCTTAACCGGGTAACATTGTTGCTGAAATGTTCTTTTAACCCTGCCGGTAAGGAGATCATAGCTCTAACTCTGACATACAGCGGGCAGGATACAGCTTTTCATGGCAGGGACTATAGTTCTGTGAAATTAAAACCCTTCTCCGTGAATAGTTTTAGGCAGGCAGCTACTACATCCGGATCATATAGTTTGCCCCTATTCTTTGATATTTCCTCAAATGCCTTTTCAAGACCCAATGCCGGCCGGTAGGGTCGGTGGGAGCACATAGCCTCGATGACGTCAGCAACAGCCAGTATTTTGGCTTCCAAAAGCGTATCCTCACTTTTTAGGCCGTTGGGATATCCGGAGCCATCCAGCCTTTCATGGTGCTGCAACACGGCCTTGGCGATGTTACCGGGGAAATCCATGCCTCTTACAATATCATAGCCGCTCTGAGCATGGGTTTTTATCAGGTTGAACTCAATTTCGGAGAGCCGTCCGGGTCTGCTGAGGATATCGGAGGGAATATACATTTTTCCGACATCATGGACTACTGCCGCCGTCCTGAGTTGATCAATCCGCGTATCTTCCCATTTCATTTCTCTGGCTATGGCAGTCGCCAGTTGGGCCACTTTATGCTGATGGCCTGCGGTGTACGGGTCTCTCATTTCCACAATCTTGACCATGGTATTAATGGCATCATTAAGGGTTTTCTTCACGGATTCGTAGCTTTTAACAAGATTTTCTTCGGCCAGCTTTCTCTCGGTGATATCTCTGGCTTCAACCAGGATGGATATGGGCTCGCCGCTGCTGTCCCGTATGACGCTGAACTTACTTTCTGCCCACACGGTTGTGCCATCCTTGCAGCAATACTCAAGATCTAAAGTGTGTACGGGATTGTAGCCCGGGTCAGACTCCACCCTGGATATCTCCTTGGAAAATATTCCAATTGCTGCCCTGAACGATTCCGGTGCGAGTTGCTTCTCCATTGGCAGTTCCAACATCTCCTGATGGGTAAAGCCACGTTGCTTTGCCGCAGAGGGACTCAGGTACTTGGTCTTGAGATTCATATCCATCAGCCTGATAGTATCAGTCGTGTGCTCCGCAAGCAGTCGGTATCGTGCCTCGCTCTCCTGCAGTTGCTCCTCTGCCAATTTGCGTTCGGTGATGTCTGTGAGGAAAGTAAGTGTCGCAGGTTTGCCCTCCCAGTCTATGAGCGCAGTGCTGATCTGTGTCCACTTAATGATACCGCGCTGATCAACCAGCCGGATGGGGTAGGTCTCTTCTAATTGCTCGCCCTTTAACCTCTTCAAATGACGGTCGATGACCTTTTCCCGGTCTTCCGCATAGACGAAATCTGTAAAAGACCTGGGCTCCGTCTGGTCACGGGAATAGTCGATGATTTCATAAGCCCGGGGATTAGCGAACAGGATTTTCCCGTCCTGGATTACAATAATACCCTCAAAGGCTTCCTCCACCAGAGAGCGGTACCTCTCCTCGGATTGCTCAAGCTTTTTCTCTACCTTTTTGCGTTCGGTAATATCGCGGGCAATTCCCTGAAAACCGATCAGTTTTTTCCCTTCATAGTAGGGGGCCGAAAGAATTTCAACGTAATGCGGATTCCCGTCCTTTCCCTTAACCAGGTACTCTGCTGCTGTATTCGGAGCTTTTCCCACCAATATGTCAGCAATTCTCTTTTTATGAAGTTCTATATATTGTTCAGGGACAATGTCCCAGATACTCATGGAAAGCAGTTCATCTTCGCTGTATTTCAAATTTTCATACATGACCTTGTTGACTGCCAGGAAATTACCCTCCAAATTGACCACAAAGACGCCATCCTGACTCTGAGTAATAAGCGTACGATATTTCTGCTCGCTCTCTCGCAGCTCGTTTTCTGTTTTCGTTTGTTTTGCTATAACATCTTCAAGCTGCGCCACCTTCTTTTGCAGCTTGCGGAACAGTACCTCGTTATATTGCTCCAGTACTTTTGTCTCATTTTCCGGGGATTTCTTACGGGAGACTGTCCTCGTCTTACGGGGTTTAGCCAGGACTTCCTCAACAATCTGTAATAACACCTCTGGTTGTTGCGGCTTGATAACAAACCGGTCGGCGCCCAGGCTCAGGCCGAACTTTTCGTCCTTGAGATCAGTATATGCGAATTGCGTCATAATTATTGTTACCGAAAATAGTATTGTTGCCTCAAAAATAGTGTTACCGAGGGGAGGGACACATGACACGAGGCAGCATACTGGAATATATACGAGAGGTACAAGGGCGATACATCAGAGCGGCAA
>JAPLHK010000033.1 GCA_026389715.1 Chloroflexota bacterium
TTAGTATGACCGCTTTCGTTGTGCTGTTAATTGCTTTCTCAAAGGCATCCAGGTCGGGCAGGAATTTAGCGTCGGTCGGGCAGATCCTTGTCTTGCCCCCGTGGTTATCGATATAGTTGTCGTATTCCATGAAAAAGGGTGCAAATACGATGACTTCATCACCCGGCTCCAGGACCGTCTTTAATATCACGTTTATGGCGCCTGCCGCGCCCACCGTCATAATGATGTCGCCGAAAGACAGCTCAAGGTTGTTTTCCAGGGATACCTGCTTGGCCACCGCTTTCCTTGTCTCTTCATACCCGGCATTCTCCATGTAGCGGTGCATGCCTGCCAGCGGTTGTTCGATGAGATTTCTCAGCGCCTGCTTGAATTCCGCGGGGGGCTCGATTATCGGGTTTCCCAGGGACAGGTCAAATACGTTGTGCTCGCCGTGTTTCTTTTTTAAGACCGTGGCTTCTTCGAACATGCGCCTGGTCCAGGACCCCGACTCCATCCTCTTCCTGACATTATCAGAGATTGACACTGGCTGCCACCTCCCGCCCCTTTTCGAAGGCGCGCATATTCAGGCCCAATACTTTTTCCGGCAGGCGCCGGGCGATACACTGCTTCCAGGTATCCTGGTCGATTTTAATGGGTATGAGCATCGAAAGGAAACCCAGCATGAAGATATTGAGGGTGCGGATGTCGCCGAGGCTGCCTGATTCCTTCGATCCGTCGACTAAATGGATCCGTGTCGTCCTCTGTTTAAATGATGCGAGGATGTCCCTGTCAGCCGGGTATTTTTGTGTACCCAGCGAAATCGAGAGCGGCGGTATGGCTAAGTTATTGATGATGACGGTGCCTTCCGGCCTGATATAATTCACCCACCTTGCCGCTTCAAGCTTCTCAAAGGCCAAGAGTATATCGGCCTCCTTGGGGCTGATCAGCGGTGACCATACCTTTTTGCCCATCCGCAGGTGGCTGGTTACACTCCCGCCGCGCTGGGCCATGCCCAGGGTGTCCGTTTTCTTAACGTCCAGGCCCAGAGCAAGGGCAACATCCCCGAGGATATCGCTGGCCAAAACTATGCCCTGGCCACCGACGCCAACCATCAATATATCCTGTTTATCGCGGTCCAAAACTGTCACTTTACCTTTTCCCTTGAAATGGGGCTTATGGCCTTTTTCGGGCAGATCTGCTGGCAGATGCCACATTCATCCCCCATACAGGTACTTATATCAATGGTCAGCTTGCCGTCCTGTTTTTTTATGGCCGGACAGCCGATGGTGATACAGACATCGCAGTTATTGCAGAGTTGCAGGTCCACCTGCCTCTGGTTCTTGCGCAGTTTATTAATTACCGCGCATTTGCCGCGGACGATGACGACCGAGAGTTGCCCGCTATCCAGTGCCGTCCTGATCGCCGACCGCACAGCCTTGATATCGAAGGCATCTACTGTGGCCAGGTTAGCGACCCCCGCGGCGCTGACAATTTTCTCCAGCACGACCTTGTTTGTCGCTTCGCCCTGGGCCGATATGCCTGAGCCCGGATGGTCCTGGTGTCCCGTCATAGCGGTGGTACCGTTATCGAGGATCACGACGGTAATTTTCGCGTTGTTATATACAGCATCAACCAGGCCCGTCATGCCTGAATGCATGAAAGTCGAGTCACCTATCACGGCTACCACGTTGCTGCTGGTCCCCGCCTTTTCGATGCCGATGGCCTGCCCGATGCTTGCGCCCATGCAAGCAGTGGTATCCATGGCCCGCAGCGGCGGGTAGGTAGCAAGGGTATAGCACCCGATGTCACCCGTAATTATCAGCTTGGATTCCCCCTCGGATCTCCCTTTCGCATCTAATATCTTGGAACGCTGGCCGATGGTGCTGAGGACAAAGAAGGCTCCTGCGTGCGGGCAGCCGGGGCAGAGGAGCGGGGGCCGCCCCGGTAGATCTTCAACGGGTTTTGCCTCCTCTATTGAATCGATCAGGGTGGCTATCCCCGCCTTGTGCGAGGACTGGTGCACAGCGGCCTTGTTCAATTCACCCCAGCGGGGTACATGCTGCTTGCCTTCGATTTGGATGCCCAGTACTTTGATGTTCTCTTCTAAGAAAGGGTCGAGCTCTTCGATCACAAACAGCTTTTTTACCCGCCCCGCGAACTGCCGAAGCATCTTTGCCGGGAGTGGGTAGGTCAGGCCGAGCTTCAGTATGGCAGCATCGGCGAAAACCTCCCGGACATACTGGTAGCTCACGCCGCTGGTGACAATCCCGACGGCCATATCGCCATCGATGACCTGGTTCAGGTGGGTGGTTTCAGCGTATTCCGCCAGTTCGGCCATCCGCTGATGCATGTGCGGTACGCGCATCCTGGCATGTCCTGGCAGCATAACATATTTCTCGACATTGTGGCGGAACCTTTTTGGGGGGGGGGGGGGGGGGGGGGGGGGGGGGGGGGGGGGGGGGGGGGGGGGGGGGGGGGGGGCGCGTGGTGATCCTGAACAGGACCGGCGTGTCGAACCTCTCGCTCAATTGAAACGAGTCGTAGATAAAATCATAAGCTTCCTGGCTGTCCGAAGGCTCCACCATGGGTACTCTGGCCAGCTTGGCAAAGTGACGGTTGTCCTGTTCTCCCTGCGAACTGTGTATCCCGGGGTCGTCCGCGGATATCACCACCAGTCCCCCGTGTATCCCCGTGGTCGCGGCTGCCAGGAAGGGGTCGGCCGCCACGTTCAGCCCGACATGTTTCATCGATACCAGCGTCCTTACCCCGGCGTACGAGGCGCCGAGGCCGACCTCCATGGCTACCTTTTCGTTAGTGGACCATTCGGCGTAGATGTCCTTGAATTTAGCCAGGTTTTCTAATATCTCGGTGCTGGGTGTCCCGGGATAGGCGGCGGCCACCCTGATGCCCGCGTGATAAGCGCCCAGGGCTATGGCTTCGTTACCCGATAACAGCTTGCGAATTTTACTCATGTCTGACTGAATTATGTGTGAATTGGACAGGGACAACCGCTAATTATAATAAGTATAGGCTGCTAAATTCAAATACCGGTGGTGGTTAAAAAACTGTAGGCTTCTTCTTGAGTTGCTCGATGAGCTTATCCAGCGGAATTGCTGCGAGTGTAAGGCTCTGCAATCCCCCGGCGGACATATGAATGGCCAGTTCGGCCGCCTTTTCATTGCTGGGCGCTTCGACAATAGTTACGAAATCGTACTGTCCCAGGAGGGCATATTGAGCGACTATTTTAACGCCCATATACTCAACTTCCTTATTCAGCTCTTTAAGCTTCTCGGGATACTCTTCAATGGCCTTCCTACCATCGCCACTTAAAGTTGAAAGTAATAGATATATCGCCATAGCCACCTCCTCGATTAATATGATAAATCAGTCTGCAAAATAAGTACCATGTTAGCGTGCCTCAAAACGGCAAAGATATTTTATCATTTATGCCTGTGTTCTGATAGCTTTGACTGTGACGAGTCTGGTTAATTGCATGTATCATACTTAGGTGAAAATTCTTCGTAACTTCAGTAATATATCGTCGGTTAAACAGATCTTCACCATACAAAGGGTTTCGCACATCGCTATAATTATAGGGACACAGCGGCCATCGAATATGCTGCCGTCAGTTATGCAAGGAGAGAATGGATGATTACCGTCCCGGAGATGTTGGCGCGCAATGCCCGGATGTATCCCGGGGATTGTGCCCTGGTCGAGCTTAAGGCCGGGGGAAAGCGGCGCGAAATTACCTGGAGGGAATTCGACCAGGAGGCCAACCGTGTTGCCAACGCCCTGCTCGGCATGGGCATTGGCAAGGGCGACAGGGTCATCCACTGGATGATGAATTCCATCGATTGGCTCATAGCCTATTTCGGGATATTGCGGACCGGGGCCTGGATAGTGCCGCTGAATTTCAGGTTCACCGGCCAGGATTTTAAGTATTGCGCGGATATCTCCGAAGCAAAGATGATGATCATCGGCCAGGAATTCATCGAGAGGGTGGACCTCGTGCGCAACCAGTTGCCACGGGTCGAAAAATATGTCTGCGCCGCTGATAAAGCCCCTGATTACATGATTTCGTTTCAGGATATGGTCAGCGGGTATGATGGCGCCAGCCCTGTTATCAAGACCGGTGATGACGATGACTGCAGCCTGTACTTCACTTCGGGGACAACCGGCGCGCCCAAACCCATACTGCTCACGCATAACAACCTGAAAAGCGCGGCGATTACTGAATATGCGCACCACCACCAGACAAAGGACGATAATTTCGTTTTGATCCCCCCGCTCTATCACGCCGGCTCCAAGATGCACTGGTTCGGCAGCTTAATTGTAGGCAGCCGCGCTACACTGATCAGCGATATCAGCCCCACGGGCATCCTCAACACGGTTCACCAGGAAAGAGGAACAATAGTCTGGCTGCTGGTGCCCTGGGCGCATGACATACTGGTGGCACTGGAGAAAGGGCAGGTCAGGAAGGAAGACTACGACCTCAGGTGCTGGCGCCTCATGCATATCGGCGCCCAACCGGTGCCTTCCTCACTGATAAAACAATGGAAAAAGATATTTCCGGACATGCAATATGACACAAATTACGGATTGACCGAATCGACGGGGCCTGGCTGCGTGCATTTAGGCAGTGAAAATGAACACAAGGTCGGCGCCATCGGCAGGCCCGGCTTCAACTGGGAGACCAGGATAGTTGATGATAAGGGTAATAACGTGGAGCAGGGCGTAATCGGTGAACTGATAGTCAAGGGCGATGGTGTGATGAAAGAGTATTACAAGAATCCGGAAAAGACGGCGGAAGCCCTTAAGGACGGCTGGCTTTATACGGGAGATATGGCGATGTCGGACGAGGACGGCTTCATATTTTTGGTTGACCGGAAAAAGGATGTGATAATAACCGGCGGCGAAAATATTTTTCCGGTTGAGATAGAGGATATATTACATAATATCGATAAAGTGAATGATGCCGCCGTAATCGGCATACCTGATGAGAGGTTAGGGGAAATAGCCCTGGCGATAGTCGATCCAATACCGGGTGAAACATTGACCGAGGACGAGGTGCTCGATTACTGCAGGAAGAATCTTGCCCGGCACAATGTACCCCGCAGGGTGGTATTCGATAAGGTACCCAGGAACCCAACTGGGAAGATCGAGAAACCCAAGCTCAGGGAGAAATACGCCAGGCCCACCGCCTGAGAGCGGCAGCCGTTTTTTCGCTACAATATCTCCCGGCAAATGCGTATAGTCCGCCATATACTTTGTGTAATACGAACGTATTGCGCTATAATTTCACCTTCAGGAGGGCATCTTGCTAAAGACTCACAATTGCGGGGAGCTTCGATCTGCTCATTCAGGACAATCTGTAACCCTCGCCGGGTGGGTACACCGGCGGCGTGACCACGGCGGGCTGATTTTTATCGACCTGCGCGACAGGGAAGGCATCACCCAGGTCGTTTTTAACCCGGAGATATCCGGCAGCACGCATGTCATTGCCACTGACCTGAGAAACGAATTTGTTATTCAAGTCGTCGGCAGGGTTGACAAGCGGCCGACCGGTACCGGGAATTCGAAATTGCCCACCGGTGAAATCGAAGTGATTGCCAGTGAAATCAAGATTTACAATGCTTCTAAGACGCCTCCGTTTTACATAAATGAAGAGGTCGATGTGGATGAATCTCTGCTGCTGCGCTACCGCTACCTCCAGTTGAGGCGGGCTACACTGAGGGACAATATTCTGCTCAGACACAAAGTAATCAAATTCATGCGTGATTTCCTTGACCAGCGCGGCTTTGTTGAAATAGAAACACCGATAATGATCAAGAGTACCCCGGAAGGGGCCAGGGACTACCTGGTTCCCAGCCGTATCCATGCGGGCAAATTCTATGCCTTGCCGCAGTCTCCTCAGCAGTTGAAACAGCTTCTCATGGTGGCCGGCTTCGAAAAGTATTACCAGATTGCCCGCTGCTTCCGTGACGAGGACCTGCGCGCTGACCGCCAACCTGAATTTACCCAGCTTGATCTCGAAATGAGCTTTGTTGACGAAGAGGATATCCTGGGATTATTGGAAGAATTATTTATTTCCCTGATTGAAACCGTGACGCCGGGTATCCACCTTATAAAACCCTTCCCCCGTATGACGTACGCTGAGGTGATGGACAGGTATGGTACGGATAAACCGGATATCCGCTATGGGCTCGAAATAAAAGATATATCCGCGGTCGTGGCCGACAGCGAGTTCACCGTTTTCAAGTCAGCGATTCAAAATAAGGGGACCGTCAGGGGGATATGCCTGCCGGGTTGCGCCAACTATTCTCACAAACAAATTGAAGAGCTCACTGAGATAGCCAGGGGCTGCGGGGCCAAGGGGCTTATCTCCGTAGCCTGGATGGCGGGTGACGGCCAGCAGGATGTCAATAGCCTGCAAATAGAGAAAATCAAATCGGTCGCTGTCAAATACCTTAAAGCGGAGAAGCTAAAGGAACTCCTTGCTTCTTTCAAGGCTGTGCCGGGGGACCTGGTGCTGATAGCCGCAGGCGATAAGGGACTGGTTAATAAAATACTCGATGAACTGCGGCGCGAGATGGCCAAGCGCCTGGACCTCTGCGATCCGAGTTTGATGTCATTCGTATTTATCACCGATTTCCCCCTGTTTGACTGGAATGAAGAGAGAAAGATGTGGGATTCCACACATCACCCCTTTACGGCGCCTTTTGAGTCCGATATTCCTTTGTTGGAATCGGACCCGGGTAAAATACGTGCCCGGCACTATGACATAGTCTGCAACGGCTGTGAATTATCCAGCGGGAGCATCAGGATACATAACCGCGCCCTGCAGGAGAAGATCTTCAGTATATTGGGATATGAGAAAGAAGAAATAGAAGCCAAATTCGGCAACTTCCTGGAAGCGCTTGAATATGGCGCGCCTCCACACGGCGGCATTGCCCCGGGTATCGACCGGTTGATCATGATGTTGACCAACAGCAAGACGATACGGGA
>JAPLHK010000112.1:0-4896 GCA_026389715.1 Chloroflexota bacterium
GAACTACCGCTCAACCAAGAATATCCTGGAGGCGGCATCCTCGGTCATTTCGGTCAACCAGCAGCGCAAGCAGAAAACGCTGTGGACAGCCAACAGCGAAGGGGCGCCGGTCTCCCTGATCATGACCTACAACGAGCAGGAAGAGGCGCAGTTCGTGGTCAACGAGATACTGAAGCTGACCGGCAGCAATGGAATGAAGCCGGGGGACTGCGCTGTGATGTACCGCACCAACGCCCAGTCCCGCGCCGTGGAAGAGGCATTCATGCGCTACGGTCTCAAGTACAAGTTGATAGGCGGCATGAAGTTCTACCAGCGGCGGGAGGTAAAGGACGTTATAGCTTATTTAAGGGTGGTGAATAACCCCTTCGACAATATCAGCCTGTCCCGCATACTCAAGATACCCGGAAGGGGGATAGGGGCCAGAACCCTCTCCGACCTCGGCAACTGGGCACGGGATAACAATATCTCCCTGTTTGCCGCTTTGAAGGCGGTATCCGAAAGCGGCGGACCGGGGTTCGGGGGGAAGATCAGCGCGGCGCTGACCGGCCTCTACCGTATGCTCAACGAGCTCATCGTGGAAAGCCAGCAGATGAGCATCGTAAAACTGATGGACTCGCTGCTTGAGAAATCGGGCTACCGCGAAGCGATCAGGGTAGAGGATGACGGAGAGGAACGCTGGGAGAATATACTTGAGCTGCGCACCGTGGCCGCAGATTATGACGAATTACCCCCCGGGGAAGGGCTTTCCCCCTTACTGGAACAAATCAGCCTGGTGGCGGATACCGATGAGATAGAGAGCAAGGCGGATACCACCACGCTGATTACCCTGCACCAGGCCAAGGGGTTGGAGTTCCCGGTGGTTTTCATCGTAGGCATGGAGGAGGGTCTGCTGCCGCACAGGCGTTCCATGGAGGAGGGTGGGGATGAGCTTGAAGAGGAGCGCCGCCTGTGTTACGTCGGCATAACCCGCGCCGAGCACCAGGTATACCTGATGCATACCGTCCGCCGCAGTATCTTCGGCGCCAGCACAGAAAGCACGCCCTCACGCTTCCTTGACGATATCCCTGAACACCTGGTGGAGAGAAAGGGGCTGACCGGTGGAGAGGAGCACCGCGGCGGGCACGCCAAGGGGCAGGAGAAGCACTGGCGGGACGAGGAGGAAGGCATCAGCATGGCCGACCTGCTGGCAAAGAAAGCGCAGGAGCTGCAGCCGCAGAGAGAGTTAATCCCCTTGAACCCGGGTGACCGTGTCCGCCATACAAAATTCGGCGACGGGCAGGTAATCGGTATTAAACCCACCGGCCAGGATAAGGAGATAATCATAGCTTTCGAGGGGAGCGGCGTGAAAAAGCTGCTGCTCAGCGTGGCGCCGCTGGAAAAAATCTGACCGCATATATATTGAGGTATTCGCCCTGACCGTTATCGACCTGCTGGATAGCCTGAACCCTGACCAGAGGGAGGCGGTGCGGACTGTTGAAGGCCCGTTGCTGGTGCATGCCGGCCCGGGCAGCGGCAAGACGCGCGTTATCGTCCACCGCATCGCCTATATGGTCACGCAGGCTAAAATCAAACCGCGCCATATACTGGCCGTGACCTTCTCCCGCAAAGCCGCCGAGGAGATGAAAAAACGCCTCGATGAGCTATTCGACGAGCCGCCCGCTGTCACGATCAGTACCATCCACTCGACCTGCCTGCGTATACTACGTGGCGAGGGCTTGCCGGGCCTGGGAAAAAATTTCGACGTGATAGATGAGGACAGGCAGACAAAACTGATAAAGTACTGCATGGAGCAGGTAGAATTAAGCTTCGAGGAAAATAACCTGCGCCGTATCAGGGCGGCTATCAGCTACGCCAAAGTCAATATTCTCGACCCCGATGCCATAATCCCCAAACAGGGCGAGAGCCTCGATGATACCGCCGCCGCGGTTTACCGCGGCTACCAGGCTGAACTCCGCAAACAGCGGGCCGTGGATTACGATGACATGCTGGTCCACACTTATTTGCTTTTCAGGGACAACGGCGCGGCGCTGGAGCGCTATCAGCAGCTTCACCGCTACATACTGGTGGACGAGTTCCAGGACACCAGCAGCCTGCAATACCAGATAATCAGGATGCTGGGCTCCCGGTTCCGCAACGTCTGCGTGGTAGGCGACCCCGACCAGACCATCTATTCCTGGCGGCAGGCCGAGATGCGCAATACCGAAAATTTCCGCAAAGACTTCCCGGGCACACGAATCATCGGCATGGCTGAGAATTACCGCTCGACCCGGATCATTGTAGATGCCGCCAATGCGCTCATCTCACGCAACCACCTGCGCAAAGAGAAGGGCATCACCACTTCGCGCGAGAAAGGCAGCCCCCTGTTTGTCACAGGTCTTAAAGATGCGGCGGATGAAGCTCAATATATCGCCCGCCAGGTAAAGAAGCTGCTGTCGGAACGCAGCCTTAAGTATACCGACTTCGCCGTGCTTTACCGCACCAACGCGCAGTCCAGGGCGATCGAGGACGGCTTCTGCGCCGAAGGTCTGCCTTACAAGCTGCCGGGCGGCACCCCCTTCTACAAGCGCAAGGAGGTACAGGACATGGTAGCCTGGCTGCGCGTGATACGCAATCCCGCGGACGATGCCGCCCTTACGCGCGTTATCAGGCTGGCCGGTAAGGGTATCGGCGCCAAATCGCTGTCCGAACTGCAGGAGCAAGCTGAGAAATCCCAGATGCACCTCAACCAGGTTCTGCAACAGCCTGCGCCAAGTTTATCCACTTTGCCTTTACGAGAACGCAACGCTGTCGCCCGCTTCCAAGCCCAATTGCAGGGGTTATATGCTGAAAGCAGGCATGTCAGCCTGATCACGCTGATGAACCGTATTCTTGAAACAACGGCCTACAGGGAGCATTTCCAGGGAGAGGACAACCCTGAGGAACGCTGGGAAAACCTGCTGGAATTCATCTCTCTGGCCCAGGCCTATGAGCACCTCGGCCCGGCCGTTGCCCTCAGTTCGTTGCTGGGCAGGGTCAGCCAGGCATCCGTGATAGACGAACTCGGGCAGGAGGCGGACGCGGTAACTTTCTATACCCTGCACGGCTCCAAGGGACTGGAGTTCCCCGTGGTCTTCATTGCGGGGATGGAAGAGGGATTGCTGCCGCACGGCAGGTCTATTGATGACCCGGCCAAGCTGGAGGAGGAGAGGCGCCTGTGCTATGTGGGCATCACCCGGGCTATGGACCTTGCCTATCTTACCTATGCTGCAAAACGTTTCCTGTCGGGAGAAGCCAGCCAGCGAGTTCCCTCCCGTTTTCTGCGCGAACTACCCTCTAACCTTGTCAAGAGGCAGGATTATAATGGGCACATTATCAGGGATGACTCTCCCGGATTCCACGCGGCATTGCCTGAACCGCCGCGGCCGGAGAAAGAGCTGCTGTTTAATGCCGGGGATAGGGTCACCCACGTAAAATTCGGCGTGGGCAGGGTTGAGAAAATCCTGAAGCATGCCTCCGATTTTCATGTTATAGTAGTTTTTGATGATTACGGCACTAAAAAACTCCTCTATAGCCTTGCCAACCTGGAGAAGCAATCTTGAGTGAAATACCGTCTCCCGAGATACTGAAATTCCCCGGGGGGTTCCTGTGGGGTGTCGGCACGTCCGCCTACCAGGTGGAGGGCGGAAGCACCAATTCGCAGTGGTACGAATTTGAAAAGGCCGGCGGAATCAGGACGGGTGAACCCAGCGGCCGGGCCTGCAACTGGTGGGAGGATGCCGAGCGGGATTTCGACCTGGCGCAGGCCATGGGGATCAACTCCCTGCGCCTCTCGGTAAGCTGGGCACGCATAGAGCCGGAGGAGGGGGTTTTTGATCCCACCGCCATCGAGCACTACCGCAGCATGCTGGCCGGCTTGATCGAACGCAACATACGTCCCCTGGTATGCCTGCACCATTTCGCCAACCCCGTCTGGTTTGAGAAGAAAGGCGCCTTCCTGTCAAAGGACTGCGTAATCGACTTCACCCGTTTTATTAAATTCACGGTTGCCGAGTTGAGCGATTTCTGCAGCGATTGGCTGACATTCAACGAGCCGAACGTCTATGCGGTAGCTGGATACCTTGACGGCGAACATCCGCCCGCGTTGCGCGGGCATATCACTGATTACTTAAATGTACTGGTAAATATGGCGCTCTGCCATGCCAAGGCTTACCATACCATCCACAGGCTGCAGCAGGACGCCATGGTCAGCTTCTCCAACCACTTCATCATTTTCACCGAGGCCAATAGCCAGCTTTTCGATAGACTGGCCGCCCGAATTGCCAGCGATTTCTTCAACAACGTTTTCATCAATATGGTGGCCGGCAGGAAGGCCCCGCCCTTTACCGCGTTGAACCGCTACCTTGAGCAGGTTAAAGATACCTGGGACTTCGTAGGTGTCAACATCTACGGGGGCGTCGACGTGGCCTTCGATATAACCAAACCGGGCACGGGCTTCGTCAAGCGTTTAACACCCAAAAACCGGCGAACAGGTGACCTGACCCCGGAAGGGCAGGCCATGTTCGGGGAGATCTACCCGCAGGGTATCAGGATAGTGGTTGAGAAATTAGCCAGATATAACAAACCGTTCTTCATCCTGGAGAGCGGCGTCCCCGACCGTGCCGATATCCTGCGGCGCTGGGTCATCGCCACTGCCGTCAAGACCATGCACGACCTCATCGGCAGGGGTTACCGGATACTGGGCTACCACCATTGGACCCTGGTGGACAACTTCGAATGGGCCTGGGGCTACGCTATGAGATTCGGACTGGTGGAGATGGACCCCGCCACCCAGGCCAGGCATCCACGTCCCAGCGCAGCCTTCTACGCGGATCTCATCAGAGAGAACGGGCTTACGCCCGATATGCTGAGAAAATACGC
>JAPLHK010000112.1:4936-15879 GCA_026389715.1 Chloroflexota bacterium
CCTTTTATACTGATAACTACCGGCTGATTATTTAGGACCACGCCCTCTGTGTGGCGGAGCGCCGGCCGGGGCACCGGCCGGTTTCGCCGGCCTGGGCAATTCGACAGCAGGCTTCTGCGCTATCCATGCCTTATAGGCATCAACCTGCGCCTGGGTTATCTTACCGTCTTTGAGCAGCTTGTCCAGCATGCCGGTGGATTTTGCCGAATCGAAGAAAGGGAACCCCGGTACATCGGCCGGTTTCGCAGCCAGCCACGCCTTATAGGCGTCGGCGTCTGCCTGGGTCAGCTTGCCGTCCTTGACCCACGCGGCAAACCTGTCATCGGTGCGGGTCTGCTGCTCCTCAAGTATGACCTGTTTGAAAGCGTTTTCCAGCGTGGTTTTATCGATGTTGAGCTTGGCCGCTACCTTCTCCAGCATGTCGCCGCGGAAGGGGGCGCCGAAACCCGGACCCGGGGGCGGCCCAGCGGGCGCACCGGCCGGAGCGGTTGCTCCTGTATTTGCGCTATCAGCATTGACGGCAGTCATGATGCCGGTTATAAGCAGAACCACTGCAATCATCCCGGCAGCCAGTCCTAAGACCTTTTTCCACATATAAATCCTCCTTTTCGTGGAATTGCTGAGCAATAGTCGTCCTCTCAGTTATATTCAGAATACACCATGATTATTAGTAAATTATTTGTGATGGCCTGTCAGTTGATTGACGTCCCAAATCAATCGGTGATACATTATGCAATGTCATTTCCATCTGCAAATACCGCTTAATAAAGGGGGTTCAGTATGCTTTCGTTCAGTCCGTCTGAGGAACAGCAAATGATCGTCAACACGGTCAAACAGTTTGCCAATGATGTCATGCGCAAGAAATTCCGTGAATGCGACGAGGAGGGCCAGATACCCGCTGAAATAATCAATACCGCCTGGGAACTCGGACTGGTGGTCAGTTGTATCCCCGAGGAATACGGCGGCGCCGGCTGGGAGCACTCGGCCCTGACCGGCACACTGCTGGCCGAGGAACTGGCCTGGGGCGACCTTTCCATGGCCATGCATATTCTCAGCCCCTGGCTGGGTGTGCTCCCCATAGTGGAGATGGGCACACCTGAGCAGAAGAAAAAATACCTGCCCGCGGTCTGCGGCGGCAAGTTCACCGCTGCTACGGCAGCCCTGATCGAGCCTCGATTCGATTTCGACCACAATGACCTGGGGACCATAGCGAAGAAAAATGGCGGCTATGTGCTTAATGGTGAAAAGTGCTTCGTCCCGCTGGCACAGGACTCCGCTTTCACGCTGGTTTACGCCAGAGAGGGTAATGCCTCACAGTGTTTTATTGTGGACAAAGGGGCTAAAGGACTGAAAATCGGCGAGCGTGAGAAGAACATGGGCATCAAGGCGCTGGCCACCTATGAGCTATCGCTAAAGGACTGCAAAGTTCCTGCTGAAAACAAGCTGGGCGGCGAGAAGGGTTGCGACTTCAAACGGCTATCCAATCTCTCCCGCGTGGCGTTGGCCGCCCTGGCAGTCGGTGTAGCCCGCGGATCATTTGAATTCTCCCGCGATTACGCCAGAGAGCGCCATGCGTTCGGCGAACCCATCGGGTCACGCCAGGCAATCGCCTTCATGCTGGCCGATATGGCTATCGAGATAGACGCGGCCCGCCTGCTTAACTGGGAGGCAGCCTGGTTACTGGACAAGAAAGCAGAGGCCACCCGTGAATGCTGCCTGGCCAAGACCTATGCCGATAGCATGGTTATGCTGTGTACAGACTACGGGGTGCAGGTGATGGGAGGCCATGGCTATGTCCGCGATAATCCGGTGGAACTCTGGTTCCGCAACGGGCGTGGTTTCGTAGCTTTCACCGGTATGGCCATAGTATAGTAAGGAGGTAAACCAATGATTGATTTTGAACTTACCGCTGAAGAGCAAGCCAAGATAGACGAAGCGCACGACATCGCCCAGAAGTATTTCCGCCCGATAAGCCGCTATTATGACGAGCACGAACACGAGGAACCCCAGGACCTTATTGACTTTATGTGGAGTAACCGTAGCAAAGGATTCGTAACAGGCCTTGGGGTAGTGGGCGCTATGATGGTAGAGGAACTCTGCTGGGGCGACGCGGGACTTTACCTGACCATTCCCGGTCCCGGCCTGGGCGGCGCCGCGGTGTTCGCTGCCGGCACAAAGGAGCAGTGGGGTAAATTCCTGACGCGCTTTGGCGAGGGCAAGCCCAAGTGGGGCGCCATGGCCATGACCGAGCCCGGCTGCGGTTCCGACACATCCGCCATCCAGTCCACTGCTACCCGCGATGGCGACTTCTGGGTGCTCAATGGCGAGAAAATCTTCGTCACCATGGGGCACCGAGCACTTGACCTCTCGGAGGGCATTATTGTCGTATGGGCTTCGATAGACAAATCGGCCGGGCGCGCCGGCATGAAATCGTTCGTGGTTGAGGCCGGAACGCCCGGTATGAAAGTGGAAAAGAAGGAGAAGAAACTCGGCATTAAAGCATCCGACACCGTAACCGTCACCTTTGACAACTGCCGCATCCCCTTTGGCAACATCCTGGGCAAGGCTGAGGTCAAGAGCAAGACCGAAGGCTTCAAGGGCGCCATGGCGACATTTGATGTCACGCGTCCGATGGTAGCCGCCCAGGCCCTGGGCGTGACCCGCGCTGCGCTGGATATGCTGCGCGACGAAATCGATAAGCGGGGCATCAAGATACGTTACGACCTGCCCCGCAGCAAGCAGACTACACTTGAACATGATTTCATTGAAATGGAAGCCAATTTGAGGGCTGCCCATTTGTTGATGATACGCGCCATGTGGCAACTTGGCAGCGGTATGTCCAACGCTCTGGAAGCCTCCATGTCCAAGGCCAAGGCGGGCCGTGCGGCGACGCTGATCACGCAGAGGGCGGTGGAGCTTATGGGGCCGCTGGGCTACTCGCGTAAATACCTATTCGAAAAATTCATGCGGGATGCCAAGATCAATGACATCTTCGAGGGCACCGGCCAGATAAACACGCTGGTTGTCGCCCGCCGCGTGCTCGGTTTCACCCGCGACCAGCTTAAATAGCCGGCGTCAGAGATCGGAGAAAAACTTGCGCCAGACCTGGCCGGCCGTGAACGGCCCGCCGTGCCCGGCATAGATTATCTTGGGGTTCTTATCCAGTATGAGCTGTATGCTTTTGAGAAGCTGCTCCTTGTCCCGGCAAAAATAGGGAAAGCCCGGGGTATGCTTGCGGAGCAGGCCGCCGAAGATCATGTCCCCCTGCAGTGCACAGCCCCCCGCCAGCAGTACTGTAACACAGCCAGCCGTATGACCGGGCGTGGGGATGACCTTCCCGTCGATACCGAATTTGGCCAGATCCAGCTCACCGTCGATCAATATATCGGGCTCAATGCCCTGCACTTTCGGCGTTTTTATCATACTGGAAATAGCCTGCATCACCTTACCCCTGACCCCCACGGGATAGAGGGGTGGGTTGACCGCCGTACGCAAAGCTTCCGCGTCATCCTTGTGGATAGCCACCGGCGCCCCGGTCTTCTCCTTGAGGAAGGCAGCGCTGCCGTAATGGTCATGATGGCCGTGGGTAATGAGGATAAGCGACACGTCGGCCGGCTTAATGCCATGCTCTTCCATTTTGGCCAGTATCTTTTCACCGAAACCCGGAATGCCTGTATCTATGATGATTGCCCGTTCACCGCGGACGATGTACGCATTTACGATAGGGGAACGGACCGAGAAAACGTCCTGCCTTATGCCTGCCATCTTATCCTCCTTTTCACAAATAGCTCATTTTAGCCCAGCACCTGTTCTATTTTAGAGCGTAGCGCCGGCTCCGGCAACGCCCCCGCGCTCCTGCTTGTTTCTCTGCCATTCTTGAAGAACACCAGCAGCGGGATGCTCATGGCCTGGCATTGCGCGGTATAAGCAATTCGAAACCGCTCCCTTTATCCGGCAGGCGGGCGACATCCGCGCCAAGTATCTCGTAGAGTATCACCTCGCCCACCAGCCAGGTCTTCACCCCCATTCGCAGACAGCCAGTGGTGGTCTTACCGGCCCTCCCCAGGGCGGCGTGGATATGCAGCGAGGGTTTACCGTCCTTATCCGGCGCCAGCACCCCCACGCCCACCACCTCGTGAACGCCATCGACGGGTACAAGCATCGGGTCTATCGGCAGCTCCTTGTTCCGGCGCGGGCCTGATACTATTTCCCCGCTGCCGATCCCGCCAACCAGTATGGCCTGCCCAACGGAGATTTTGTGCTCCTGGGCAAACTTCTCGATACAACCAGGCAATTCGTCGTCGTCTTCCAGCCTGATCACAAACACCCGGCCAATTTTGCCTTCGCTGTATTTCATTTTCTCTTCCCCTTTATCTGAAGGACTTTTCAAGCAAACCTGCTACCATGTTAATGGAACTGCCCCGGCGAAGCAACAGGCTTACCTTGTTATCTGCCACCCTTTATCTTAAAATACAGCGGCAATACAGGTTAAGGCTGGGGCAGACCAGAAAAGAGGTTGTTGTTACACTTAATTAAGAGGAGGCCGTATCATGAAAATAACCGAGATCGAGCTTTACCATGTCCATATCCCGCTCAAGCACACTTTCTGGCCGACCTGGATACCGGGCTATCCCCAGACGCATAACCGCTTCACTTTGATCAGGCTGGGGACGGATGAAGGCATCGAGGGCTGGTCAGCCGGTATCGCCATGGGCGAGGAGAGGCAGGGGTTGGGTGACCTGCTGGGCGGATACATCATCGGCGCCGACCCTATGGATATCGACCGCATACAGAGTCTACTCAAGCAGGCCGGCTTCCTTGGCTGGCTCAACTACTGGATAGAGCCCGCCTGCTGGGACATCATCGGCAAGGCTAAGGGCAAGCCGGTCTATGAGCTGCTGGGTGGCGAGGCCAGGCCGATCGAGGTTTATTGCTCGTTCGGCGAACTGCACGAGCCCGCTAAGCGCGTGGAGGAAGTGCTGGCCATGAAGGAACGCGGCTTCAAGGCTTTCAAACTGCGCGCCAAGGCCAAGGAGTTCAAGGACGATGTCAGGCTGATCGAAGAGGTCAGGAAGGGCGTGGGCGACGGCCCTGTCCTGGGCGTAGACGCCAATCAGGGCTGGCTGGCCTCCATCGTGGACCGCATACCTGCCTGGGACCTGAAACGGGCCACCGATTACGCCAGGGCCTGCGCGGACAATAAGATCGAATGGCTGGAGGAGCCTCTGGACTGGCATGATTACGATGGGCTTGCTGCGCTGAAGAAGGTATCCCCGGTCAAGATATCCGGCGCCGAGCTTAACCACGGCTGGGACGAGATAAAGATTATGTTTGAGAAGGACTGCTTCCACGTTTACCAGCCGGACGCCACCTTTGCCGGCGGCATTGCGCAGGTCAGGCAGGTCATCGACGCCTGCCACCAGCATAACCGAGAATATTCACCTCACACTTGGACCAACGGCATAGGCTTCTATATCAACTGGAATCTGGTGCTGTCGGATAAGGGCAATGCGCACCCCCTGGAATATCCCCTGGAGGAGCCGTCCTGGGTGCCGGAGTTCCGCGAGGGCATCATTGCGCCCATCATCCCCGACAAAAACGCCATGCTGCAACCCTTCACACGCCCCGGCCTTGGCTTCGAAATAGACAAAAAGCTGCTCAAGAAGTACGCCAGGCGCTTCTACCACCAGACGGATAAGGGCCTGGCCTTCAAGGTCATACGCGAGAAAGGGTTAAAGGCCGCATTGGAGATAAAGAAAAGGAAGGAGGGCGGGGGAAACTAGAGCGTAAGTCCTCCAGCGTGCATGCGCTGTTTGGAACACTCGGGAAAAGAGAATCATAGCACCGGCAGATTGTCCGGTGATGATAGGCTATTTGCGATTTCAGGACTACTGCTCACAGTACCTACAGGGCAGTAAATAAGATATTATGCTTTGGGCCTTCCGCTATTTATGATATTTCTGTTCCACGAGCATAGCGTGAATTTGGTGCGAATACTTATATACCAGTTTATTGTGAATCACGTTCATTGCCTCTGACGCCTCACCCAAATATGGTTCTTGTCCCCATTCGATTTTTTGCCGTGCTATTTCGCGGCAAACTGCTTCTACCACTAGTTCAGCAAGCAATACTTGGCAGTGTCCCTCTTCTTGTCCTTCACCATTTGGACCAAAATACATTTCGACAGACGGTGCGCGCGTAGCAATAATCACATAGCCGCTGGACCTTTCGAAACGCACGCGTTGCCGTGAATCTGCATCTGGACTAAATTTGAAATCTCTAAATAGACCGCTCTTTTTGGATATTTCGGGCTTCTCTGAAGGCTTTTTTCGCGATATGACTTTAACAATGATCTCAGCCTTTTTCACTCCTACTTCCGCAGTAATTATCCCTTCCGCGCCAACTTGCTTGCCAATCACCCTAACATGTCCTATGCAAAGGCCAGTTGCAGAATCCACATCATCACGATGGAAAATAATTTCCTTATTCAGAGGAATTATTTCGGCGGTATCGCTACTGATGCTGATCGACGTTGCCAAAGGCACCGCGTTAGGTACAATCGCCTTAAGTGTCAGTGTGCTTTCCTTATCGACAACAATTTGTACGTAGTCTGGCACAAAATCAAATCCAGATGATGGTAATACTATAGGCCGGCCCATATCCTGCCCCTCTCCCTCGCCTTCTGTTTTGCTCAGTTCCATTTTGGCAATTTTGTTCAATTGCGGAAGTGAGGCTAAATACCGCCTTCGCGTTTTTTCATTTTCCAGTCTAAGTTCTTTCTCTTTACTCTTCTTCTCCTGGTCCTGAACATAGACCGCTATTTCCTTCGCGAGAACCGATTCTAGTGCACGACAAAATGGATGTTTCCAGTCAAGGCCGCTCCTATCCGAGTGTATGATAGGTTCCTTTTCCGTTCTCAATAGAAAATCAATATAGTCGCAAGTTGCACTGCCAAATAAACCTGAGGAATATTTATTATCCTCAAATTTTCTGGTTAATGTGATATCCAGTATGGCCCCTTGCGAACGTATTAGCATGCCATTCTCTCTTAGCGGACCTTCCTCGTGCCCACTCAATGACTCAGTTGCTTCATTCATTTCCAAATCAACCACGGCGGACGGATAACCAGGAATTTTTAATTTGGTGTGTTCATAAATACAACCTTTCGGATAAATATACCGAAGCGTTTCCTGGCGCTTAATCTTATTGGCTGCATTTTTCTCAATTAGTAAAATTTGACGCTCTGGATTTGTCGTAATATCGCGAAGACTATAAAAGAACTCCAAGGATTCTTTAAGAGTTTCGTATTGAGGTATTCTTATCTCCTCATTTAATATTTTGAGGGTTACGCAAGTTCCGTTGTGGCCAATTCCTATTGATTCTCTAATTTGTCTTGTCACGTTAACTGGGTTATGGCGCTTATAGCTCAAATGCTCGAGCGTGCATTTGTAAAAGTAGTTGTCGTTTATAGATTCAACGCATCCATATCCCATAACAATCATGGACTCTTTTAGACCACGACCCCAGAAGCCTCTTCCTCCAAACTCATCAGTGAAACCGCTCGTATCACCCCCGTAGCTACCTACCCGATCGTCCATTGTTGCACTGTCAAAACCTTCCGCAAAATCAACCACCCTGATTGTTGACGCCTGATGTTTCCTAATCAATTCAACAATTATTCTCCCATCGACTTTTGTCCCATTTTTTTCCAGTCTACGATAAGAGTCATCGCTATTTGTGATTAACTCTACAACTGCCAATATGGGATTGTTCTTGATTGTGGCACGAGCCTGCAATTCAGCAACTCGGTCAACTATATTTAATTTTCTATCAACTGCTATGACCATGTGTGTTTAGCCTCCTTCTCATCATGCCACCACTGTATTCATGCTTCAATTCATTTTCGGAAAATAACAGATGAGTAAATTTTGACTCGCAATATATAAGAAAGTTCTGCATGTCAGTTCTGTTATAGTCTGTTACAGCATCTTTCAATTGCTTCAGGTTTTTTCTTCGCGTTAATGGCAATGTATCGAGCGTGCTATAAACAAGATCACAAAATTCAAAATCGCTAATATCGAGTTTGCTTCCATGCTTCTGAAACAACTTGAATGCATTGTTTTCTTCCAATTGTTTGACTAATCTGCCCGCTTTCGTTCGTCTATCGCCTTTTTTTATTGGCGGTTCATTTCCAACTGCTGTCTTACCGCCTAATCTTTCCTGGATTTTTTCTGCAAGTTTAATCCCTCTTGCCGTCAGCTTAAACCCTTGCGCCTTGTTTCCCGTTATCAGCCTCTTGTCGGTACGGCATCTCAGCCAACTCTTCTCCACCTGAGCCGAGTCTGGATATTTGGATACGAATCCTGGCAGTCCAAAACGCTCTGGAAATAGCGTATAGCATTCGACTACCAGGTTTTCAAAAGTGGCGTCTGTATTTTCCCTCAGAACAGAATACAGCGCATAAACAAGTAAATCATCATAAGGAATATTTATGTAAATATGGGGTACAATAAATTCGCCCATCATTACAATTTAAACTCACTCCCCTTCTTGGGCTGACGGTATTTGGCCTTGACCTCCCGCACGCATCTCTCGAGTTCCAAAAATATCTTATCTATATCAGATTCATCGTAGTCATATACGTATCTGTTGGCGCAATTACCCAATATCTGCAGCCGTTTTAGTACGGCCTGCGTACGCAATGTCGCCAGCCTTCTGAATCTCTCCTTGGGCGTCTCTTTGCTTCCTATTTTTTTTCGCATATTCTACTCATGTAGTCGTGCCTTTAACATTATCAAGTTAAATTTTCTATATAATACCATATTACAATATATTATTCAATATTTTGATCCACAATCAACTATTATTTCTATATTATGCACGCATAAACAATGACCAGCCGATTGTAAACCATCTGACAAAGCAAACAACGACGGCTAATCTATGCCAGATAGTTAGAACATGGCAATATTGACGACCCTAATTATTCGAAATCTTCGGCTTTTTGCAAGGTGACATTTATTGCCGCCTCAATTGCGGCAAACCAATCAATATAATCGGGCGCAATTTCTTGCACCTTCTTAATCTGTGCCCTGTTTATTTTTACCTCAAGATCATCTGCCACTGTTCGGATATCTTCGTTACTCAGGGCGTACCAATACTTCATTTTTCCACCTCTGTCTACAGATTTATTCGACCTTCGTGGACCGTAAGCTCTGTACACATAATAGGGGACCAATTATAGCCGACCGGCGGTCCGTTTCAAGGTCCTTGCTGCATGCACTGACTATTGATTATTTATTAGTGCAAATGTATAATTCCAATAATTATGAAGCTCGTATTCGATGAAATAGGATATTGGACGGAAGTAAAGCTGGATATTATCAAACAGTATGCCACTGAATATTCCAAAATATTATCCAATCAAACGAACCCGCAATTTCACCACGTCTATATTGATGCGTTTGCTGGACCCGGAAAGCACTTCTCGAAGGATAAAAAGCACTTCGTCCCGGGAAGTCCTCAAATAGCTTTGACCGTAAGCCCGCCTTTTAGGGATTACTACTTCATTGACATTGATCGCGCTAAGCTCGGGGAACTAAAGAAATTTGCTTCGGTCCATGGTAATGTTCATATTTTCGAAGGCGACTGCAATGAGAAGCTTATGACCGATGTGTTCCCTAATGTTAAATATGAAGACTATCGTAGAGGTTTGTGCCTCCTTGATCCATACGGATTGCATTTGAACTGGGATGTAATAAAGACTGCAGGAGAAATGAAAAGCATCGATATGTTTCTAAATTTCCCTGTGGCAGATATGAACCGTAATGTCCTTTGGAGAAATCCTGAAAACGTTGACCCTGCTGAGGTCAATCGTATGAATACATACTGGGGAGATGAAACATGGCGTGAGGTGGCCTATAATACGCAGCGGAATCTTTTCGGCATGCCGGTTAAGGAAGACAATGAGACAATTGCCGATGCATTCCGCAAACGCCTTGTGGAAGTAGCTAATTTCCAATACGTTCCAAACCCTTTGCCTATGAGAAATTCAAAAAATGCAATTATTTACTATCTGTATTTTGCTTCACAAAAACCTGTGGCCTCAAACATCGTGGAATACATCTTCAAACATTACTCCGATTTCAGAGGTTAGCAATGGCTTTCGCATCATCAATAGAGTGGACTGAATCCACATGGAATCCCGTAACCGGATGCACAAAAATAAGTCCCGGCTGCAGAAATTGTTACGCTGAAAGAATGGCTTTGCGCCTTAAAGCTATGGATAATCCCAGTTACGTAAATGGATTCATGCCCACGATGCATCACAACTTATTGTCTTTACCGTTACATTGGAAAAAACCACAGATGATATTTGTCAATTCTATGAGTGACTTGTTTCACGAAGCAGTATCAGAAAAGTTCATATCTCAAATTTTCGAAACAATGAATACTGCCTGGTGGCATAATTTTCAAATTCTAACTAAACGTTCGGAACGGTTACTTAAAATAGCTCCAAAGCTTAATTGGGGGAACAACATTTGGATGGGTGTGACTGTTGAGGCCAGTGATTACATTTTCCGCATTGACCACCTGCGAAAGACCAATGCACGAATCAAATTCATTTCCTTTGAACCGCTTTTGGGTTCTATTCAATACATCGATCTGAGCAGTATCGATTGGGTCATCGTTGGCGGAGAATCGGGCCCCGGTGCTCGACCCGTTCAAAGCTCCTGGGTTATCGAATTACGCGATCAGTGTCAAAAGGGCGGAACACCCTTCTTTTTCAAACAATGGGGTGGATTCAATAAAAAAAGAGCTGGCCGTGAACTTGAAGGACGTATCTGGAACGAGATGCCCCTGGCATTTGTATCTGCTTGAAAATCAATAATACAGCAAAAGAGGGCGGGACCTCATAGTCCCGCCCTCTTGTTTATACTCAA
>JAPLHK010000087.1:0-8441 GCA_026389715.1 Chloroflexota bacterium
AATGACACCGCCATCGTCAACGGGCTAAATACATCTTTCGAGATCTGGAATCCCGCCCAGATGGAGCAGGAACGCCTCACGGCCAGCGAAGCCCGGCAGCTCATGGAGACAATGGAGGGAAGGGCGTGAGCACTACCTTGGCTAACAGGGTGCATACCCCGGTACTGGTAGAAGAAGTGGTGGAGGCTCTGGATGTATCTCCCGGCAAGCGCTATATAGATTGCACCCTGGGCGGGGGCGGACATTCAGCCGCCATTTTAGCCCGCTGCCAACCGGGCGGCCAACTTCTCGGCATAGACGCAGATCCCGAAGCCATAAATCTCGCCCAGCATAATCTCTACGATTATTTCGAAAGCTCCGTAATCATCAACGACAACTTCTACAACCTCGAAAATATTTGCGCGAAGACCGGTTTTTCGCAGGCTGACGGCATACTCTTTGACCTTGGATTATCCTCGCTTCAACTCTCCAGTGCCGATCGCGGCTTCAGCTTCCAGGCAAACGGCCCGCTGGACATGCGCTTCAACCCCGATGAGCAACTGACCGCCGCCGATATCGTCAACAGGATGCCCGAGGCCAAACTGGCGCAGTTGATCCTTATATACGGTGAAGAGCCGCAGGCCAGCAGAATCGCCAAAAATATCGTTGCCAACAGGCCGGTTGCCGATACCGAGGACCTGGCATCCATCATAGCCGGCACAATAGGTGACAATTTTGGCAAGATTCATCCCGCTACCAGGACCTTCCAGGCTTTACGCATAGCGGTTAACCGGGAACTGGACCACCTGACATCGGCATTAGAGCAGACCTTAAATTGCCTTGCGCCCGGCGGCCGGTTGGCGGTAATCAGCTACCACTCCCTGGAAGACCGCATCGTAAAAAACTTCATGTTGCGTGAAACCCGGGCCTGCATCTGCCCGCCCAACCTGCCGGAATGCCGCTGTCAGCATAAACCAAGTTTAGAGCTTATCATCAGGCACCCGGTAACGCCATCCGAGTCAGAGATCGAAAAAAACCCGCGCAGCAGGAGCGCCAGGCTCCGCGTCGCGCGCAAGATATAAAAAAATACGCAGGAGGCAAAGAAAATGATCGGAGCAAGAAGGTTGAACACGATCCTGAATAATGACAGGAAACTCCTGACAATATTCGGGGGCATGGTTTTCGACGGCGTCGTTTTCATCAGCCTGATAATTGCGATCGCTATCCTCTACTTTTTGTAAATATATTTGCCAGATAAATTATTAGTTATTAAAGATTAAATCAAAGGAGGCATGGATTAATGACAAAAAAATTGATTACCGGCATCGATGTTGGTACAACCAAGATATGTACCATAGTTGCCACTCTTGATTCCGGCGGCGCGCTGCAGGTGCTTGGGGTCGGACAGGTACCTTCGCACGGCCTGCACAAAGGAATGGTGGTCAACGTCGAAGAGGCCCGGGACTCGGTAGCCGAATCGGTCAAGAGGGCTGAACAGGCCAGCGGCGTAAAAATCGAGTCGGCCTACATCGGTGTGACCGGCAGGCACATCAGCTCGGTCAACAGCCACGGCGTTGTGGCCATCCCGCGGGCGGACCGGCTGGTGCGGCAGGACGATTTATCCCGCGTCCTCAATTCCGCCAAGAACCTCAACATCCCGGACGACAGGAAGATCCTCCACCAGATACCCCGCGGCTACAGCTTGGATACACAGGAAAAAATCAAGAACCCGGTGGGCATGCACGGTTTCAGGTTAGACGTGGAAACGCATATAATTACGGCTTCAACAGCTTCCGTGCAAAACCTGGTTAAATGCGTGCGCAGCGTGGGTGTCGAAATTGACGACCTGGTGCTTGAACCCCTGGCCAGCGGCGAATCAGTGCTGACCCCCGAAGAGAAGGAGATCGGCGTCATAATGGCCGATATCGGCGGCGGCACAACCGACATCGCCGTTTTCAAAGACGGCAGCATATATCACACATCCATCATCCCTGTCGCCGGTTACCAGTTTACCAGCGACCTCTCTATCGGACTGGGTCTCCCCTTCGAAATCGCCGAAGCGATGAAGAAGAAGTACGGCAACGTCTATCCCGAAACGGGCTCCAAAGATGAGAGTTCCACCCTCACCGTGGAAGACGGTCACAGCGTCTCCTACAAGGACCTCAGCAATATACTGCGTGACCGCATGGAAGAATTGCTCAGGCTGATACTTCTTGAGATGCCGGATACCAGCTATGCTGCTCTGGCCCCGGCCGGTTTAGTCATGACCGGCGGCGGATCCAAGATGAACGGCCTGGAAGCGCTGGCCCGCGCAACCATCCGCATCCCCACCAGGATCGGCGAACCCATGGGCGTTTACGGTATAACCGACGTATTACATGACCCGGCCAATGCCACCGGCGTGGGACTGCTGCTCTGGGCGATCAAGACGGGCGGCAAGCCGACCTGGGAAGCCAAGGCCAAGCCGAACGGTTCCGTAGGCAACGTAATGGACCTTCTTAAGAAATTCTTCGGCGCATAAAATAAATAATCAGGAAATAGCAGGAGGTTAAGAAAAAATGTCAAAATCAATGTTCTCAACCGCACCGGCCAAGATAAAAGCGATCGGTTGCGGAGGCGGCGGATCCAACGCCATCACGCGCATGGTACGCGAAGGCATCAAGGGAGTTGAATTCATCTGCATGAATACCGATGCCCAGGCACTGGCCCTGGCTGAAGTACCCGTGCGCATCCAGTTGGGAGAAAAGCTGACGCGCGGGTTGGGCGCGGGCGGCGACCACACTGTAGGCCAGAAATCCGCGGAAGAAAGCCGCCAGGCTATCCAGGAAGTAGTGTCCGGAGCGGACATGGTCTTCATAACGGCCGGCATGGGTGGCGGCACCGGCACCGGCAGCATACCTGTAGTAGCCGACGTAGCCCGGCAGTCCGGCGCGCTGACTATCGCCATCGTCACCAAGCCTTTCTCCTTCGAGGGAGCACGCCGCATGAAGGTCGCCGAAGAAGGCATACTGCAGCTCTGCGACAAAGTGGACACGCTGGTCATCATCCCCAACGACCGCATTACTGAACTCTGCGACAACAAGACGACGGTGGACAACGCATTCAGGCTGGCAGATGATGTACTGAGGCTCGGCGTACAGGCCATAGCGGAAGTCGTAACAGTCCCTGGCCTCATTAACCTTGACTTCGCAGATATCCGGGCCATCATGAAGAACTCCGGCCCGGCATGGATGTCCGTGGGCCACGGCAAAGGCTCCAGCAGAGCAATTGAGGCGGCCAAGAGTGCATTGGCCAGCCCGATGCTCGATGTTTCCATCAGCGGCGCCAAAGGCGTTCTCTTCAATGTCACCGGCGGCAGTAACCTGACCCTCTTCGAGTGCAACGAGGCTGCCGATGTCATTGCCCAGTCAGTCGATCCCGATGCCAATATCATTTTCGGCGTCGTCTTTAACCCGTCCATGGAAGACGAGGTCCAGATCACCATTATCGCCACTGGTTTCACTGCACAGTACGGCTCAGGCGTTCCGACTGAAGTTGAATTGCGCAGGCTGTTGCGTGGGGCAACCGAAGACAGCCTCGATGTCCCCTCATTCCTGAGGAGAGGCTCGCGTTATCCCAATGCGCAAGCGGCGGCCCCGCAGCCTGTAGCAAGCTACAACAGGATGCAACGCTAAAGCATTTACTATCCACAGCACCTTTATTGAAAAGGGCGGAGAAAATTCTCCGCCCTTTTCAATTTATGTCGTGTAACCCATTGACTCTTACTATATGTTGTGTTAGTATCCTCTTAGACCACATAGTATAGTGTTGTGAGATGAAGTGTCCTAATTGCGGTGAGCCGGAATCGAAAGTCATAGACTCGCGCAGCCTTGGAGAGGAGATAAGGCGGAGGAGAGAGTGCATAAAGTGCCAGTTCCGCTTTACGACTTACGAAAGGCTGCAGACCAGGAACCTGTATGTGATAAAGAAAGACGGGCGCAGGGAGGAATTCGACCGCGAGAAGCTGTTTTCAGGCATCCGCAAAGCCTGCGAGAAGCGTCCCATGCCGACCGGCGCCATCGATAAGCTGGTGGAATCAATCGAATCTGAATTGTACAGTACAGGCAAGGCCGAGGTGCTCAGCACCCTGATCGGGAAGATCACCGTCAGCAAATTAGCCGATGTCGACCATATCGCCTACATCAGGTTTGCCAGCGTCTATTACGAGTTCTCGGATATCTCCACGCTCAAGCAGGCAGTTGACACTTTAGTTGAGAACAGGCTGGGCGCCCCGCTGAGCGGCCAGCTGCCACTGATAAATAAGGACGAGATAGCCCGTCAAAAGCGCCGCGGCAAGCAGAGATAAGGTCATGGCAAACAAGAATGTCAGGAACCGGCTGTCCGATTCCATCAGGAACTATATTGCCAAAACGGTTTTTACCTACACGCAGACCATGGGACTCAAGAAAAGGAACGAAATAGAAGAGCTCACCGAAAAGGTAATCTCGAGGTTGGAGAAGAATATGTCTATGGATGAACAGACGACAGCTAAAAGGTTGGAGCCGACCCTGCCCGGCATGGAACACCTGGTAGCGCCGATTATTCCACAACCTCCATCCAAAGACCGCATCGAAGCCATAGTCAACGAGTTACTGGCGGAGAAAGCCAGCGGCAGGCTTCCGGCCGGGAACCCGGTGATAGATCTCAGTCAGCCAGTTATGCCGCCGCTAATAAAATCCGAACCGTCCGTTGAACTGCCACCAGCCGAGTTAACACTGACTGAAAACGCACTGGTAGTGCTTGAGAAAAGATACCTGCAGAAAGACGGCCAGGGCAACGTAATTGAAACACCTGTCGATTTATTCAGGAGGGTCAGCAAACATATCGCCTCTGCCGAGCTGAAATTCGATAAGCAGGCAGATGCAGGGGAGTGGGAGGAGAAGTTCTTCAGGCTGATGACCTCGCTGGATTTCCTGCCCAATTCCCCCACGCTTATGAATGCCGGCCGTGAGCTCGGGCAGCTCTCAGCCTGCTTCGTCCTGCCGATTGAGGACAGCATGGAATCCATCTTTGACGCCGTTAAATACACAGCATTGATACATAAAAGCGGCGGCGGGACCGGTTTTTCATTCTCGCGCCTTCGTCCTAAAAAAGACCGCGTGGGCTCCACCGGGGGTGTCGCCAGCGGCCCGGTATCCTTCATGCGCGCTTTTGATGTTGCCACAGATGTCATCAAGCAGGGCGGCATGCGGCGCGGCGCCAATATGGGCATCCTTAATGTCGACCATCCCGATATCCTGGAGTTCATCTCGTCCAAAGAAGATCCCAAAGCTTTCACCAATTTCAATATCTCGGTAGCTATCAGCGATGCCTTTATGACGGCTGTTGAGCAGGATGCGGAGTATGACCTAGTGAACCCGCACAACAGGAAAGTGGAGGGGCGGCTGAGCGCGAGGCAGGTCTTCGACAGAATAGTCGACATGGCATGGAGGACCGGAGATCCGGGCATCATATTTATCGACCGCATCAACCAGTTTAATTCTACGCCCAACCTGGGCAATATCGAGAGCACCAATCCCTGCGGAGAACAGCCGCTGCTGCCCTACGAATCCTGCAATTTGGGTTCCGTAAACCTTTCCAACATGGTCAAGCAGGCGGGCGGTAAGAGCGAGATAGATTATGACAGGCTGCGCGGGACGGTGAAGCTGGCTGTGCGCTTCCTGGACGACGTCATCGAAGTCAACCAGTTTCCCCTGCCCCAAATAGCCGAGATGACGCGCAAGACCAGGAAGATAGGACTGGGCGTCATGGGTTTTGCGGATATGCTTATCCAGCTTCAGGTAGCCTATAATTCCGATAGGGCCCTGGAGATAGCTGAGCAAGTCATGCGCTTCATCTCCGAAGAGGCCACTGCGGAATCCGTTGCCCTGGGCCGGTCGCGGGGGCTTTTCCCCGCTTTTAGCGGGAGCGTGTACGATAGCGAAGGCGGACTGAGGGTGAGAAATGCCAACCGTACCACCATCGCTCCCACCGGTACCCTCAGCATCATCGCCGGCTGTTCCAGCGGCATAGAGCCCGTTTTCGCCCTGAGCTATTTCCGGCATATACTCGATGGTGAAAAACTGGTTGAGGTGAACCCCTATTTCGAGAAGGCGGCCAGGGAGCAGAACTTCTATTCGCCCGGGCTGATGGAAAAGCTTGCCGGAGGGGAAAAGCTGGATACGATCAAAGAGGTCCCCGCGGAACTCAAGGGAGTCTTTGTAACATCACATGACATTTCACCCGAATGGCATATCAAGATACAATCCGCCTTCCAGAAATACACCGACAGCGCTGTTTCCAAAACTGTAAACCTGCCGCACGAAGCTACCGTAGAAGATGTTAAGAACTCCTATTTAAGCGCCTACAAAGCCGGGTTGAAAGGCATCACCATCTACCGGGACAGGAGCCGCGACAGCCAGGTATTAAACACCGGTCAGAAAGATGCCGCCGCGGAGAGCAGCGAAGCGCCGGAAAAGGATCAGGAAGCAGAGGCCAGGTTGTCACCCCGCCAGAGGCCCAAGATCACGCAGGGCATAACCGAGCGGGTAACCACGGGCTGTGGGTACATCTACGTCACGGTAAATTATGACGATAAAGGGATTTGCGAGGTGTTTTCCAGCCTTGGCAAGGCAGGCGGATGTGCGTCGGCGCAGCTTGAAGCTACCAGCCGGCTCATCTCGCTGATATTCAGGTCAGGTATCGATGTCGGCTCGGTTATTAAACAGCTCAGGGCCATCAGGTGCCCATCCGTTTCCTGGGAAAACGGGCGTGCTATACTATCCTGCGCTGACGCTATCGGCAGCGTGCTGGAAAAATATATAAAAAGGGACGAGGAAGGCATACCCGTAGGGAATTATGTAAAGTCTTCTCCCGCTGTCACCGGACTTTGCCCTGATTGCGGCAACCTGCTGGTTTACCAGGAGGGCTGCCACATCTGTCCGAGCTGCGGCTACACCAAATGTGGTTAAGTGAATAATCTGAGTTGTGAGGATCGATGAGGCATGGATGAAAAGGAAAACCGCTATGCGCTTGCATTCAAACAGATCGCCAGGATAATCAACAGTCCCCTGCCGGTAAAAAAAATGGTTAGCGGGGTTTGCGCCAGCGCCACGCGGGGCTTACAGGCTGCCGGGTGCGCGGTCATGCTGCTCAACCCGCAGAAGGAATACCTCGATATCATCGGCGCTTATGGCCTGAGCGACATGTACCTTCGCAAGGGGCCCATCAATGCGCGCAAGAGTTATGGCGACATCCTCGAGGGCGCCACCGTCGCCGTGGATGATGTCCAGCTGGACAAGCGGACCCAGTATCCCGAGCAGGCGGTCAAAGAAAACCTCAAATCGCTGCTGGGCGCACCCATACGGCAGAAAGGTGAGGTGATCGGCGAGATCAGGTTATATACACGTGTAAAACGCCGTTTCAAGCCCCATGAGAAGGATTTTTTAGTTACGGTGGCCAATTTCCTGGCAGTGACGCTGGAGAAGATCGAGCTTAACCAGTACCTGAATAAACAGCACGAATCCAACATCTCGCAGCAAAAGAAGCTGACCAGTTTTTCCGACCTGCCGATGAGGCCTATACGGCCCATGAATTTCGGCCACCCCAGCGAAGAGGAGTTTGCGCGCCTGCTGGACTTCTACCAGGTGGAATGGCTATATGAGCCGCGCTCGTTCCCGCTTTCTACTGACAATGGCAGGATAACCGAGATGTTCACCCCCGACTTTTATCTGCCTGAGATTAACCTTTTCCTGGAACTGACCACCGCCAGGCAAAGCCTGATCACCGAGAAAAACCACAAGGTACGCAAGTTGAAGGAGCTTTACCCGGATATAAATATCCGGCTGCTCAATAAGAGCGACTATCTAAAACTGTTCGCCAAATATGGCTTTATCACGCCGGGTGAAAACAAGATGACAGGCATAGGCAGGCTGCTCTTAAGCAAGACCCAGATACAGCGGCGCGTCAAATTACTGGCCAAGCAGATCTCCAGGGATTACCAGGGCCGGGAACTGGTCATGGTAGGCATTTTAAAAGGCGTTGTGTGCTTTATGTCCGACCTGATGTTGAATATGTCCATACCGGTGGTTATTGATTTCATGGCTATCTCGACCCTGGACCAGCAGGTCGATTCAGCCGTACAGATCCTGAAGGACCTGGATACCGACATCGAAAACAAGCATGTGTTGATGGTGGAGGACATCGTGGATACGGGCATGACACTGAATTATGTGCTCAACTATCTTTCCGCCCGCAATCCGGCCAGTTTGAAAGTGTGTACGCTATTGGATAAGAGGGTACGCCGGCTGATCGATGTGCATATAGATTATGTCGGGTTCGAAGTGCCCGATGAATTTGTGGTTGGTTACGGCCTTGATGTAGCCGGCAAATACCGCAACCTTCCTGATATAGGGATTTTGGAATAGCGCAAAAAATAAAACGCC
>JAPLHK010000087.1:8465-12344 GCA_026389715.1 Chloroflexota bacterium
CCCAAGTAACCTCAGTTTCCCGGTTCCTCATCCGCCCACTCAGCACTGCTCAGCCATCGCCTCACGTGTGCCCGGGTCCTCTGCCTCCCCGTTCCAACTTTGATTACTTGGGACGGTGATAAAATTAGCACATAACCGCATACATGTCAATACCCTCTTTATAGCTGGCAAAATTTTTTCTGAAAATATTTTGCAATTTAGATTTTTATGCCTCTTTGTGAGGAGCGTTGGTAGGGGTGTACGTTCAGGTGCAGTTGCAAAATGTCATTGCGAGGAGCCCGCAGGCGACGCGGCAATCCCATGGCAATGCACTATGCCTTCGATCATGAGATTGCTTCGCTAACGCTCGCAATGACAATCGGGAAAAAATTACCGGAGGAGCATGCTATAGGCGTCGATTATTTCACTGCCCCAAAACAGGGCAACCAGCCCGCCGGCAGCTAAAAATACTCCGAACTGCAACGGTTCATTGAATTTCTTCAGCTTCCAGAGTATCAGGATGGCCGCGGTTAACGCGCCCGCCAGGATGGCTATATACAAGGCTACTAATACTTGCGGGAAACCGACTGACGCACCAATCAACCCGGCCATGCCCACATCGCCGTAATCGAGGACGCTTTTCTTGAATAAGCGGGGCAGCGCCCAGAGCAGGAAAAAAAATCCGTAGCTGACAGCCAGGCCTTCAAGCGAGCTGATAGTACCAGGCAAGGTCCCGGTCAGCGGACTCAGCAGTGCGATGATCAAAGCCAGCGCAATACCCGGGTACACTATAACGTGGGGCAAAATGCCCTGCTCAAGGTCGGTGATAAAGAGAATGATATAAAAGGAGATGAAGATGAGAGCAGGTGCCAGTTGCCAGGTTACGCCAAAGGTAAAGAAAGCCAGCGCAAAGAGCAGGCCGGCAGCCAGTTCCACCAGCATTGAGCGGACGGAAAAGGGCCTCCCGCAATAGCGGCATTTGCCCCTCAATATAAGATAGCTGAACACAGGCACGAGGTCGCGCGGTTCCAGCTCGTGCCCGCAGTTGAAGCAGTGCGATGGAGGACGGACGATTGACTCCCTGGCCGGTACACGGTCCGCCACCACGTTGAGGAAGCTGCCCACGCTGATGCCCAGCAGGAAAAGGATTAATATAACGGCAATATCCAATTTACAAGTCTCCCGGTACTCAGTGCACCCTTGAGGCTCTTTCCATCAGGCCTTTGACAATTTCCTCTGACTCGTTGTGGAAATCCCGGTACGGGCTCAACAGGGTTTCTATTACAGAGGCCAGCAATATGGCGTGCTTATCCGGGATAACCATTGCTGCCTTTTTAAAGTCGGCCAGCGATTCAACGGGATCTCCGCTGTAAATATCTGCGATCCCCAACAGAGCAAATCCCTGCCAGTCATCGTTATTACCCTTAACATAGGCTGCTAATGCGTCTCTGACCAGGCCTATTTCCCCATAACTAGCCACCTGTGCGCAGAAGTTTATGAAATGGGCTATGTTATCAGGGTTGTTCTTAATCGGTGAAACGAACAGGCCGTCTGCCCGCTCAATATCGCCATCATGCATACTTAACAGGCCCTGCAAAAATGAAGTCGGCACCCAGAAAGGATCACTTTTTCTGGATTCCAACAATTTTTGCCCAGCTTCTTCGTAGTTCTGCATCAAGATCAGTGCCAATGCCCATTTATTCAGAATTATGGCATTGCCCGGGAACAACTGGTCGGCTTCCTCGTACAAATACAAGATATTTGACCTTTTTCCGTCACCTCCATTCATTATTAGGTACATTTCCCTATCGGCCAGCCGGTAACGCCAGATAGCCAGTTGCGGCTCAATCTGTATTGCACTATTACCGGCTAATTCACTGATAGACAGAAGAGTGCTTTTCGCTTGAGGATCAGTATTAACATTCCTGACCATGCTAAAAGCCATGGCTCCCAGAAAATCATGATAATAGGCCTGGTCCTGCCCTATCAGCGTAGCATCGGTGAATGACATCAGCGCAAGGTTCGGATCCTTATCCCACAGCCTGAAGCCGTTTTGTACTTTCATATTGGCCAACAACAGGGGCAGGGTAAGGCCACTGCCGACAGCTATAAAAATAATTATTATCACTACGGACATCCATTTCCTCGCGGTGCTGGGCTTTGGTATTGCGCCGGCTACGTAATCAGTAGATACTGCATCATCACAGCCGCTCGAACTGCCCTCATCGTTAATTCTTGCCAGAGCAACCGTCAGGCCCAAAGCCAGCCAGAATACCAGCTCGGGAGTAATACGGGAAGGATTGAAAAATATGTGGGCGCAGTATTGAGCAATGGCAGCCACGAAGGCAGCTGAGATTACAATAGTCTCCTTATTCTTGCTCCTGGCAAGTAACCTGAATCCCATGAAAAAAAACACGACCAATAACCATATGAAGGACAACAGCCCCAGGATACCCATTGTCACCCCAAGATAAAGGTAATGGTTCTCAGGGTGCGTAATCAAGACTAAATTGTCGGTATAAACGCTCTTGAAACTATCGGGGAACTTCAATTGCGAAGTGGCGACAAATGTCTCCGGGCCGTACCCGATAAAGCGCCTCAAGCAATGCAGGCTGTCTTTAGTGAATGGTATCTCCGGAGAATCTATCATCACATCCAGGGCGCATTTCCAATTCTGTATCCGGCCTGGGAGCGTACTCAATACCATTTGGTCAACTACCTGTGCGCCGGTTCCTGGTTCTTCCACCGGCACGACCGGTTTTTCTGCCAGCAGGACCTGACCCAGCAGGGCCATTACCGTCACTGCCACAAGCAGCATGGATAAAATACTCAATACTAAAGTAGTCTTCCGCTCCAGGAACATGCCTATCAGTGCGAAAAATACGAAAATACCTGTTACAAACAGCAACAGCGTAATCGAATACTGGGCAAGTGACAGGCAGCACAATTGCAGGCCGAACAAGGTCAAGAGCGCCGTAAACCCGAGCTTGCTACGCGGTTCTCCCCATCCGTACCAGTTCAATATAATCAACGCCAGTGTGACAGGCATGGTCATGGCTATGAACCCGCTCAAAGAAAGGGGATTGCTGTCCGTGGAAGATACCCGGCCTGCCATCATATGGCCGGGCAGCATATCGGGGTTGATAATTTGCAGGATACCCAATAATGCCACAACTACTGAAGAGATAAGCAGCGAGTATACCGCGCGGAATAGCTGTGCGCGGCCCCTGACCTTTTGTGCTATCACCAGGAAGAATATGATGCAGGCCATATTCGGAAGGAAACCGACACTTTGGGCAAGGGCACCCCACAGGCTTCTGCCGGGCATAACCGAGAATACCGTAGAGATAACCCACATCAATCCCAATGCCAGCGCCGCAAACTGCAATGGCGATTTTCGTATTGTAGCGGATAATTCCCCTGATTTGACAGTATGGGGTGACAGGAACCACTGAGCAAGCACCAGGCCCAGCAATAAAGAAACCAGGAATACCAGGGCTAATGCCTTGGCAAAATAGTAAGCGTTGTAGCACCATGGATTGAAATAGACTGGCAGCAAAAATATAAGTAGCAGCCAGGCGCCCTCGATCAAAACGTCCAGCTTTTGTTGCCAGTCCTTCCCCGTAAATGATCCGCACCATTCCCTTAAATCATTCAGGATTGTAACTCTGATCACTTATTAGCACCTTCAAACAAATTATAATAATAAGGCAATTTAATTGGAAGATGTACTCTTAATATGCTGAAAATAGTAGGACATTAGTACTATTATATGGGCTACTAAGGGTCTATTTACAATTCGGTAATTTTATATATAATATAAAGTAAGTGAACTAACTGGAGCTGATGGCCGAGGCAGCCCTGGTTGGAATTAGTATATGGAGGATAAAAGTGAAATTA
>JAPLHK010000120.1:0-11969 GCA_026389715.1 Chloroflexota bacterium
ACACCGCGTGCATGGGGTAGGTCAGACAATTTCACACCGCGTGCATGGGGTAGGTCAGACAATTTCACGCCACCGGCATGGGGCAGACCACCGTCAGATAATTTGACAGAAGCCTCAGATAATATAACCGGACATCAGTCGCCATGGCGAGGCAGCGACAATAATACCGCTAGTCCATGGTCGAAGCTCGCACAAATTCTGAATATAGACGAGAGGACTTTAATGAATGCGTTGAGGCAGGTTTTTGGTCCATTTATGAAATGAGGAAAGTAGTTTAGCTGGAATTACAAAGGCTTGTGTATATAGGTTAAGGCCCTGGATGCGGGCCTGGATACGGGCCTGGACGTGGTCCTGGTGAAGGTGGAAATGGCCGTGGCGGCCGTGGATACGACGGGGACTGATAGTAATACGGGTACTGATTGTAATAAGGGTATTGATATATATATGGATAGGTTCGATAGATGATAGTAGGTTGGTATGACGGTTGTGCAGAGGTTGCATACGTCTTCTGCTGCTGTAGTTGGGATTGCGCTTGAGAAAGCGCCGACTGCGCAGAATTCAACTGCTGCTGGGTTGAAGCCAACTGTTGCTGGGTTGAAGTAAGTTGGGTGCTGAGCGCATTGACCTGGTTTTGTAAAGCCTGAACCTGCTCGCTGGTTGCATATGATGTACAACCTGTGGCAGTTAACGTTGCTAATACCACTAACGTCAGTAAACCAATAAGAAATTTGTTTTTCATTTTTTACCTCTTCGTGAGATCACCGTGCTCTTATTATAATGCAGAAGTTGTGTGTATGCCTGACATCTGCCTTATAAATACATGATATTTACCCATAATTTCTGAATTTAACGTATGATTGTGACGTTCCCCCGCATTTAGCTGCACCGGCGCTGAGAATCCGGCCGCTGTTGAAGCATACTCCATCGGCGTTCTATGATTCAATGAAATTCTTTAAATCACCTTTGGAGTCTATACTTGCTTTATTCTTCAATAGAAAAATAACAATTAGAACTATCCCTATTATTGGGATAAGAAAAATAAATATCCAAACTGCGTATGCTAATATCCAGCTTATAATCTTGAGGATGTTCGAGGGTTGCTTTGCTAAATTCTTAGTTAACACCCGTTGACCCTCCTGTAAATCGTATGTTTCCTTCATCTTTCAATATCCCTTTAGGGTTCTTCATAATCCATACTATTAATATAGCTGTTTTAACGATTGTTTGAAACTTTTAAAATTAACGATAGGTCCGGCTCTAACTTAACCAGTGGTATAATTGTTAAGGTCACATCGATCAGCGCTATTTATGTCCCGGCAATACTCGGAGAGGAAGATGTGAATTCGACTACTTACGATTCAATCGGTGGCAACTACAACCGAAACCGGACTGCTGATCATCGCATTCTAATGGTCATCAAAGAGTTGCTTGAGCTACCACTCGGCTCAGTGATTGCCGATGTCGGCGCGGGGACGGGAAACTACAGCAATGCCCTCGCGGACCTTGGCTACAGACTCGAAGCTATCGAACCATCAGTGGAAATGCGCAGGCAGGCAATTCCCAACCCGCGAGTACACTGGATGTCCGGTTCAGCGGAAGCAATCCCACTTAAGAACAATTCAGTAAATGGGGTTATCATAATCCTGGCTCTTCATCATTTTCACGATATTCCACATGCCGCAAGGGAAATGTATCGCATTTGCCCTGACGGGCCTGTTGTGATATTTACTATGGACCCTCGAAAAAGCGAGCAATTCTGGTTTGATGATTACTTTCCCGAAATTGCCCGGCATGTTTTTGAGGTGTTCCCACCAATCGATGAAGTCGCTGATATTATTTCCGGGACCGGTAAATGGCAAACGCTTATCAAGAAATTCCCTCTACCACCGGATTTGGCCGATAGGAATATGTGTTCAGCATGGGCAAAGCCGGAAATGTACTTTGATGCTCAAATGAGACGGAACACATCAGGTTTTGCCCTGGCCTCTCCCGCCGCCGTCGAACGCGGATTGAAACGGCTTCAACACGACTTACAATCCGGACAATGGGACGGCAAATACGGTCATTTAAGACGCCGGAAGTACTTCGACGCAGGCTTCAGATTCCTCAGATTCACGGGGCCAAAGAAGCGGTAACCCTGTACCTATGATTTTCATTATGGCTGAACATACATACCATTGAACGTCATTCCATGCGTACTCTCAGTGCTTTATAGTGCAGATTCCAGTTTAGCGTCTTTGACCTTATCAGCATCAGAAACAAAAGTCCTGGATCCCATGAAAAAGCAGAAGCCCGCAGCTACGCCTCCGATGCAGGAGATAATGAAAGCAGTGGTGAGCCCGCCGGCTCCCCCTCCCAATGTGTCTGAGATGCCGCCGACAGCCCATGGTGCCCAGGCGCCTCCCAGCATATACATAAAAAATACTGTCATGCCCCAGGAAAGACCCTTATATGCAGGTGGAATAACTTCCTGGGAGACAGCGCTAAGCGCCGGCGCGCCTATGAAGTAGATGAACCCATAAAAAATGCCAAAAACTGCCGCAACTATCCAGTTCAATTTAAGCGCAAACACGGCGGCAGCTAGAAAAATAGCAGATATCAGTGCCGTCATGGCTGGAAGTAGCATACGTCCCTTCTTGTTTTTTCTTTGCCAGAAATCCGAGAGCCATCCTCCCAACAGGGCTCCGACGATAGCGAGAGGGACAGCAGCGCTAATTATCAAGCCTGCAGTGTCCTCCTTGATACCGAACTGCCGCATTAGCAAGGGGACCGTCCAGTACATCTGGGTCTGGCTCATAATAAGCATCAGTCCATAACCCAGGAAAAACCAGCGGAGGGTCGGGATCTTCAGGACTGCGACCACCGACTGGAAAAATCCAACCGTATTAGAGCCGGTATCCTTAACAGTTTTATAATCCTTGAGGAACAGCGCACAGATGCCGAGGATAATACCGGGGATAGCAAAAATTAAAAATGGGAAACGCCAGCCCATCTTAACTGACAGTATTCCGCCTAAGATCATGCCAAGCGCACTACCGAGGGGTATGGCAATATTAAATATAGCCAGCATCGAGCCATGTTTTTCTTGTTTGTAAGCTGCAGTAACCAGGGCTGTCCCGCCAGCAGAAAAACCTGCCTCGCCGACACCTACGAACATACGGGGAATCAGTATACCGACGAAATTCCTGGCGAGGCCTGTAAGATAGGTGAACCCGCTCCAGATAACGGCCATAAGAGCTATTGATTTAGTACGGCTCCAGCGATCGATCAAGTAGGCTATGGGGAAGGAACAAATAGCAATACTTAATGTGAAGATTGTGGCCATGAGTCCCAAATCCGCGTCGCTTAGGCCCAGTTCAGTCTTCATCGGCTGCATCACCACTGTGAGAACCGACCTGTCCATGTAGTTAATCATGTAAAGGAGAGATGAGATTATGAGTATCCAGTGTGCTTTCCAGCCTCCAGTCTGATACTCTTTGGTCGGTATAACTGGTTTTTCTTCCTGCATGATAACCTCCTCCCGGTGTAGCTACAATTGAAGGAGCTTCACGTATCCAGCAAACAGTAGCTTAAATTGGAATTGTAGCAGGGTGCTTTATTTTTAACAATATTTGTCAGATGAGTAGCCTGGCTATACGGGGGATTCGAGCTTAACGGATACCTTAGCCCTACGATTTTTATTATGGATGAACATACATACCGATGACTATGTCATTTTGTAGATATGATTCTAAACTTTTATAAATGCTGTTCGTTATATGAGATAAAAGGCCTAAAGAGT
Source organism: Chloroflexota bacterium (assembly GCA_026389715.1). GTDB lineage: Bacteria > Chloroflexota > Dehalococcoidia > GIF9 > UBA5629 > CAIMUM01. The sequence goes on from JAPLHK010000120.1 coordinate 3,782, forward strand.
CATATCATCAACGCAATAATTTGACCTGGTTATAAGGTTTTTGGATTTCGCCAATTTAATATGGAGGCAATAATAATGAAGATCAAGATGTTTTCCAGCTTAATGATTACTATCCTTGTGCTGACACTCGCTCTTATGTCTGCACCGGTATACGCTCAGAATCCTCAGCCACCGAGTGAACCGGATCAATCATGGAATCCACCGGAGGAAGGTGGAGAAACACTTATGCAACCTGGCGTCGAATCCAAGTCCAGCAGCATATACTATCAACCTCCTCAACCAGGCATACCACCATATATACAGAGTGCGTATTTTATTGATGAGTCCGGGCGAAATAGAACTCAATTTAGCGATGAACCATTCTACCTGGTAGTACAAACAAATTCAGCGGGCTTCCTTTATGTTGCAGAGTACTATACTGCAGAAAGCGGGCGTTCACCTGAGTGGCTTATGTACAGGTATTACCTGGATCATGCCGGGGCATGGACATTGGGTCCTTTTCACCCTGAATCGTCTGAGCCTATTGGCAAGCACACATGGCGGCTGTGGCTTTTTTCCTCAGGGAAATGGGCACAAGCAACTACAGCTTTCAATTACCAGCCTTATTATCGCTCTACCGGGGCGCCATTGATTCCCGAGTCAGGTGGCTGGGGTTCTTTGCAGGTTTTGATTATAGCGGTGCTTACAGGTGTCTTGGGTATTACGATAGGCATGCTGATCGCTAACAGAAACAGATATAACAGATAAAGCAAGGCATAATTCGGGCGGCAATGAGAAGGAAGCATAAATGCCGGAAGCTTTAATGAAAAGGTTATTTGGTCATGTCGTTATAAAACCAACTTTTCTTATTATATTTTGCATTCTCATCGTGTTAAGCGGTTGTTCTGCCCCTTTGCATGAAGGATTCGCTATTTTCTTGACCAAAGGTGATATTCCTCCGGCTCAGATGGAAGCTTTAAGCCACGTTGACCTCATGGAACAGCCTGTTATATCCATTAGAGATATCATCACATATAATGCTCAAACACATGAGCTAAAACTGACTGATAGCTCATATGAATATATCACTCAGTTAGATGTACCGGTTAGAGGCAAATCATTTGTAGTTTGCGTTGATAGGAAACCTAACTATTGGGGAGCTTTCTGGACTCCGATCTCTTCCATTTCATTTGACGGTGTTACTATTTGGAAGCCACTTAGCTTGAGTGAGCCGCACATTATCACCCTCGAGCTGGGTTATCCCTCATCATCTTTTTATGGAGGTAAAGACCCTCGAAATAATCCAGAAGTAATAAGATCACTGGAGCAAGCCGGCAAATTAATCACCAGGCTGTCAATAACGGCAATAGAAAAGCTTCCACATTCTATGAAGGGATACGAACTGTATTCGTGGTCAGAAGATGGCTTATGGCACTTCACTCTGATTACAGGCACTGACCGCAACAAAACGCTAGAAGAAATAACTTCTAATGAGGATTTCATCTCTGAAGCTGGATGGGTGCAAATCCATGTAACAGGTCTTGAGTCAATTAAAACTGTCCTCAGTAGAGTGCCTCAGAATGAGTCTATCCTGTGGCTTGCCGGGATGCGGTCAGAGCAAACGCCACAAAGTAATGTCAATATCACTCTTCCCGAAAGACCGATTATAGATGCCGTCAAGGAATATGCCGAACAGTGCGGTTTGGACTTTATGGTACAAACACCTTAAAGAGCTCTTTTATAGATATATGTGAAACGTTAAGTAGGATTTCTTTCCTGCCATCAAATAATTTTGGCGCAATGCCATCGTAAACGATCTCCTTGCGTTATCGTATATAATAGGGAGTGGCCCGTTATATACTTTCCGCGATCCTTGTTTTACTCATATGCCTGATCTCCTGCACGGCCACTCAAATCCAGCCTCCGCAACCCGCAACGGTACCTTTCACACAACCTGCAACCCCGGAAAAGCTGTTCACGATTATAGCTCTTCCCGATACGCAGTATTATTCGAAGGCATACCCTGCGACGTTTACAGCGCAGACACAGTGGATAAAAGACAACACCATCTCAAAAAACATTGTATTTACAATTCACCTTGGCGATATCACAGAGTCACAGCGTAACAGTTCAGAGCCGGTTAAGGCCGAGTGGACAAACGCCAAAAACGCTATGGACCTGCTTAACGGACTAAAATACTCGGTGTTGCCGGGCAACCATGATAATTTGGTAAAGGGTAAGATAGACAACACTTTCTTCAACTCGGTTTTTCCCTGCACTGAGTTCGAGAAATATTCGTGGTACGGCGGTCATTATCCGCCGAACGGAAACGAGAACAGCTACTCGCTCCTGGATATTTCGGGCCAAAAATTACTTATTCTGAGCATCGGATATTTCGGCCATCTAACACAGCCTACAGCTGAATTATCGATGCTGTTTGACTGGGCAAACGCTGCTATCGCGAGATATCCGGAGAGACGCGTGATCGTAGCAACTCACGCAATGATCGATGAAAAGGGTGAGTTTTTAGAGGAAGGGAAACTACTCTGGGACCAGGTGATAAAACGACATAAAAACGTTTTCCTTGTTCTCTGCGGTCACATGCATACCGAATCAACAGTAACAAGGACCGGCGAATCCTGTAACGTTATAAACATACTGTTGAGCGATTACCAGTCTGACGAAAAGGGGGGGAACGGATATCTCAGGGTGATGGAGTTCATACCAGATCAGAGTATTATCCATGTAGAGACCTTCTCGCCCCTGTTAAATAAATTGCGTGACAAAAGCACCAGCTTTGATCTGGCGTACACGTTCCAATAATGAGGATCGTCATTACGGGGAGCGCATTTCAACCGCAGATAATCTTGCTTATCTGATATAATTTGTACAACCATGAAAAAGGCTATTGATTCTCTCATCCAACTTGCCATAAAAACCGGCGCAATCAAATTCGGCGAATTTACGCTCGCCTCGGGGGCAAAGAGCAACCGGTACTTTGAGGGCAAACTATTAACCTTGCACCCGGAAGGCGCCAACCGGGTGGGAGAAGTGATCTACAGCATATTGGAGGGAACGGGTGTGGATGCGGTGGGAGGATTGATTATAGGCGCCATTCCCATCGCCACCGCTGTCAGCATGGTCAGCTATCAGCATGGCAAGCCGATATCAGCTTTCTTAGTCAGGGAAACACCTAAAGAACATGGGACGCAGCGGCAGATCGAGGGGCATTTAGAGCCGGGCAGCAGAGTCGCCATTGTAGATGATGTAATTACGCGGGGAGGTTCGGTAATCAAGGCCATCCAGGCGGTGGAAAGCGCCGGCTGCAAAGTGGTGAAGGTGATCACCATAGTTGACCGTCACGAAGGCGGCGGCGAGAAACTGTTAGCGGACGGCTATGATTTTGTGCCCTTGATACACTTTCACGCGGATGGAAGCGTAGTGAGCAATGATGCCATTAAGGCAAAAGGGGAAACTTAGGGGGTTACACCCGTAACCTGCTCATCTATGCTGAAGACTGTGGACCGTGCCGCAGCGCGGGCAGTTGAAGGTGTTGCTGTGAAAGTCGGGGGGGATCTTGAATTTCAAACCGCAGTTGCAGGTGATCTCCCGGTATTTATTCAGCTTCCAAAGCGCGTCTGAAGCTTCGCGGGCCCTCTCTTTTTCAGCAGGCATTATGCCCGGGGTTGCAGGATTGCTTTGAACGGCGGCATTAACGGCTGCCAGCGCCGATCCCGGGATTATGCCCCCGCCCCCTTTATGGGACTGGTTGTAGGCGGATTCGTAGCCCGCCAGTGATACATTGCCGGCCATGGAGCGCAGGATGCGTATCCTCTCGGAGGTGGGAGGGTGTGTGCTGGAGAGGTCTTCCGCGACCCTGCCGCCTTTCCGGAAGGGATTGAGTATGTACATCGGGGCGGTGGCGTTATTGGCTGATTTGATCTGCTCGGTCGAGGCGGCGATTTTCTCCAGCGCCGAGGCCAGGCCTTCGGGATACCTCGTATAGAGGGCGGACGAGGCGTCGGCTAAATACTCCCGCTTGCGGGAGATGGCCAGGTAAATGAACTGCGCCATAATGGGTGCGAAAATCATCAGGACAATGGCTACCAGGAGGATGATGATCTGCGCGCTGCCTCCACCGGAGGAACTCCGGCGGGTGCCACCCCCAAAGAATAGTATGCGCGAACCGTACCAGGCCAGCATGACGATGGTGCCCAGCAGAATGCTGCACATGGCCATGAGCAGCACGTCGCGGTTGCGGATATGGGCCATCTCGTGCCCGACAACCCCCTGGAGCTCATCGCGATTAAGCTTTTGCAGGAGGCCGGACGTCACTGTAACTGAAGCGTGGTTCTTATCCCGGCCCGTGGCAAAAGCATTCATGGCCGGGTCATCGACGATGTAAATATCGGGCATCTTCTCCAGCCCGCAGGCTATCTTCATCTCCTCCACCACGTTATAGACGCGCGGCAAATCGTCGGGGCCTATTTTGCGGGCTTTGGATATGGAGAGCAGGATGCTGTCGCCCTGGAAGTAGCCCACCAGCGTCATCACTATCCAGACCAGGAGGGCGAGCAACAGGCCGACCGACCAATCACCCAGCACGGTTTGGCCCAGCAGGCTGCCGAGCAAGATCAGTATAAAGCCGAGCACTGTAACGAGGATAACCGATCTTACCTGGTTATCCCGGATCTGTTCCCACATGCTATGGCCCTGCTAACTGAAGCTGACCTTCGGGGCCTCGCGCTCGACCGTATCTGTGACCTCGAAGAACTCTCCGGCCTTAAAACCGCCCATGGAAGCCACGATGTTGGAGGGGAACATCTGTGTCTTATTGTTGTACTGGAGCACCGAATCGTTATAGAACTGCCGCGAAAAGCTGATTTTATTCTCTGTCGAGGTCAATTCTTCCTGCAAAGCCAGGAAATTCTGGCTGGCCTTGAGGTCAGGATAGCTCTCGGCTACGGCAAACAACCTGCCCAGCGCCTGGCTCAATTCCCCTTCCGCTTTGGCCTGCGCTGCAACCCCGCTGTCGGCGGCCTTGATCGCCGTGGTCCGGGCATTAGTAACAGCTTCAAGTGTTCCCCTTTCATGCTGCATATAGCCCTTGACCGTTTCAACCAGGTTGGGTATGAGGTCATGCCTCCTTTTAAGCTGAACGTCGATCTGTGCCCAGGCGTTCTTCACCTGGTTACGCGCGCCGACCAGCCCGTTGTAGATGCCGGCAAAAATGAGGATGACGACTACGACTATGCCAAGTATTACGAGTATTGGTACCAACATGATCAATCACCTCCAATCTATCCTGGGCTACCCGGCGCTCCCGGGCTAACCCGAAAGGCATCCCTGATAAAGAAAAGCGCTTCATACAGCGGATCAGCCCCGGCAGGTTGCTCGAGCTTCAACTGCTTGACAAAAGCGCCTGATTCCCCGCCATCGAACCATAAGCCATGGCCCGCGTTGCACATATCGATGATGATCTCCTGGCCGGACCCGATATCGGTCTTGCTCATATTTTTACCGCATATGGGGCATTTCCTGGTCTTTTCAGCAACCTCTGCCCGTGGCCGCTGCATCAGGCTATGGATAAATTTTGCAGTGGTACCGCCTGTCAACGTGTCCAGCAATAGCTCCAGTTCACCCCTGTCGAACCAGATGCCATGGCAAATAGAGCAATAGTCGAGCTCGATTTTATCATGCTCAAGTGCGGTTGTGGTCACTTTGCAAACCGGGCATTTCATAGTGATGGAAACAGTTTATAACCGTGCAGCCGTTTAGTCAAAGATGTTACGGGCATAACTGGAGTACGGGTCCGCTGATTACACTGCCTCAACCGGGTTGCCGGATTCTAAATTCGGTAACCCGGGTGGTATGATAGAATTTATGGCGGCATAATTAAAATAATCCTGACGCTATGGTCAAGCTGGTAGGGTGGGGGAAGTTTAACTATGAGAGAAGGTTGGTAAACATGAATGGTAAAGAGCGGTTTTTAACTGCATTATCGGGTGGGCAGCCGGACAGGGTTCCCGTGTGGGAACTGGCCTTCAATGAAGAATCAATCATCAAGCTAGGCCGGCTTTTCACTGACGATGTGCCGCCGGTCAAGCTGGTGCACCAGATGACAGTGGAGGAGAAGCTGAGGCTGCTGGAACTTCTCTATATGGTGGTGCGTAAGCTTGAGCTCGACGGGCTGACCTCAATCCATCTTTTCGAACGTAATCCCATTGATGATAAGCATGTCAGGGACGGTTGGGGCAGGGTGCTTTACGTGGACAGGGAGGGCGACGCCATACCAGTCGAAGGGCCGGTCAGCGGCCCGTCCGACCTCAGGAAGCTCAATAAGGTTCATCCGCAGGATAGCGAATTCCTCATGCTGATGCTCTCGTTAGATAAGCTCGGCGGGGATACTGCGCACGTTTTCCACATGACAGGGCCGTTCAGGGAAAGCTGGGCGATGATGGGCGGTATGCAGAAACTGCTGTACTACTATGCCGAAGATGCGGCTTTTGTGAAGGAACTGGCCCGTATTTGTACCGATTACATAATCGAGGCGATAGACCGCGCCATCGGGCTTGGCGCGGATGCCATAGCGCTGGTAAGCGATTTAGCGCACAACTATTCCACCATGATGTCCCCCGCGCATTACGAGGAGTTCCTGCTGCCCTACCATAAAGAGATCACGGATTTCGTGCACAAGAGTGGATTGAAGGTGCTCAAGCACTCGGACGGCAAGCTGTGGCGCATAATGGACCGGATGTCCGAGGCCGGCTTCGATGGTATGCATCCCATCCAGCCGCAGTGTATGGATATCGCTGAGGCCAAGGCAAAGTATGGCAAGCGCTTCTGCCTGCTGGGGAATATAGACTGCGAGATCTTGCTGCCCTTCGGCAGCGAAGAAGAAGTGGAGCAGGCCGTGAAAGAGACTATTGCTGCCGCTGCGCCCGGCGGGGGCTATATCATCAGCTCATCGAATACCATACACCCGGGCTGTAAAGCGGAGAACTATGTTGCCCTGGTCAGGGCAGCCAGAAGATATGGCAAATACCCGCTGCACGGTTGAAGCATAGCCGCAGGAAGAAACTTCTAATACTCGAGCTTGAAGCCCTTTTCCCTGATGAGCTTTACGCAGGCGTCCACGGCGCCGGCATCGTAGAGAAGTCCCCGGTTGGATATGATCTCCTCAAGCGCTGCATCGATGCCGAGGGAGGGGCGGTAGGGCCGGTGTGAAGACATGGCCTCCACTACGTCGGCCACTGCCAGTATCCTGGCCTCAAGCGATATATCGGGGCCTTTGAGCTTGTTGGGGTATCCCGACCCGTCCAGCCGCTCATGGTGCTGGAGAGCGATAGCTGCGATGGGCCCGGGGAAATCGATATTCTTCAGTATATCGTAGCTTCCCTGTGCGTGCGTCCTGATGATGGATATCTCCAGTTGGTTCAATTTGCCCGGTTTGGCCAGGATATCGGAGGGGATGTAGATTTTACCGATATCGTGCACGGCTGCGGTGGTATTTATATTGTCAACCTGTTGCGGCGTCAGTCCCATAAGCTCCGCCATGGCTGCCGCCAGCCTGGCGACCTGCAACTGGTGGCCTGCCGTATAGGGGTCCTTCATCTCAACTATTTTGCCCATGGTGATGACCGCGTCGTTCAAGGTCTTGCTTAACACGCCGATGCTGTCCTCGAGCCGTTTCTCCAACTGTTTGCGCTCGGTGATATCGATCAGCATTCCGCGCATGCCGGTATGCATGGAGTCCTTAATAATGGGTGAGGCATAGATAAGAACGGGGAATTTGCTGCTGTCTTTCCTGACCGCCGTATACTCGTTTGGCGGGAATTCCTCACCTCTTACCCTCCGTGTTATGCTTTCTACAGCTATGAGACGTATCCCCGGCTGTTCACAAAGGTGAAATTGCCCTTCTCATCGGTTTCGAAAATGGTCTGAGGCAACAGGTTGGCCATAGTGCGGAAACGCTCTTCACTCTCCTGCAGGGCCCGCTCTGCCAGCTTGCGCCCGGTGATGTCAACGATTACATTGATGCTGCCGATGGCATCACCGTTTTCATCCAGGTAGGGTATGATGTCGGTATGGGTCCAGATATGTTTCTGCGAAGGCAATATTGCCTCATACTCGTTGCCATAGGTAGGTATCCTGGTATCCATGATCTCCCTGCTGCGGGCTAAGAATATGGCCGCCTGGTCAGGAGGGA
>JAPLHK010000120.1:12023-29210 GCA_026389715.1 Chloroflexota bacterium
GAAAGTTTTCCCCACCACTTCCCTGGGCGTTAAACCAAGCGCATCGGCGCCGGCCTGATTGATACGCATAAAACGGCCGTTCCGGTCTATATATACGATGATATTGGGCACCGCATCCAGTATAGTGCGGTATTCTTTACGCTGCTTATCGACAATTTTCTCGACCTGCTTGCGCTCCGATATGTCGGTTATGACGGCCGTAATACCCACTATCCTGCCACCATCGTAAACGAGGTTACTTGAGGAGCGTACCCATATCACCCTGCCGTCTTTATCCAGTGCACGGAATTCCCAGGGTTCGAGTTGCCCCGACATCAGCCGGTCCAGGCTTCCCAGCAGTCCCGGCAGGTCATCCGGGTGAATCATAGGCGTAAAAGGTTTTCCGACCAGGTCACTCACCTTATACTTGGTGAATTTCTCGATTACCGGGCTGACGTAGGTTATGTTACCTTCAGTGTCAAGCGTATATATAAAATCATTGATATTTTCCACCAGCGTGCGGTATTTCTCTTCGCTGGCACGCAGGGCTTCCTCGGACTTTTTACGGTCTGTGATATTGCGGGCCACCGCTACCGAGCCTGTGTACTTACCATCGACAAAGATGGGAGAGATGCGCATTGAGTAATACTGGAGTCCGGAAGGCACCTCGAGGCTGTAATCGAATTCGGCCGTTTCACCCGCCCTGTTTTTCTTGATCGCTGCTGCGGTAAGCTCATTGAAATAGGGCGGCATTACATCGGTGTATTTTTTACCGATGAAAACCTCGGGGTTGACGTACAGATCCTGCGGCGCTCCGTGATAGCTGACGAACCTGCCTTCACCGTCGAGGACAAAGACCAGGTCAGCTATAGACGACAGTATGCTTTGCAGCCTGCTTTCAGCCTGCTTAAAGGAGAACTCGTACTGTTTGGCTTTGTTGGCGGCATCTTTCGATGCCATGTCAGCCTCCCATTTAATCCTGTCTAAATCAGCTGTTGACTTTAGTGTACACTATTGAATTTACGAAGTCACGCAAAAAAGCGCAGCGTAAATAGTGGCTATATTAAAGGGAACCCTGCGTAAAGAGTCGGTAATTTCTAACCTTCGGCTTTCAGCATAGCCCCTTTGACACTGTCCTCATCGGCCGCATAGTGCCTGGAGCCCGCGGTGAAAAAGATGCCGGCCAACAAACCCCCGGCGCAGGCGATTATAACCGCCCACATCAGTCCCCTTGCTCCTCCACCCATGCTGTCGGATATGCTTCCTACAACTACGGGCGACCATGCGCCGCCCAGGAGGTACATGCTAAATACGGTCAAACCATAGGCGAGTCCCTTGTGGGCGGGTGGGACTACATCCTGCGAAACTATACTCAGGACTGGAATGGCCATCATATTTACGATGCCAAACGCAAAGCTCAAAACCAGCCCGAGGTAAAAGCTGAAACTGAAAGCCAGGAAGGACGCTGCAAGACTTAACGATGATACTACCGACGCAAGGGCCGGCAGCCAAAGCCTTGCCCGCCTGTCTTTCCTGTACCATATATCTGACAGAAGTCCACCCAGGGGAGCACCTATGACCGCTACAAGGCTGACACCGCAAGTGATCAGTCCTGCAGTATCGGTCCCAAGGGCGTACTGCCGTATCAGATAAGTGGGCAGCCAGTTAATCTGGGACAGGCTGGTTATCAGCAGTAGCCCATAACCGGGAAGGAACCAGCGAAGCGTTGGAATTTTGAGGAGATTTATAATGGATTGACCGAAACCCCAAAAACCGGATGCGATGCTCTCGTTTACAGATTTATAATCTTTCAGAAAAAAGGTGGCAACAGCCAGTATAAATCCAGTTCCGGCCAGCAGGAGAAACGGAGAGCGCCAGCCAAGCCTGGCTGCCATCAACCCTCCGATAACCGCACCCAGAGCTATGCCGAGAGGTATACCGATATGATAAATCCCCATCGCCCAGCCGTGCTTTTGCCTGGGATAAGCGGCGGTTATAAGTGAAATGCTTCCTGTGGCCAGGGCGGTCGCGCCAATACCGGCAAAGGCCCTTGTTACCAGCACCGTGGTAAAATTCCAGGCAATGCCCATAAAGGCAAGGAAGCTGCTCCATAGCAGGGACATGATACCTATCAGCTTCCGCCGGCTCCAGCGGTCTATGATATAGGCCACGGGCAGCGCCAATAATCCATGGCACAGCAAGTAAATCATCTGGATGGCGCCAAGCTGCGTATCGTTTAAACCCATCTCCAGTCTGATAGGCTCCAGCACGACCGTGATGACCACCCTATCCATGTAGTTAAGCATATAGAGCAGGGTGCATACTATGAGTATCAGGTGAGCCTTGGGTCCCCCGGTCTGGTAGTCGCCGGCAGGCGGTTGAATCCCGGGTTGATTTATCATCTTCATCTCTTCCATACCGGCCATCGGGTGCCCGGAAAAAACAGTCACAAAATTTAACCGGCACATTCTATCATGAAAAGCAGTTACAAGACGTATGCTATGATGTATCCGCATGAAAAAATCGACATTAAATGTCTTCAAAATGCATGGATGGCGGGTGGACCGCGCCGTCCATAACTACGTATATTTCGTTTTTTATAAACAGTACGTAACGGCATTCCTGGCCGCCGGCCGGCTATTGCTCAACCGCTTCGGCTCCGCCAGGCCGGTTTCCCTGGCATTCAGGATGATTTTTGAGAACTACCATGCGAAGGTGCTGACCTTTAATGATGCACGTAAGATCCTTACCCTCGACCAAGACCTTAGTATAGAGGCCGATAAAGCCAAAAAGATAATACCTTACGGCGCCGCCAATAAAATAATCTTCAACGAGCCGGATTTTATTGCCGTGATGGACTGCCCCTGCCGGCTTTCCAGGAAGCATCACTGTGAGCCGGTTAACGTCTGCATGGCGGTCGGCAGGACGACCGCCGAGTTCTGGCTGGAGCACTGCGATAAGTGGCACGTGCGCAAGCTTACACAGACCGAGGCGCTGGAGCTGCTGCAAGAATCAGTCAGGCTGAACAGGGTAATCTCCGCCTGGCTGAAGACCGAGACCGGCGGCCGCACCGGCGTGATCTGCTCATGCTGCTCGTGCTGCTGCGGCGGCATCGAGGGCATGAAGCTGGCCAGGAAGCTCAAGAGCAAAGAAAAGCTGACAAACATCGTTTCGTCAGGTTACTCGGTGCGTATCGACAGGGATGTCTGTGTCGCCTGTGGCACCTGCGCGCAGGTCTGCGCATTCGATGCCTGCCAGCCTGCCGGAGGCGGTAACCCTCAATATGACGTTGAAGCCTGCCTGGGGTGCGGTGTCTGCATCACGGCGTGCCCCGCCGGGGCGCGGACACTGGCCAGGGATGAATCGAAGGGCGTCCCGCTGGATGTGAATCCATAAGATAACGCTTGATTGTGGCTGCTATCTATGGTACAACTTAACTGCATTTTTCCCGCGAACGGCCTGTGCATAAAGGAGGAGGACTGAAAATGAGTGAAGCCAGCGATTACTTATGGTGGAAGCATGGTGTCATAGGGCAGATCTTGCCGCGCAGCTATTATGATACCAATGGTGATGGGTCGGGGGATCTGCCGGGTATTATAAAAAAGCTCGACTACCTGGTGGACCTGGGCATAGACGGTATCTGGCTCGGGCCAATCAATAAATCGCCCATGGTGGATTTCGGCTACGATGTCGCCGACTACCGCTCCATCAACCCCATCTACGGGACAATGGCGGATTTTGAACAGTTGCTGGCGGAGGCACACCGGCGCAATATACGCATCATAATGGACCTGGTGGTCAACCACACATCGGACCAGCATGCCTGGTTCAAGGAGTCCCGCTCATCGCGCGATAACCCCAAACGGGACTGGTACATCTGGCATGACGGGAAAAAAGGCAGAGCGCCGTCCAACTGGCAGGCGGCGGTAGGCGGCAGCGTCTGGCAATGGGATAGGACCACAAAACAATATTACCTGCATTCCTACTTCAGGGCACAACCCGATTTGAACTGGCGCAATCCGGCTGTCAGGCAGGAGATCTACGCTACCATGCGGTTCTGGTTAGATAAAGGCGTGGACGGCTTCCGCTGCGATGTATTAAACTACTTCCTTAAGGACGATCATTTGAGGGACAACCCTTGGTCGCTGTCGGCCGGCATCTTCAACGGCTTTCAGAAGCATCTGTACAGCAGGAGCCAGCCAGGCATGGAGGAGATACTTCGGCAGATGCGCGCCGTGCTCGATGAATATAAGGAACGCATGATGGTGGGAGAGGTGTACGTGGCACAGGACGGCCCGGCTATGGCGGGTGCCTATATGGGCAAGGGTGACCTCTGCCACCTGTCCTTCGAGTTTTCCCTGATCTTCACGAAGTGGGACGCTGTTCGGTTCAAGGAAATGATAAAACGCTGGTACTCTGTTTTGCCTGCGGAGGGCTGGCCGTGCAACGTGCTCTCCAACCATGACCAGCCGCGCGCCGTGACGCGCTATGCGGCCGGCGCTGACTCGCAGAAGAGGGCCAAAGTCATGGCGGCTCTACTGCTAACCCTGCGGGGGACGCCGTTCCTTTACTATGGGGAGGAGATAGGCATGCCCGACGGCCCGATTAAACGCAGCGATGTAATGGACACCGTCGGCAAGATGTACTGGCCGATAGTTAAGGGACGCGATGCCGAGCGCACCCCTATGCAGTGGGATAGCGGCGCATACGCCGGGTTCTCCTCCGTCAAGCCTTGGCTGCCGCTGAATAAGGACTTTTCGACCGTAAATGTTGAAGTCCAGGATAAAGACCCGTCCTCCGTGTTGAATTTCTACCGCAAGCTTACCGCCCTAAGGCGGGCGCAGCCGGCCCTGCAGAAGGGCGGTTTCGAGTGGATCGAATTGGATAAGGATTTAATTGCCTACCGCCGGACCTGGCAGGGCAGTGAGGTCACGGTCATCCTCAATTTCTCAGGTTCATCCCGTGTACATAAAATAGCTGCCGGCCTGCCGTTGAAGGTGCTGCTGGGAACGCACCGCGACAGCGGTTCGCCTGTTGATAAGGACGCACTGGCAGTGTATCCTTATGAAGTCCTGGTGCTGGGAGCCTGATATCCGTTACTTATATCTAACGAATCCCGGAGGGAGATTACATGAAAAAGGTTGTTGCCTTCGGCTCTGACCACGTCGGTTTCGATATGAAGAACGAGATAATCCGGCGCCTGGGGGACAGGTACGAGATATTAGATGCCGGACCGTTGGCATATGACGCGGCCGCCGATTATCCCGATTTTGCAGAAGCGGCGGCCAAGACCGTGGCAAAGGGCAAGGCCTGGCGCGGCATACTGATATGTGGCAGCGGTGTGGGAGTCTGCGTAGCTGCCAACAAGGTCAGGGGCGTGCGCGCCTGTGTCTGCCATGACACATTCTCGGCCCATCAGGGTGTGGAACATGTTGACATTGAGCTGGCTTGGGAGCTGGTCGGCGCTTTTCTTAATGCAGAATTTGGTGGCGAGGCCCGGCACCAGCGCCGCCTGGATAAGCTGCTGGCCATCGAAAGACGATCGCTCGGTGGAAGCTGAAGAAGACGGCCCTCACAATTCAAAGATAAGGAGGCACGATGATCAGGATAGAAGGCACTGATTTTAAGGATGATTACAGCAGGACGGTTATCCTGCGCGGTGTAAACCTGGATGCCAAGGTGCCATTCAGTCCGGACGGCTCCACGCATATCAGGGAAGGCTTCTTCGACCACCGCAATGTCTCTTTTGTGGGCCGGCCGTTCCCGCTTGCTGAGGCCGATGAGCATTTCCGCAGGCTGAAGCGCTGGGGCCTGACCTTCTTCAGGTTCCTGGTTCCCTGGGAGGCTATCGAGCACGGTGGACCGGGTATCTACGATGAAGAATACCTTGATTATCTGTACAAAATAGTCAGCAAGGCCGGCGAATACGGCATGCTGCTGTATATCGATACGCGCCAGGATGTCTGGAGCCGTTTCACGGGAGGTGACGGCGCTCCCGGCTGGACTTTCGACACGGTCGGCCTCGATATCACCAAATTCAAAGAGAGCGGGGCGGCCATCACTCACCAGGAATACGGCGCAGATTACGTGCCCCAGATCTGGGCCACCAACGGCTTCAAGCTGGCGGCGGCCACGATGTTTACGCTTTTCTTCGGCGGCAACGACTTCGCTCCTGCCACGAAAGTGGAAGGCCAGCCGGTTCAGGAATACCTGCAGAACCACCTGCTCAGCGCCTATAAAAAGGTAGCCGAAAGGTTGAAAGGTCTGCCCGCCGTGCTGGGCTATGACACGATGAACGAACCTTTCCGCGGCTACATAGCCTGCCGCGACCTCAACTCCACCGGCTGGTACCACTACAAGAAGGAGGAATGCCCCACTGCTTTCCAGGGTATGTTACTGGGCGCCGGTATCCCGCAGGAGGTCGAGGTATGGCAATCCTTCCTGCCAAAAAAGCTCGGCACTAAATTGCTTAATCCCCGGGGTGTAAAGGCCTGGAAGGATGGCTACGATTGCGTCTGGAAGGCCAACGGCGTCTGGGACCTCGATAAGACGGGCAGGCCGGTGCTGCTTAAGCCTGACTATTTCTCGGTCAGGGACGGCAGAAAAATCAATTTTACCAACGATTACCAGAAGTTTTATTTCGAACGTTTTGCCGATACTATTCACTCGGTCGATCCCAACGCGGTAATACTGATAACCCCGCCCAATGTTGACTATAACCCGCCGCCCCTGGGCGCCGATAACAGCAGGCACATCGTGTATAAGCCTCACTGGTACGACGATGTGCACTGGGTTACCAAAGCCTACCATTTCTTCCCCAACGCGCTGGTGGGCAACGACAAGCTGACCGGCAAACCGGTGATGGGGTTGCCGGGTACGGTACAGGCCTCATTTATCGACCAGATGCGGCGTATAAAGGAGCTGGGAAACGGCCTGTGCGGCGGGGTGCCTACAGTCATAGGCGAGATAGGCATCTGCTACGATATGAATAAAAAAGAAGCCTATAAAACCGGAGATTTCGGTGCACACGTTAAGGAATGGGACCGGCTGTTCAAGGCGCTGGATGCCAACCTGCTCAGCTACAACTTGTGGACCTATGATGCCTTTAACGACACTAAGTGGGGCGACCACTGGAACCTGGAGGACTTCTCAATTTACGGGCTGGACCAGCGGAAGGCCCCGTCGGATATCGACTCGGGAGGCCGGGCGTTGCAGGCTGTAGTCAGGCCATACCCCCGCGCAACCGCCGGCAGGCCGCTACGTATCTCATTCAATATAAAAAGCCGCGTTTTCGAGTTCGAGTTTCGCCACGATCCGGCCGTTGATAAGCCGACCGAGCTTTTCATCCCGGATTACCAGTACCCGGCAGGCTACGAGGTCAAGCTGTCGGACGGCTCGAGTGTCCGTGATGCGGCCAACCAGTTGCTGATCTATACGCATAGCCGCGACCGGGAGGTGCATACTGTCAGGGTCACGCCACGGCGCTGACAAGATTAAAATTTAAGGTTGAAAGATATGGAAGACAAGGGACAGAAAATCGAAAATAGTTTGTGGAATATCTCTTTCGATAGGCAAAACGGCAGGATCAGCATAGTTCGCCGTGATCACACTGCACCTTCGATTGCTAATGCACTCGTCGGGCTCAGCTATGCCAATCCAGGCGGGAAAAGACTCATAACCGGCTTTGTGGACGGTAGAGTCACGAGCAGCGATGAACCTCTGGAAGATGTCCACGGCAAGGGTAGGCGATACCGCTTCACCAGCACCGCGCGCCCGGATAGTCTTGAGCTGAATTATACGGTCAACCTGTATGATAGCCGGCCCTTTATTCTGCTGCGCATGGAGGTGGCCAACCTTGGAAGCGGGAATATCTACCTGCAGGATATTAATCTTTTACAGGCGGAGGCTTCCTTAGGTGCCTCTGTGAACTTCCCGGCCTCGGGGCGCCCGTTGGATTTCTTCAAGGTGGGCTGGCATGACTGGGTCTATTCAGGCTTGCGTCATGGCGTCGAAAAAGATGTGAATTCTCTCCCCATCATGAAGCCCTTTATGCTGGCGGGCTTCGCCTCCACCGCCGACCAGTTCGGGTTTATACATGCCAACTGCCGGACCCCCGGGCTGACGCTTACGGCGCATGCCGATGGAGTGTTGTTGGAGCCGGGTGAGGTCTTCCTCTCAGAATGGGGCTACCTGCAATTTATCGACCTGCCCGCTGCCGACCCTGCGGCTGATTATGTTGAAGCTGTAGCGAGACAGATGAAGGCACGAGTACCCGCCCTGCCGCCGCCGGCGCAGTGGACGCACTGGTACCACTTCTTCCAGTCCATCACGGCGGACCTGTTTATCGATAACCTCAACGCCATAGATAATATCAGGGAGACCATTCCCTTCAAGATTGTGCAGTTGGACGACGGCTACCAGTCCGCCTGGGGCGACTGGCTGACCTGCAATGCCAAGTTCCCGCTGGGACTGGAGCACCTCTCTAAAAACATCACGGGCAAAGGCTATACCTCCGGATTGTGGCTGGCGCCTTTCGTGGTTGAGCCGCGCTCCAAAATAGCCACGCAGCACCCCGACTGGTTGGTTAAAGACAGGAAGGGCAAGCCCATCGTCAGCGGATATTTTTACGACTTCTACGGGCATGCGCTCGACCTGACGCAGCCTGCTGTACTTGACCACGTCCGCACGTTGCTGGCAACTATCTCCCGTGAGTGGGGCTACGGCTTCGTCAAAACCGATTTCGCTTATGCCGGCGCCCTGCCCGGCGTGCGGCAAAACCCCAAGATGACCAGGGCGCAGGCCTTCCGCAAGGGCATGGAAGCCGTCCGGGAGGGCATCGGCGAGCAAGCCTTTCTTTTGGGTTGTGGCTGCCCCTTCGGCCCGGCGGTGGGCATTGTCGATGCTATGCGCATCGGTCCGGACCCGGCGCCTAACTGGACACCCTACCTGTGGAGTGCCAAGTGGGCCACGTCCATCATTAAGAGTGAGAAATCCATCCCTGCCTTGCGCAATAATATCAGACATACCCTAAATTTGAGCGCGCTTCACCAGCGCTGGTGGTGGAACGATCCGGATTGCCTGATGGTGCGCAACTACGATACTACACTGAACGACGAGGAGGTCAGGAGCAACCTCAGCCTGGTGGGGTTGTCCGGCGGGCTGATGATAAGCAGCGACGACCTAACGCGCCTGCCGGTTGAACGGCAGAAGTGGGTGGCATTGCTAACGCCGCTGCTGGGAGTGGGCGGGCGTGCGCTTGACCTGCTGGAGCGCGAGATGGCAGAGTTGTACGTTTTGCCTGTTGAAAAGAACGGTATGAAATGGCAGGACGTAGCCGTCTTCAACTGGAGCGATAGACCCGGCGGACGCAAACTTGACCTGTTGAGGCTCGGTTATAAAGTGGGTGAGAAGCTGCATGTATTTGATTTCTGGCAGAAAAGCCATAGCCTTGCCGGGGCGGGGGAAATTGACCTTGGGGAAATCCCATCTCACGGCTGCCGCCTGCTGCGCGTCTGTAAAGTTGAAGAAGCGCCCCAACTGGTCGGCGATACGCTGCATATAACACAGGGCTGTGAACTGAAGTCCTGGCAGGTGACAGGCCGTACGCTCCAGGTAAACACGATCGACCTGGGGCGCAGGGCAGAAGGGTCGCTCTGGCTCAGTCTGCCGGGCAGTCTTAGCTCGGCTACCTGCGGCATCGAGCCGATACCCTTTGAAAAAGAGAATAGCGTTTACAGGCTGCCGCTGGATTTCCGGGGCAGCGCGGAGATAATAATAAAGTGGGAATAGGAGGATCTCTACCGTGACTAAATCTAAATATCCCTGGTTCGTATTCGGGACCTTCTTTGCCTTCATGCTCTTCCAGCAGGCGGAAAGGCTGGTGATCGGCCCGCTGACCACGCCGATCATGGATGAATTTAAAATAAACCAGGCGCAGATGGGGCTGGTCTTCTCGGGCGCACTGGTCGTGGGGGCTATCTTATACCCGGTTTGGGGATACCTCTATGACCGCTTCGCCCGCACCAAGCTGCTGGCGCTGGCCGCCCTCATCTGGGGCGCCACTACCTGGCTGAGCGCGTGGGTACAGACCTTCCCGCTCTTTGTAGTCACCCGCTCTTCCACCGGCATTGCCGATTCCAGCTACCCGGGGCTTTACAACATCACCAACGATTACTTTGAGCCAAAGGAGCGCGGCAAGATCATGGGGCTGCTGCAGATCGCGCAGCCGCTGGGCTATCTTGTTGGCATGATACTGGCGCTGATTATGGGCAGCATAATCGGCTGGCGAGGGGTGTTTTACGTCACCGGCGCTGTAGGATTTGTGATGGCCATAATTATCTTCTTCGGCGTAAAGGAGCCGCAGCGCGGCAGCACCGAGCCCGAGTTACAGGGCATCGAACAGAAGGGGGATTACCGCTTCAACTGGAATACGGCACTCGGTCTTTTCACGAAAAAATCCCTGCTTTTCCTCTTCCTCAACTGCTTCACCGGCGTCTTCCCCTGGCAGGTGCTGACCTTCTGGTTCTTCCGCTATCTTGAGACCGGACGTGGCTACGATTCCACCACGGTGCTCATCACCATGGTCGTAGCCGTGCTCATGCTGGCAGCGGGCTATCCCATCGGTGGCATACTGGGAGACTATTTCTTCAAGCGCAACCAGCGGGGGCGTCTGCTGGTCAGCGCGGCCGGCATCCTCATCGCGCTGGTGCTGCTGGTATTCGCCATCATGGTGCCCTATAACCAGATGTTCCTCTTCGGCTTCCTGCTGGCTTTCACCTGCATCTTCATGCCGTTTGCCTCACCCAACGTGGTGACCACCATTTACGATATGACGCTGCCCGAGGTTCGCAGCACGGCCAACGCCCTGCAAAACTTCTTCGAGCAGGTCGGCTCCTCGGTGGCGCCGCTGGCCGCCGGCATTATAGCCGACACCTCATCCCTGCAAAACGCCATACTGATCATCTGCGTGTCTGCCTGGACTCTTTGCTTTATCTTTATCTCCATCGCGGCCTACCTGGTGCCCAAGGACCTGCAGGACCTGCGCAACCAGTTAAAGCAAAGGGCCGAGATCGAGAGGGCGCGGGCATAGCCAGGTCAGGAGAGATATGAAAAAGGATATCAGGTTTGCCGTGGCGCTCTCGGCGCTGGGCAACCCCGGCGACCGTTTCATGTCCGGCTATAAGCAGGACCGTTCAGCAGAGCAAATGTTTGCCATGGCCGCTGAGGCCGGTATAGAAGGGCTTGAGTTTGTCTATGACAGGGACATCAGCAAGGGCAACGTCAACCAGATCAAAGAATTAATGGACAAATACAAGATGAAGTGCTGCGACGTCCTGCCCAACCTCTTCAGCCGGCAGGAGTATATCAAGGGTTCGATATCATCCAGGCAGCCGGAAGTGGTGGAGCAGGCCAAAAAGGAGATCCGCGATGTCGTCGATATCACAAAGGAGATAGGCGGCAACCTGGTCAATATCTGGGCCGGGCAGGACGGCTTCGATTACCCCTTCGAAGTGGATTACCTGAAATCCTGGGAGAGCATGATAGAGGTTTTGAAGGAGGCGGCCGGCTACGACCCGGCGGTCAGATTGGGGCTTGAGTATAAATTCAAGGAGCCGCGGGTGCACAACTTCATCTCCACGGTGGCCAAGTCGCTGCTGCTCTGCAAGGCCGTGCACCATCCCAACGTCGGTGTTATCCTGGATATCGGACATGCCATACTGGCCTACGAGAACGCCGCCGAGGCCTTCGCCCTGACCAGGCTGTTTGGAGACAGGCTATTTCTTTTGCACATCAATGACACGAGACCAGACTGGGACTGGGACCTCAACGTCGGTTCGGTGCATTTCCTGGATACGCTGGAATGGCTTTACTGGGTTGATAGGATAGGCTACCAGGGCTACTATACGCTGGATATCTGGCCGGCGCGCATGGATGCCGTGGAGGCCATAAAGGAGTCCATCGAGTGGATCAAGGCCATGCGCCGCGCCCTGGAACGAATCGGTGGCAAGTCGATCGAGCAGATGCTGGCCGAGGGCAACCCGGCCAAAACCATGCGCATCGTGCGCGAAGCCATATTTAGCTGATAGTATGAAGAGGACTCTCAAATGTGCCGCCGTTGACCTGGGCGCGTCGGGCGGCAAGGTCATGTTGGGCAGCTTCGATGGCACAAAGGTTGCGCTACAGGAGATATACCGCTTCCCCAATGGCCCGCTGCAGGTAGAAAACAGCATTTACTGGGACGCGCCTCGCCTTTTTGAAGAGGTCAAGAAGGGACTGGGAATGGCCGGCAGGACGGCGAAGCCGGATTCCATAGGCCTGGATGCCTGGGGCAATGATTTCTGCCTGCTGGGCCGGGATGGCAGCCTGCTGGAAAACCCCCACTCTTACCGCGACCCGCGCACGGATGGCGTTATGCAAAAAGCCTTTGAGGTCATGTCACGCGGCGAGATCTACCGGCGCACCGGTGTACAGTTCATGCAGCACAACACACTCTTCCAGCTTTACTCCATGGTGCTGGCCGGCTCCCCTCTGCTGAAATCGGCTGCTACCTACCTGATGATTGCCGACCTGTTCAACTACTGGCTGTGCGGCGCGAAATGCTGCGAATTCACCAATGCTACCACCACGCAGTTCTTCGACCCTTATAAACAAGAGTGGTGCCTGTCGGTGCTGGAGGCCTTCGGGATACCGGTTGACATCATGCCGCCGGTCGTCATGCCTGCCACGAGACTGGGGACGCTGAAGTCACTGTTGCGGAATGAATTGGGCCTGCCCGCTGTGCCGGTCATCGCCGTGGGCACGCACGATACCGCCTCGGCGGTCAGCGTGGTTCCTTACAGTAGGGGCGTACCTTCAGGCGCGCCCGCAGAGATATCCTCATCCTCCGGGGGCGCTGCCTTTCTTAGTTCTGGCACCTGGTCATTGCTGGGTGTGGAGGTGAAAGAGCCGCTTATCAGCCAGTCCGGTCTGGAGCACAACTTCACCTGCTATGGTGGGGTGGGCGGCGCCTGGCTGGTCTGGAAGAATATCCAGGCCCTCTGGGTACTGCAGGAATGCCTACGCTCCTGGGAAGGGAGCGGCCTGCCAGGCGGCCTTGAAGAGATGATAAGTATGGCGGAAAAGGCGCCGCCCTTCGGCTCTTTCATAGATGTGGACGACCGCCTGTTTCTCACGCCGGGAGATTTCCCCGCCCGCATTGCCGAATACTGCAGGCGCAGCGGGCGCTGCATCCTGGAATCGCTGGCGCTCAAGTACCGTTATACCTTCGAGAAGTTGCAGGAAGTAATGGGCCGGAAATTGAGCCGCATACACATCATCGGCGGCGGTTCGCGTAATACACTCCTGAACCGCTTCACGGCCGGGGCCACCGGCGTACTTGTCGTAGCCGGGCCGGCCGAGGCCACAGCGCTGGGGAACTGCATGGCGCAGTTGATGGCGCTGGGCGAAGTGAAGTCGCCGTCGGAGGGTAAAGAGATCGTCAGGCGGTCATTTGAGACTGTAAGTTACCTGCCCGGCGATGCCGCCGGCTGGGATGAAGCCTTCGGGCGGTTCTTGAAATTACCAGACCTTCCTCTGTCATTGCGGTGAGCCAAAGCTGCGAGCCAGAGGCGCGGCAGGAAGCGAAGCAATCTTAAAGATTGCCACGGTACAACGTCACTAAAATTATTACTTTTTAGTTTATCTATTACAACCGTGCTTTTTGACCATCGTGGATAAACACCTTCGTTATCTTTTGCTATGTCAAACTTACCTCTGATTCGAATGTTGCCCCATGGGTCTATGCTTATTTGATTGATGTACTTATGGATAAAGGCCAATTTGGCTTCTGGGCTGCCATTTACACGCAGATTCCGTGTTACCTTGAACGTTTCGAGCAGTATGGACAACTTAACATAGTTTTTTGGACTGGACCTTTACAATTGGGATAGTTCCACTGAAATGGAGATTGGCAGTTATAGCAATATGGCTGACCAATGTAATACTGAGCACCACACCTATAGCACTGAAACGTCTGCTGCATAATATTCAACTATTGAGATAGTCTCTCCGATGGTCTCTTCTTCTCTCCGCCATTTACTACTGTTATGGTTCTATCCATCCCAATCCACCGCATGGTTCACAATTATACATTCTACCTCGACCTGAATCTCTGCCAGTTCCTTTGCATGCGCTGTGTATACGTGAATTGGGACTCATGTTTTTTCCACCCTTGCCGTTGCAGACTTCGCAAGTACCCGCATTCAAATTCAGATAATAACTTCGTCCTGTACCCTTACACGTACCACACTCTCTCCATACTGGATTTGCTGGACTACTGTGTCTTCCCATTTTTGCAACTCCTTCGTTGTCTATTATTCTCCATATACGTCCACAATGATTGTATCTATATTCCTATACCCTGTTTAGCCATACTGTCTTTGAACTCCATCCGCATTTGGGACATCTTAGTTGTTGCATTTAGTTCACCTCCTGAAATCCTTGGGCTTTAGTGTGGTTGAGGTGATTAATAACATTGAAATGCCCGCTCCATGACCCAGCCTCAGATGATATATCATTTTGAAATTAGGTACTGTGCAAAGTAGAGCACACGAGATAATAGATTTGCCTATACAGATCATATATTCATCTATTTTTATTGCCCAACCATAATGGTGAAAGCCAACCGGTCAGGAGAATCCACCATAGGCTTCTCCCCTTATTTTTGATAACCCAGCCACTTACTATCAAATCAAGGATGGGAAGAACAACCGATAATGTGCGAAGAACAATATCAAACAAGCCGACAGGCCAAGTTTGATATGTTAGCCAATAAATAAAGCCAATCAAGGCAAAAAGTATAAGAGGTACGAAAAAGACTGCTAATACCCAAGTCCAGTTAAGATGTCTTTGAAACCAATTCGTTTCTTGTTGTTGGGAATTTATGGTGGCCGATAGAGCGGTGGTGGGGGCTATTGGTTGTTGCCAAGCAAGGGGATTACCACAATGACCACAAAATTGGGTTCCAAAGGCAACCTGATAACCACAATTAGGACATGAATATGTCTGCTGCATTTACCCTAGCCTCACTACATCTACATTATATCGTACATGCAAAATAAATAAAACAAATTGGGGTATTGAAAGTGATGACTGCATTGGAGTATGCTGTGGAAATAGTAGAAATTAAATATTCGGGTATTTTAAAAATCTTGATAAGGACAATCGTCAAAGGAGGAAATATATGGACTTAGCAAAGATTTTAAAAATTGTTTTAGATTCATTAGCAGTCGCTTTACCAGCGATAGGTGCATTTATTTTAATAAAAGATCAATATCCTAATACGAAGATTTCAAAACCGGTAGCATGGGCAATTGGTTGTATCTTTTGGGGATTCATCGTGGCTATGGTTAATAATAATATATCTACAGGAGATTACCTATCGGTTTTTATAATTCTGGGGATAGCTATAATAGCTACAATCATATTAATTTACGGTTGCTGTAAAGCTAAAGAAAAGTGAAAATTATATCCACTTTCCAGGGTGGGTTCATTATACCTGTGCACCAATCTCGGACTTTGGGATATCGGTCGATTATTCGTTGTTAGAATTAGGCAAGATGCCAAACGTATGATTAGCTGATGTCTTCCCATAATTCTCTTCTTACCGTGGTTTTTACTTATGTGGTTTACCTGTTAGTATTTCTACTGGGAATCACATTTGGGTGTCTTGGATATAAACTACTGTTAGGAGGCAGCTATGCCAAACGAATACGACAGAGAAATATTAGAATGGACAAAATGGATAAAGTCACACCCTGGGGATATCAATTTCCCAGCTTATTCTCTACGTGGTCTTGCCTACAACAATAAAGGTGAATACGACAAAGCTATCGCTGACTATAACACGATCATAACAATGTTAATTCCAGAGTTGGCAGAGGCATATATTAACCGTGGTATTGCCTACAACAACAAAGGTGAATACGATAGAGCCATAGCCGATTATTGTCAGGCCATGATAATTGACCCGAAGAATTCCAGAGCGTACAAAGATCGCGGCCTTGCCTATCGCAATAAAGGTGAATACGATAAAGCTATCGCTGATTACACAATGGCTATATCATTTGACCCAAGAGATGCCTGGGCATACAACGACCGTGGAGATGCCTTCAAATTCAAAGGGGAAAACGACAAAGCTGAAGCGGATTATAGGACGGCTAAGGAGTTAGGATATAAAAATTACACTAGGGAAGTATCATAATTGAATGATTGTGTTTAAGTACAAGATAACAGCTTTATTCTTTTTATTATGAATTTACATACATGCCGATGTTTGTTCAATGGTAATTTCTCGATCGACAAGCTACTTTCTTCTTGCCGCCTTTTGCCCAAGCTTGCTTTTCAGCACAAAGCCAATTGTTATAAGGTCTAATTTTTGTGGCGTTACTGCGTACCTCGCAATGACATTAAAAATGTAAGATAATGTAATCCAAAGGACGGGAAATTTGGAACAAAAATCATTATACGAAGCCCGGGAATTAGTCGCGCAGGTTGGCAAAATCATGCTGGAGCGCAATCTTACCGATCTGGCCGGCGGCAACATCAGCATCCGTGTAGAGGACAAGGTCGTCATGTCGCCCAGCTACGCCGGCACGCGCAGGTTCTGGCAGCTCAAGCCTGAGGACGTGCTGGTGCTCGACCTGCAGGGCAAGCTGCTGGAAGGTGGAGGCAAAGTCTCCCGCGAGGCGCCGACCCACCTGAAGCTCCTCAACGGTTTCTATCCGCAGGGCCAGGCCGTGATACATGCCCATGCCCGCAATATCATGGTGTTTTGCGCTACCCGTCAGCCCATACCGCCCGTGCTCGAGTACGCTTACAAGTTCGGCGAGATAAAGCTGGCTGAATACGCACGCGGTGGTGTTCACGGTGAGCAGTTGGCCGAAGCTGCTCAATGACGAGGACAAGCTGTACCGCTCGCGCCGTGACCTGGCTAAATACCTCGAGTCCGCCGGCGGGGAAGGCGAATAGCCTCCGCCATGATTGTAACCGTCACGCTCAATCCCGCCTTAGACCGGACCTATTTCGTCAGGGATTTCGAGTGGAACCGCACCATCCGCGCCTCGCAGTCCGTGCCGGGTATGGGTGGCAAGGCCACCGACGCCTCGTGGGTGCTGGGCGAGCTTGGCTAGGCCAACCTGGCGCTCGGCTTCGCCGCAGGCGATACCGGCA
>JAPLHK010000015.1 GCA_026389715.1 Chloroflexota bacterium
ACGATGAGGTTGTACTCCTTGCGGCTGAGGGCGATCTCTTCTAACTGTTCTTTAGATGCTGGCAATGATCGACTCCCAGATGATATTACCGTCGCTGCTGCCCAATATGTCCTCGCAGGAGCGCTCGGGGTGGGGCATCATACCCAGCACGTTGCCCTGCTTGTTGACGATGCCGGCGATGTTGTTGAGCGCACCGTTGGGGTTGGCCTCCTTAGTGACCTCGCCGGACGGCGTGCCGTAGCGGAAGGCCACGCGGTCCGTATCTTCCAGCTCCTTTATAACGCTGTCGTCGGCGTAGTAGCGCCCCTCGTAGTGTGAGATGGGTATCTTGAGCACCTGCCCCTTCCTGCATTTAGCGGTGAAAGGGGTCGCGTTATTCTCGGTTTTCAGGTAGGTCCACTGGCAGCGGTACTGCAGGTGGTCGTTCTGGCGCAGCACGCCCGGCAGCAGGTGCGCCTCGCAGAGCACCTGGAAGCCGTTACAGATACCGATGACCGGTCTGCCCTTGTGGGAGAAATCGGCTACGGAGTCCATGACCGGTGAGAAGCGGGCGATGGCGCCGGTGCGCAGGTAGTCGCCGTAGGAGAAGCCGCCCGGCAGGACGATGCAGTCGCAGCCGGAGAGGTCGGTCTCCTTGTGCCAGATATAGACGGCGTCCTGGCCGCAGATGTTGTGGATGGAATAATAGCAGTCGCGGTCGCTCCACGTGCCGGGGAAGACCACAATGCCGAATTTCATATTAATCTTTATCCAACAATGTCATTGCGAGGAGCGTAGCGACGAAGCAATCTGTAACGTATATGTCATTGCGAGGGACGGAGTCCCGCGGCAATCCTTGAAATTGTTTCGCTACGCTCGCAATAACGTAATACTCTGGGCAATCTTAATAATTCACAATTTGCCGAGCAGGTCTGTGACGATGGAATTGACCTCGTTGCCGTCCGCCTTGCCCTTGACCTGCGGCATGAGCTTCTGCATGACTTTGCCCTTGTCGCCCGGGCCTTTCGGTCCCACCTCGGCGATCACCTTCTCTACTATGGCGGTGATCTCGTCCCTGCTCATCTGGGCCGGCATGTATTCCTGCAGGATGGCCATTTCAGCCTTCTCCTTGGCGGAGAGGTCCGGGCGGTTGCCCTTATCGTAGGCCTCGATGCTCTCCCTGCGCTGCTTTATCTCTTTGCCGATGACCTCGATGATACCGCCGTCGTCCAGCTTTTTCTGCTTCGCGATCTCGGCGTAGTTAATCGATGACAGCAGCGTGCGCAGCACCAGGAGGCGTAGTTCCTCCTTTGCCCGCATGGCGGCTTTAAGGTCGGTATTGATTTTATCCAGTAGCGGCATGGCGGTTACGCTGTTTTATTGCTTTTGCGGCGCTTGGTTGCCTCTTTGCGCTTGCGCTTGATGCTGGGTTTCTCGAAGAAGCCCCTGCGGCGTACCTCGCTGATAATTCCTTCCTGTTGAACTTTCCGGGTGAAACGCCTCAATAGGCTTTCGAAACTTTCCCCTTCTCCTAATCTGACTTCGGGCACAAGCAATCAACTCCTTTTATTATTTTTGGCCGCCTTGTTGGAACACAAAAAGGCAACTGACAAAGGGAAATTCTAAACTCTTTGGCCTATCCTGTCAACAATGCTCTCACGGCACCGCGGTGTGGTTTACGGGGCTGTCCTTGCGAGGAGCCCGCCTAAAAATGTCATTGCGAGGAGCATAGCGACGAAGCAATCTTTAACGTACGTGTCATTGCGAGGGACGGAGTCCCGCGGCAATCCTTAAGATTGCTTCGCTTTGCTCGCAATGACGAGGCTGAGGTTCGTAATGAAGAGATTAGAATAAGGCTCGCAATGAAGTGCTGCCGAGTTACTTTCCTTTAAATTTGGGCTGCCGCTTCTCCAGAAAGCCCATCACGCCCTCACGGACGTCCTCGGATTCCCGGCAGACCTGCTGCATGAAATCCTCCACCGCCATCTGCGTGATGACCGAGTCGGACTTGAGCGAGGTATAGGCCATGCACTTGATCATCTCGATGGCCAGGGACGGTCCCTTAGCCAGGCCCTGCGCGAATTCCTGGGCCGACTGAATAAGATGGTCAGGCGCCACGACTTTATTTACCATGCCGATGCGCTCGGCCTCTTTGGCGTCGATTTTATCCCCGCTCCACATCAGCTCCAGCGCCTTGCTGATGCCCACCAGACGGGGCAGGTAGTAGGAGACGCCGCAGTCGGGCACCAGTCCCCTTTTGACGAAGATAGCCGAGAAAGTGGCGTTTTCCGAGGCTATTCGGATATCGGCTGACAGGGCCAGGGCCAGGCCTCCGCCCGCGGCGATGCCGTTAACCGCCGCGATGACCGGCTTGGTGAATTCCTCGATCTGCTTGACTACCCAGCCGAAGCTGACAAAGGGGGTGATATGCTCTGCGCGGCTAATGTCCGGCTGGTTCTTGTCCGTTCCATAAGGCTGCTCGGACAGGTCGGCGCCGGAGCAGAAGGAGCGGCCCGCACCGGTCAAAATGAGTGCCTTGACGTCTTCATTTTTATTCAGGTCAATGAGCGCCGCCGACATCTCGTGCAGGATGGGGGCATTAAGGCAGTTGAGCTTGTCCGGACGGCTAAGTGTCAGTGTGGCGACCTCGTCAGCGATTTCAACCGTGATCAGTTTATAGGGCATCTTTATCCTCCGGGGTGATTATTTCAAAATGCAGTTATAATGATAACATTACTATGCTCACCATTGCGAGGCTTTTGAACTGTGTCATTGCGAGGAGCGCAGCGACGCGGCAATCCTTCGGCATTGTTCGGGACAATGAGATTGCTTCGCTAACGCTCGCAATGACAGGGTAATGGCCGCTCGCTAATGACGCGATTATTATAGAACGGAGGTGCGATATGGACGACCTGGAACGTGAGAAAAAGCAGGGTTTCGACTGGGACTACCTCGGCGACGTGCTGGACAAGAAGGCGGCGCTGGGCGATAAATACCAGGTGCCGGGCTTCGGTTTGGGCTCGGCGCTGTTTGCCTTCGTGGCAAAGGCGGTGATTAAGGAACTGGGAGAAGAGAAGGGTGAGGCTTTGCTGAAAACGGCCATTGATGATTTTGGCAAGGCCAGGGGCAGGCGCATCGCCGCAATCGTTAAAGATCTGGGCAAACCGCTCACGCTTAAGAACTGGCTGATCTACAGCGACATCGACAGCATCAACTTCGACCCGCATCCCGACCTGGACAACAACGACCTGGTGGTCAAGGCCGGCGAATGCACCTTCTGGAACGCCGCGCGCGAGTTCGGCGTGGGCGACTACGCGAAGATTTATTGTAAGTTTGCTGACTACGCCATACTCGAGGGCTATAATCCCGATGTCAAGCTGGTGCTGCACGACCGCCACCACGTGGGGCAGCCCGACCATTGCACCTTCCGGTACATAATGAAAGAGGCCAATAAATAGCCCTGATAAATATGTAAGGGCGTTGCTTTAGCTGCGTCCGCGAGGGGCGGGTTTTTAAACCCGCCCCTACGGATTGGAATTGCAGGAGCGGGCCTTCAGTCTCGTCTCTATAGTGTTTTATATCCGCCATACTGTTTGATTCCTGCGTGTAAGCGTCTATGCCGGGCTGGCCAGCGCTATGACGGCTAGCGCCCCGGCCGCTGGCTTTACCCCGGTGGTATACTATGCTGCTGCAAGCATAAGGTCTAAATAAGGAGGTTGATAGTCATGGGATACCTGGAAGAGATGGCTAAGTATCATAAGTCCGCCAAGCAGAAGGAGTTCGGCGCCGATTTCCTGGTGAAGGAGGATATCGACCAGTATGAGTTCTGGGACGAGATAGAGATCGGCAAAGAGAGCGAGCTCCCTATGAAGTTCGAGGTCAAGGCGGAGGACCTGGTTGCCTACGCAGAGGGGGTGCCTGATGACAACCCCATTTTCTATGATGAAGCCTACGCCAGGAAGTGCGGCCATGACGGCATCGTCGCGCATCCCATGTTCGGCACGCAGGTGGGGTTTTTCCTGATGAGGAAGGGACACGGCAGCTGGATAAGGACGCCCGGCGCCAGGAACCCCGGCCAGATCATCGAGTACTACGATCCCATCAAAGTTGGGGATATCCTGACCATGAAGATAAAAGGCCACGATAAGTGGATCAAGCGCGGCAAATATTACATGCGCTACATGACGGAGACCTTTGACCAGCACGGCAACCTGAAGATCCGCTACTATGTGACGCTGATACTGCCGCGAACGCGGGAAGACGTTTTAAAGTTCCTCAAGGGCGAGCATGCCCTACAGGCCTGAGCGAAGGAGCAGAGAAATGGAAAAGAAGATTATTTTCGAATCGGTTAATTGCGGGGATGTTCTTCCCGAGGTCAGGCAGATGGTTAACCAGGAGGTCATCTGGCAGCACGCGGCGGGCTCCATGGATTATAACCCGGTGCACAATAACCCTGAGTGGTGTAAAACCGCGCAGGTCTTCGGCCTGCCGGTCACGGTGATGCATGGCAACCAGACCATGTCGCTGATGTGCAAGGTGGTCACCAACTGGGCCTACCCTTCGGGCGGGCGGCTAAAGCGTATCGAGTCCAAGCTGGTCAGGCCGGTGCCCGTGGACGCGACCTGCATCTACGGCGCCACAGTGACCGAGAAGCACCCCATTGGTAAAGGCAAGGATTTCGTCACCCTGGATATCTGGGCTAAAGACGAGCAGGGCAATACGGTGGGCGTGGCCGAGGCCGAGGTGTATTTGCCTTGATCAGAGGTTTGGGTAGAAGGAGGCATGCTTTCCTTGCTCGTCATCGTTCGGTCAGGGTATACTAAAAAGTGTGCCAGCGTAGCTCAGTGGTAGAGCAGCTGTTTCGTAAACAGCTGGTCGCGAGTTCGACTCTCGCCGCTGGCTCCAGGAAATTTCCTGATTTCGCCTGATATCGCTATCCTGGAGGCGGGCATTTTGAGTGTAATATAAGGGAGGCAAAAGGTATGAAAATGAAAGGGAGATTGGCTGTTGCCATGGTAATTGGCCTGGCCTGCCTGGCCACAACAATATTTACAGGCGCAGTCCCGGCCTTAGCTGACAACGCAAATGCCTCGCCTGCGCCTTACACGACAACCTGGGGCAACAGCACCGGGCGGACGGGCTGTAACGCTACAACCTGGGGTAAGAGCGACACCACTATGGGTTGCGCGGGAATCGGCAACAACAGCAAATGTATCATGCTGCAATGTAAATTCTGCCGGAAATAACTGCTGCTCTGAATGCCAAAATTATTTAACAGCCATCGATCTCACCTCACCGTTGTCGTTTTTGGCCGTCAGGGTATAGGTGGTTCCCGCGGCGGCGGTGACTATCTGGCTGCCGGAAGGCGCAACATAGCCCACGCCCCTGTCGATATAAACGGATGATGAACCCGTGACCTGCCAGTTCAGCATGATAGACCCCGGCATGCCCACGATATTGGGACTTGATTTGAAGTAGAAGTAATCGATTTCGGGCAGCGGATTGACCGCGGGAGGGGGACTTGAGGAAAGGGAAGCGGAGGCCGTATCTTCAGACGCCTGACTGGCGACGGGCGACGCGGGTGCGCCGGAACTGAGAAAGCTTTCGCTGCCAGTGATAAAGGCAGGTTGCCCATAATAAGCAGTGTCGTTAAACCTGGAGGTCACGGCGTACCTGTCAGCCGTATCCATGCCCGATAAATCGGACATGATAAAGCCTCCCACCTGGGGTTCAATAACCTGCCAACGGCCGAGCAGCCATTTCTCGATGATGAAGGCGTGGCTTTTGTTGCTGCGGTCCTTGCCGATAGCAACGTAGATATCGCTGGCCGGCACGCCCGCCGCCCGGCTGAGAGTGCAGAGCAGCACGGCGAAATCTTTGCAGTTGCCTGTACGTTTGCTCAATGTTTCTGCGGGTGTTTGCCAGTAGTAATAGCTGTCCTGCGAGTAGCTTATATGCGAGGCGACCCAGTCCTGGATCTTGCGGAAGTCGGACCTGAAATCCGTTTTATCTGCCAGGATTTGTTTAAGCGCCTCGCGGACCGCGGTATCCTGCGTGGTGATCAACTGGCGGGGGTCCACAGGAAAGTATACGTACTGGCCTGCCGTGTTAGCAGTGGTAAACCTGGGTGCGCAACCGGCCGCCAGGGTTATGGCTAAAACCAGTATTAATCCCCGGACTGATGCCAGAGCTCTATTACAACCTTGCACTATTTAAAAGCCGCTCCAAGAAGACCCAGATCTCCGAGAGGTGTGTGAGGATGAAGATAACCAGGATAATGCCCAGGATTGTCAACGCGCAGCCAAACCATCTCATCGTAATATATACCTCACATAATGCATTTCTTTACGCTAATTATAATTGAGGCGTGATGATAAACAAACCCTGTGCGGAAATGGCAGGCGGCGCATAGCAGGCTACCGGGCAAAGTGGCATGGAGCGTCCGCCTTTGATATTTCGGCCTTAATGAGGCACAATGTCGGGCAAGGGGGGAGTGAAAATGGCAGAATACGTGGAAAGGGCTATCCGTCCCGCTCCTGAGAGCTTGGTAAGCGGGGGCAAGTTTGAATTCGGCACCTTCAGCAGCCAGTTTAAGCAGGTGAATCCTCTCGATGCCGACAGGCCGCTGGGCGCCTGGCTGCCGCGGCCGTTGCTGGCCGGAAGGCTGAAGGAATGGCAGGCTTTTCAGTTCGGCAACAGCAGGTGGTTTATGCTGGCCGTTCTTTATAACGCCAAGGTATCAGCCCTTGCGCAATTTGTTATCTATGACAAGGAGCGCAGTAAAAAATATCTCTTTGAAAAAGTAGTGCCGTCCTGGCAGATAAAAATACCCGCCTCCATCTGGGATGCCAGCCAATCATGGCGGGATAAAGATTGCCGCATAGAGATCATCAGCGCCCTCACCAAAGGCAGATTTTATATAAACATACGAATAAGCGACTATAAAGACCTGCCCGACATCGAAGCGCATTTCGAGGCCTTTCATGATGAGGGGCTGGTCGAGCCGATAGTGGTTTCAATCCCCTTCGGCCACAACCGGGGCGTGTACTCGCACAAGTGCCTGATGCCCATGCAGGGAAGCCTGGTATTGGGCGCTGACAGGATCGAATTTCTGCGCACTGACAGCTTTGCGATCATTGACGACCATAAGGGGTTCTATCCCTACGTGATGCAGTACGACTGGGTGACGGCTGCCGGCTATGACGAAAAAGGCCGGCTGGTCGGCTTTAATTTGACCGACAACCAATCCACCGACCCTGAGAAATACAACGAGAACTGCCTTTGGGTGGATGGCAAACTTAACCTCCTGCCCGCGGTGAAATTCGAGCGGCCGCAGGGCGTAGATGGTGAATGGACAATACATGATAAATATGGAATGGTGAACCTAACCTTCAAGCCTGTTTCGATGGGCACTATCGATATGAACCTGCTGATATTGAGGGTGAAATACTTCGGGCCCTTCGGCTATTGCAGCGGGACGGTTAAAGACAGGCAGGGGAACAGTGTTGTTTTCGACCGCTATTTCGGCATGGGTGAGAAAAAATATATCAGGGGTTAACAGATATGGCGACCATCTTCCCGGCTGTAGTGTTCCTGCTGTTGGGCATAGTCTGGGGGGCATTGCTGAACTGGTTTGCCGGGTCGGTGAACGAGGAAGGTGGACTCCTCCTCAAAGCGCCGGCCTGCCCGAAATGCGGGGCGAAGCGCAAGGGGAAACACCTGCTGCCCCTGCTGGGTTTCTTCATAGCCCGCGGGCGCTGCGCGCAATGCAATGAACCGGTTTCTGCCCGCACACCGATAGTGGAATTCGTCAGCGGGGCGCTTTTCGCCGCATTGTATTTGCGCTATGGCATAACCTGGGAACTACTGATCTTGCTGGTTTACGCATCGCTGCTGATTGTCCTCTTTATCACCGATTACGAGCATTTCATTTTGCCCAATGTTGTTACTTATCCCGGCATGGCGCTGGCCGCCGCAGTTGCACTGCTGGTCACCCTGCTGCATTACCGCCTGGCCTGGTCCATTTTCTTCGCTGGACAGGATTTCATGGCCATCTTTAATAACTATTTCCTGTGCGCCACCGCAGGAGGTGTCGCCGCTGCCCTGCTTTTATTCCTTGTGGTTGTTATCTCGAGGGGAGGCATGGGCATGGGGGATGTTAAACTGGCCGGACTGCTGGGGTTGATGACGGGTTTCCCCCTCGTCTTTGTGGCGCTTTTCATCGGGATACTGGCGGGAGGTATCGTGGCTGCAGCATTGCTGATAAGCGGGAGGAAGAAGCGCAAAGAGATGCTTCCTTTCGGTCCATTCCTCTGCATAGGAGGGCTGGTGGCTTTGCTGTGGGGCCGGCAGATTCTGGCCTGGTACCTGGGCTTGATTTAAGGTACCGTTGCTGCGGTACGGTTTTTATTTATTGAACAGGGTTTCCCAGAAAGGGACCTGCCGGGTTTCATAGACTGTCCGCTGCTTCGCCACCTTCCGTTCCACCAGGTAGGGAACCTGGCGTTCCATGGTCCGGGTAACGTTCTCCGTGACGTTGTCCGTCCATACAAAGGAAGCGGAGTACCTGGCATTCTGCGGGGTGGTCGGCGCAGCTATCACGACCGCGATATCGCGGGCCCCGCGCGTATCGAATTCGATAGAGTAGGCGCTATCCCGGTTCAGCCAGAGGTCCGATTGCCCGCCCAGGAAACGCGCGAAATTAAACTTGATGTTAGCTGTGTTGAGCCAGTCACTGATAGTAGTGGTGTCGCCTTCCTTGGTTATCCAAGTCCAATCAACATTGGGTGGTTGCAGGGGATCTGAGGCAGCGATGACGGGCGGTTGGAGCACCTGTCCCCTGGGCGCCATATCGAAAAGACTGATCATAGCGTATTCATAGTAATCCTGCTTATACAGGTCTATGCGTATCTTCTCCCCCGTATGCGCGCCTGTGTCGGGCAGCCTGTAACCGTAATACCAGATGAACCTGTTGCCTTTAAATTTGAGGCTGGGGTTGCTCCACACTACATACGGGATAAGCGCCTCCTCCCCTGATGTGGTTTTGACCACAGGCACGGTTTCGTCATAGGTTTCAGTGCGGTTTTCCGTGACCAGGGTTGTCTCATAATATGTTTCTTTCACGGGGTATTGCACAGGGACGCAGGAAGACGCAGGCAGAAGTGAACCGAGCATCCCCGCCGTAAGGATAAAGCGGAGGGTAGCGGTTAAGGGAAGGCCGCGCAACGTGTAACCTCCCGGCCGGCCGGCGCCTTGGCCGGATTGTATATACGGTACATTTTTATATTCAAGGCGAGAAGAGAACCTCCCAGAAAGGCACCTGCCTGGTTTCGTAAATGGTTTTCTGTTTCTGCACCGTGTACGGCACCTGTTTCTCAATCTTTCTTTCCTTTGTAACGGGCTGGTATGAAGTGGTACTACTTGACCAGGTTGCGGCCACCGTAATCCTGGAGTTCCAGCTATCCTGGGGTCCAGAGATGATGACACCGATTTTTTGGGCCCTGCCCGCATTCAACTCAATGATTTGCGGGTCCGCCTGTTTCGACCAGAGGTAGTTCCGCCCACCCAGGAACAATGCCTGGTTAATCTGCGTATTGGCGGTATCCAGCCAGGAGTCTGAAGTCCCGCCTGTAATGACGCTTGTGCCGCTGTCCGTGCTGCTGCCTGACGAAAATGTTGAAGCGGTGCCTGACGATGTGCTGGTTATCCAGGTCCATTTGACCTGCCCTTTATCGGTATCTCCGGCTGTAGCTGGAGCAGGTGCCGAGAGGTGCCCGCCTTTAGTCACATCGAGCACACTGATCGTGGCCGGTTCGTACTGGAGCTGCTTCCAGATGGAGATTATTAATCTTATATTATCGTACGGCGGTGACTCCGGGATGTTGTAGGCCAAATACCAGACGTTGGTTTTGCCGGAAAAGGCGATATTTTGTGAGTACCATGAATAAAATGGGGTCAGCTCGTACTGGCCGGATAAGGTTTCAACCGCCGTCTCGTTCTCCGTGTAAGTTTCGCTGATGTTTTCTGTCCTGTAGGCCGTTTCCTGGTAAGTGCTGGTTACCGGATACTGCCTGGACATGCACGACGCGAAGACGGCCAGCAAAGGGAGTATCAGCAGCAGTAAATTGATGTTCCTCATATAAAATTCAGCCCGGTACCTCTTTCTAATAGCATAGGTAAGCCGACCTGTAATGTCAAAATTAGGGATGGGTTTATACTGCATTAGACCGGGTAGGCTACGGGCTATATAAAAAAACCATGTCATAGTATATAATGCGGTGGAAATAGGTTAACGGTTAAGGGGGGTGAATGATAATGTGTAAAAGGCGCCTTTTTATCACGGTTGCCGTCCTGAGTTTGGCATTAAGTATCCCATCTTTTTCCTGTATGTTGCCCGGCGCCCAGCCGGCGTCTGCGCCGGTGCCGGCGGTGCCTGTGCTGGTAGTCAAACCGGATAAACTTGTTTTTACGGTCGGGCCCGGGCAGGGGCCGCTGCTTGAGCAGGCTGTTTCAGTGATAAACCAGGGCGGCGGCATTATGAACGAGTCGATGAGCGATAATTCGCAGTGGATCGTGTTGCAGCAGGCGACAAACCAAATCGGAACCCAGACGGTGGTTGCTATAGTTGTGGTTGATGCGACAGGTATGCCCCCCGGTTCCTATACGGGCATTATTACCGTTTCGGCTGACGGGGCTTTGAACAGCCCGATTTACGTACCAGTTTACCTCACCATCCTGCAGGGGGCCAACATCCCGCCTGAGACGGAACCAGCGCCCGTGCCGTCATCCACAGCTCCCGGGCAATCGGCCATCGTCTGGTCGAACCAGAGCGACTTATACCGGTATTCCAGCGTTAATGCGCTGGTTGTCAATGGCAGCGTAACCAACACGGATAAATCGTGGTACCTCAAAGACGTTAAAATTGTGGCGGCCGGCACCGGCGATAGCGTTACTGTCGCCGACCAAATACCTCCCGGAGAAACGGTAATGTATAACCGCTATATCCCCAGCTTCCAGAAGCAGGAGGTCACCCTGAGCTACGTA
The DNA here is from genome assembly GCA_026389715.1 of Chloroflexota bacterium. Lineage (GTDB taxonomy): Bacteria > Chloroflexota > Dehalococcoidia > GIF9 > UBA5629 > CAIMUM01. The sequence goes on from JAPLHK010000015.1 coordinate 11,023, forward strand.
TGGTACCGGCCATAATCCACCGGTTGTCATAGCAGGCGGCGTACCCGCCTCAGCCATTGGTAGTAGTCCGTCATACCTGAGGACTACTACCTTCTTATTACCCTATAGTACTAAGGTCACAGACAAAACAGTACCGGTGGGCTATTGTTTAAACAGAAGTCAGGGTTTAGAATTGTTGCATCCGGAAAATAAAATCAGGAGAAGAGCAATGACACAGATGAAATTGATGATTAGAACTGCTAAGGCGGATTGGAAGACGCAGGCTCTCTTCTGGTCAATGGTATTCTGTGTGATGCTGATTATCTGCTCGATGGTGTTAGTAACCCGTATGATTTAAGGTTATGTGGTTCTCCTCCCTTGACAGGGGGCGCCGGCACGCGGCCGCTCCCTGTTTTTTTATCTGCAAAAGTTAGCGTGTTTTCAGCGGCCTCAACTCACCGGCGATGATGGAGAGCGATTTAGGTCCCCGCCGCTGGATCTTGCCGCGCACCTCCAGCCAGCCTGTCCGGAAGAGCACCCTGCCGCATTTCTCCTGCACGTCGCTGAAGACGGTGACGTCGGCCACGCCGCTGCCGTCCTCCATGATGATATATATCACGCGCTTGCCGGTGCGTGTGGGTGGAGTCTGGTAACGTATGACCGACCCGGCGATTTTCACAATTTGCCCGGTAGGCAGCGCCGGCAGGTCGCCGATGCGGGTGAATCCCTCACCGAGGTGACAGAAGTCCAGCGGGTGTGCCGAAAGGTCGAGTGAGAGGAGTTCGCGCTCGGCCAGCAGCCTCTCTTTGCTGCCCGGATCGGTATGTAGGGATGGATCTTTAGACCCGTCCATGGGCGGGCGGACCTGAAGGTCCGCCCCTACGTCAGTATTATGCAAAATGCCAAGAGAAACGTAGGGGCGGGTTTTTAAACCCGCCCGTGTCTGTGGGTGAACCTGAAGGTCCGCCCCTATGTGTGGAAGCATATTATCGCGGTCCTTCCTGCGCTTGAGTTGCAGGAGACCGGGTAGCTCCGCCAGTATCTCCCCGCGGCTGCCGAAGGCGTCAAGCGCCCCCACCCTTGTCAGGTTCTCTATGACGGGCTGGCCGGCCTCCACGCGCAGGACAAAGTCACGCAGCGAGGTGAAGCCGGCCTCGCCCCTGCGCTGAATAATCGAAGCGACGGCCTCCCGGCTGATGCCCTTGACCTGGCTGAGGCTGACCCGGATGGCATCTCCTTCCATCGTGTAGAGGTCAGTGGATTTATTCACGTCCGGCGGCAGGATGGCGGCGCCGCAGCGGCGGGCCTCGGCGGCCAGCACGCGCGGCGGGTAGTAGCCCATGGGCTGGCTGGAGAGTGCGGCGGCGAAGCACTCGGCGGGGTAATGGCATTTCAGCCAGAGCGTCTGGTAGGATAGCACGGCGTAGGCTGCGGCATGTGCCTTGCAGAAGCCGTAGGCGGCGAAGGCGGCGAGCTGCCCGAAGACTTCCTCGGCCACGCCGCGCTTGACCCCCTTCCTCATGGCGCTGTTGATGAAGGATATACGCATTTTATCCATCTCCTCATGAGTGCGGTCGTGCGTCATGGCGCGGCGGAAGCCGTCGGCCCCGGCGTAGCTCATGCCCGCCAGGTCGTGTGCCACGCGCAGCACCTGCTCCTGGTAGAGGATAACGCCCAGCGTCTCCCCCAGCGCCCCCTCCAGTTCCGGGTGCAGGTAGCTTACCGGCTCCTGCCCGTGGCGGCGCGCCAGGTAGGTCTTGTCCATACTGGACTTGAGCGGACCCGGGCGCACCAGGGAGAGCGAGATGATGATATCGTCGAAATCCCGGGGAAGCAGCCTGCCTGCCATCTCGCGCTGCGCCGGGGATTCAAGCTGGAAGACGCCGATGGTTTTGCCTTCGCGCAGCATGGCGAATGGGGCCGGGTCGTCGCGCGGTATGCGGTCGATGTCGATATCTATGCCGCGGTTACCCCTGATGCTGCGCACTGCCTGCTCGATGACCGTGATGGTGGGCAGGGCCAGCAGGTCCATCTTGACCAGTCCCAGCCTTTCGATATCATCCTTGTCGTACTGGCTGATGATGTCGCCGCCGCTGGAGGGTTCGAGCGGTACGAGGTCCGACAGCCGTCCGTCGCCGATGATCAGGCCGCCCAGGTGAACCGAGAGGTGCCTGGGGAAATGATCGATGGCGGCGCACAGCCTGAAAAATTCCTTGAGCTCAGGCCTTTTGTACACGGTGCTGTCCTTGAGCTCCGGCAGTGTCTGCGCCTTCTCGATCAGCTTTGAGGCGGAGAGCCAGTGTATGCCCTTGCAGGCCTCTTCGATAACGGGTTGCGGTACCTGCAGCGCCTTGCCGGCATCGCGGATGGCGCCGCGCGCCAGGTAGGTGTTGATGGTCGCCACGCATGAGACGTTCTCCGCGCCGTATTTCCGGCAGATATAATCGCGCACCTCGTTACGGCGGCGGCGGTCGACATCCAGGTCGATGTCGGGCGGCTCGTTGCGCAGCGGGTGCATGAAGCGTTCGAAGAGCAGGTCATAGTGGACGGGGTCGGCGGTGCTGATATCCAGGACGTAGACCACCAGACTGTCAACGGCGCTGCCGCGCGCCTGGCAGCGTATGCCGCGTGCCCTGGCCCAGCGCACGATGTCCCACACCACCAGGAAATAGCCGCAGAAACCGAGCGTCTCGATGGTGGTGAGTTCCATCTCCAGGCGGGCCGACAGCTCGGGCGTCAGCGTGCCGTATTTACGCTCTGCGCCGGACGTGGCCAGCCGGCGCAGGAAGCCGTCTGCGCTCTGCCCTGCAGGGAGGTCGAATTTGGGGAAACGCGGCCTGCCCAGTTCGAGTTCGAGGTTGCAGCGCGAGGCTATTTGCAGCGACATGTCG